>OZ253535.1:0-480000 GCA_965262465.1 uncultured Pseudohongiella sp. | reverse complement strand
TCCAGCTGTACACATCATGGAAATGGCCAACATCTTCGGCGGTGTTATAGATTTTATTCTGGACCCTCGCCAAGGCGACCAATTCAGTATTCTTTATGAAGAAAAATATTTAGACGGTGAGTTTGTAGAAACAGGACAAATTCTTGCGACGCAATACATTAATCAGGGTAGAGTCTACACCGCGATTCGTTATGAAGATGAAGACGGTGAATTTGGATTCTATTCACCTGAAGGTGAGAGCATGCGCAAAGCGTTCTTGCGTAATCCACTAGATGTATTTCGTATTAGTTCTAACTTTAATCCACGACGTCGCCATCCAATTCTCAATACAATCCGTGCGCATAAAGGAACAGACTATGCTGCCCCAACTGGCACTCCAGTGAGGGCGACTAGTGATGGACGAGTAACTTGGGCTGCGCGTAACGGATCATTTGGCAACTTAATCGTTGTGAAACATGCAGGTGGATTCGAAACCAAATATGCACATCTATCGCGTTATGCAGTGAGCAAAGGCGATCGGGTAAGACAAGGCGAAGTGATTGGCTATGTTGGCGCTACGGGCGGTGCGACTGGTCCGCATCTGCATTATGAATTCCTCATAAGCGGCACACACTATAATCCGCGTACCGTACATCACAGACTACCCAAAGCGGAATCGATCGATCCCGCCGAGATGGATCGTTTTCGTAGCCAGACGGCTAATTTGCTGCAACAATTCAGCAATCTAAACAGCTCTCTGACTCTATCAAGCCAACCCAGCGCAGACTAATCATGTCAAACATGGACTACTACATTGGGCTGATTTCCGGCACCAGTGTTGATGGTGTTGATGCGGCGCTCGTGAATTTCGCCGCTGACATACCTGAGCTGATCGCCACCCATAGCCATGCCATTCCCGATACATTACGCGAAGAAGTGTTAGAGCTTTGCAAAGGCAACAACATCAGTTTGTCGCAACTCGGTTCTACTCACATCAAGCTAGGAAACTTGTTTGCTGACGCAGTTGCAGAATTGTTGTCAAAGTCCAGCATCGATAGCAGTGCTGTTGCGGCGATTGGTAATCATGGGCAAACCGTGTGGCACGAACCCGATAGTGAAAACCCATTTACTTTACAACTAGTAGATGCCAATACACTTGCGTATCAGACTGGCATCACAGTAGTTGGCCACATTCGCGGCAGAGATATTGCTGCTGGCGGCCAAGGGGCGCCACTTGCCCCATTATTGCATCAGCATGTTTTCAGCTCTTCCAATGCAGATCGAGCAATCATCAACATTGGCGGGTTTAGCAATATCACTTGCTTATGTAGAGATTCAGATTCCAAGGCTTTTGATGCAGGCCCAGGCAATGTGTTGATGGATTACTGGATCGACAAACACTTGGGCAAAAAGTTTGATGCAAATGGTGACTGGGCGAGGTCAGGAAAGGTCAATTCCGATTTGCTAGCTCTGTTGTTGGAAGAGCCCTACTTCGCAAAACCATTGCCCAAAAGCACAGGTCGTGAATTGTTCAACGGAGATTGGTTGAGCGACAAACTCAGTCAGCTATCTGACTCAGTCACTCCTGAAGATGTGCAGGCCACTTTGCTTGAACTTACTGCGCGATCGCTAGCTGATGCACTACATGAACATTGCAATGCCAATGAAGTGTTTGTATGTGGAGGTGGTGCTCACAACACAGCATTGATGGAAGCACTTAGTGCCCACATGGAAAACTGCAAAGTTGAAAGTACACAAGCAATCGGAATGGATCCTGACTGGGTGGAAGCAGTTGCCTTCGCCTGGATCGCACGAGAGACACTAGCTGGTCGCAAAATAGATACAACCAAATTCACTGGAGCCAGTGAGCCAATTATTTTGGGTGGAATTTATCGCGCCTGAAACGAGTTAGCGCGCTAGATGCTAAATAGAGAATGAAGCGCCGCAGCCGCAAGTAGTTGTCGCCATAGGATTGTCGACGACAAAACGAGATCCTTCCAACCCTTCCAAATAGTCGATCTTGGAACCCACCAGATATTGATAGCTCAACGGATCGACAACAAGAGATGCGCCCTTGTTTTCAATGATGGTGTCGTCTTCCTTGATGTCTTCTTCGAACGCAAAGCCATACTGAAAGCCTGAGCACCCACCACCAGTTACGAATACGCGTAACTTCAGCTTGTCATTACCCTCTTCCGCAATAAGGCTTTGCACCTTATCCGCGGCGTTGTCGGTGAAGGTCATGATGACGGGTTCTGCGGTTTGTACTACTGACATTGTGCTTCTCGAGTTCTCAAACCAGATATGGGGTCTGGATTCTCAAATTAAATAGCAGGCTAAATAACTTAGGAAATTAGTCGGGTATTATAGACCAGTTCGGCTGCGGATGCAGCCCCTTGAGACTTGGGCGGATTAATCCTGTTCTACGGATTTCTTATCGTAGGGTAGTTTCCGCTTATCGGCGGTCAGGCGCTTAGTGTCCACATGGTTCGACCCAATGTGCAGCAAATTGCCATTGACCTCAGACCCCATGACCATTTCGATCAGGTTGTAATAGACATTGCCTACCACCACGGCTTTTGCGGCGAGCTCAATGTGGGTTGCAGAGCGCACGTCGCCTTGCACCAGACCATTCACCACGGCAGAAGGCACACAAATCTCACCCTCCACTGAACCTTTTTCTGCTACACGGATTAGCGCCTTGGAATCATCTTCCGCATAGATGTTGCCCTTCACTTTTCCTTCAATGATGAGTTCACCATTGAAATGAATGTCACCAACAATTTCCGTAGTTCGGGAAACTAAGGTATGGGCATCGGCTGAAGAAGTGTGCTTTTCGTCTTTAGCGCCAAACATGATTGCTATCCTATCTTCCTATTCGCTTTTCTGTGCGTTCCAACTTTGATTAGTTGTTTTCAACTACCCAACTAAAATCTTGATTAACTGTTTTCTCAACTGGCTCTACTGATACCGCAGCTATCTGAATTCGGTCTGGTTCAAATCCATCAGGAAGTGCCAGTTCTCCCTCTATGTTCTGAAAATACTTGAATCGAAGTCGAATATCCAACTGATCTTCATCTTCCGATATTTCTCGTAGCGGGTAGATTACCTGCTCATCATTTTGCGTACCGATAAGGTTGACGTTTACGTGACCAGTGAGAAAAGTATCTCCATCAGCATCTTCCTGCCGCAAAACCAATCGGTAACTGTATCGTTCAGGCAATGCAGTGGCTGATATATCCAAAGCGCCGACCATCAAGCCAGTGTCTTCTGTTTCTTCTGAAACAACTTGCCGGTAATAGACGATATCTTGTTCCAGCTGAGCAACCCGCTCGCGCAAAGTGCGATTAGTCGATTGCACTTCTTCATTCGCGCGCTGATCCATGATGCTGGCCCGATCCAATATTGCCAACTGGCGGCGCAAATCTTCGTTCTCTGATTGCACGGCATTTAAGCTGGCAACGAGGTCTTCTCTTGAAGCCTGCTCAGATTGTTGTGCAACTAAAGTGGTGTAGTAACCAGAAGCCCAGCCACCTAAAGCGGCAACAACCACCCCGGCGACTAAAACCAAGGTAAACAGAGCACGCTGTCGTGGCCGGTGTGGCACTACGATCATGCGTTCTTGTTTGCTTCCTTTAACTACATTGGGCATTTAGATGTCTCTAAATAGTTTGCTTTGAGAGCATTCGATTCCCGATGCTCGCAGCGCTTTCTTATGGCAACAGCGCTATTCCTTCTAGCCCTGCCGTTTCATCCAAGCCAAACATAATATTGAGATTCTGGACCGCTTGCCCTGAGGCGCCTTTGACCAAATTGTCTTCAGCTGCCAGCACGATTACAGTCTCAGTCTCAACCGAATAAGTGACTGAAATTGCACACTTATTTGACCCTTTTACCGATCTTGTGGCCGGTGAATCACCGGATTCCAAAACATCGACGAAAGGCTCACTAGAATACCTATCTTCAAAAATTGTTTGCAACCGTTCCAATGTGACAGAAGTACCAGATTTCACCGGTGCATAAAGAGTGGCCAATATGCCTCGAACCATGGGAGTGAGATGAGGAATGAAGGTGAGTTTCACCTCGGAATTCGCCGCCAGCGCCAGGCCCTGGCTGATCTCTGGGTGATGCCGATGTCCGGTCAATCCATAGGCTTTAATGGATTCCGTAGCCTCGCACAGTAAATAGTCTTCGACCGCTTTGCGACCCGCTCCGCTCACCCCAGATTTAGCATCAGCTATGAGGCGGGAGGTATCCACGATGTCTGCTTCAATCAATGGCAAAAAGCCAAGTTGTACCGCTGTGGGGTAACAGCCAGGCACTGCAATCAATCTTGCTTCTTTTATATGTTCTCGATTGACCTCGGGCAGCCCGTAAACAGCTTCTTCTATTAAGTCGGGACAAGCGTGTTCAGTGTTGTACCAAGACTCCCACTTTGCCTGATCTTTAATGCGAAAGTCCGCAGACAAATCGATCACTTTCACATCCGCTTCTAACAGCGCTCTAACGCTGTGCATCGCAACTGCGTGAGGCGTTGCGAAAAATACGACATCACATGACTTAAGTGCTTCATCATCGGGGCTAGTGAATGCGAGATCCAAATGGCCACGCAAATTCGGGAAATGTTTGTGTACCGGTGTGCCTTGCAGTTCGCGAGAGGTGATTACCGACACCGTCAAATCTGATCGAGGCGCAAGCAAGCGCAAGAGTTCAACCCCTGTGTAACCTGTTGCTCCTACGATCCCTACTTTAATCACGTCCGACTCCGATGGGGGATAAGTTCGATCCAAAATCCCCTGAATTCTGAGAGGAGGAGAATCATACACGCCGTCTATGAGAATGCAATAAGCAATCGGTTTTTCAGCAATAAAATCAGTTGGTTAACTGAACTAGGCTTATCTTGAAAAGCTTTCATGCAGAGCTGCATTGGCTATAATGACTTCCCTTAAAAGGAAGCAATCAACCCCTTACCATGCTTTGGATTAAATCCTTCCACATAATTGCTGTGATCTGCTGGTTCAGTGGATTGTTTTATTTGCCCCGACTGTTTGTCTATCACGCGATGGCAGAAGATCAGATCAGTAAAGATCGCTTCGTCATCATGGAACGCAAACTTTTCTGGGGCATTACTACGCCATCAGCAATCGCCACCATCCTTTTAGGTGGATGGCTTTTAATTGCCAATTGGTCCTACTTCATGGCGTGGTGGTGGATGCATGTCAAACTGGCTTTGGTTGGGCTAATTGTTATCTATCATGTCTATTGCTGGTGGCACATGATGAAGTTAAGAGAAGGAACGAGCCTGAGATCTCATGTGTTCTTCCGGGTGTTTAACGAATTACCGGTTTTCTTGCTCATTCCCATCGTGCTGTTGATCGTGCTTAAGCCTGTCCTTTGACATCAATGAATTCTGCCAAACCCACTGTCATGTGCTTTTCGGATATTGATCCGACAGGCAGTTCAGGCATTCAGGCAGACATCGAGACGCTTTTCAGTATTGGGTGTCATTGCACTCCCATAACAACGTCGTTAACCGTTCAAAATACTCAGGATGTACTCAGCACATCCGCCACCGATGCAACAACATTGATTCAGCAAGCGCGGGCGGTATTGGAAGACATGCCGATTCTTAGTTTTAAAATCGGATTGCTCAGTAGTGTGGAATCAATAGAAGTCATTCATACACTTCTCAAAGATTACAGTTCCATTCCGGTTGTGCTGGATCCGGATTTTCCGAGTAAAGATGGCGGCCAGTATTCGATTGCTGATCTCCAAGATGCCATCAAGAATTTGTTGTTACCACTTACTACCGTACTAACTCCGAATACCGACGAGATAAAAAGCCTCGCACCTACCTCGGATAACTTGGATGCCTGTGCCAATGAATTGTTAGAGCTGGGTTGCCAAAACATTTTACTCACTGGCACCCATGCTCAAACTCCAGGTGTGATTAATCGCTTCTATTCAGTGCACCAGGAACCAACGCTCTTCAACTGGCCACGCCTGGAAGACAACTACCTCGGTTCAGGCTGCACATTGGCCGCTGCAATTGCTGGTTATCTCGCCCATAAAGTTGACGTACGCGAAGCTGTTCAAAATGCCCAACGCTTTACTTGGGAATCATTAAGCCACGGCTACCGCATTGGTTTTGGCAATCATGTACCCAACAGAAGCTACTGGAATAAACAGAAACTTTAGTCTGAAAACTCAATTCCTTCGTATTCACCAATTGCTAGTTGCCAACCATGTATTCAATGCGCACAATGGCGCCTCCTGACAATTCTCAATGCACCAAATGACAGACCGTACACAATCTCAAAAGCTCTTCGACTCAGCCCTGCAATACATCCCTGGTGGAGTAAATTCACCTGTTCGCGCTTTCAAAGGCGTCGGCGGAAATCCACTCTTTTTCCAAGGAGGAGAAGGAGCTTACCTAATCGATAGCGACGGCAATCGCTATGTCGACTATGTCGGTGCTTGGGGTCCGTTAATCCTGGGGCACTGTCATGCAAATGTGGTTGCTGCCCTGCAAGGACAACTGGAAAAAGGGTTGGGATACGGCGCTTCAACCGAGGCGGAAGTCGATATCGCCAAGCGAATTTGCGAGATCGTTCCATCCGTTGAAAAAGTACGCCTGGTCACTTCGGGAACAGAAGCCACAATGAGTGCCATCCGATTGGCCCGTGGCTTTACCGGCCGCGATTTAGTGGTGAAGTTTGAAGGTTGTTATCACGGCCATGTAGATGGCCTGCTCGTGAAGGCTGGATCGGGTGCTCTTACATTAGGTGAACCTGATTCCTTAGGTGTGCCCAAAGCATATACAGAGCTCACTCACGTGCTTAGTTTTAATGACAGCGTTGGAGTACGTGAATTTTTTGAACAACATGGTAACGACATTGCTTGTGTCATCGTTGAGCCAGTTGCTGGCAACATGAATTGCGTACCACCTGAAATAGAATTTCTACAAACCTTACGCCAACAGTGTTCAGACCATGGCGCCTTACTCATCTTTGATGAAGTAATGACAGGTTTTCGAGTCGCACTTGGTGGCGCACAATCGGTTTACGATGTGACGCCTGACCTAACGACCATGGGTAAAGTGATTGGCGGGGGTCTACCAGTTGGTGCGTTTGGCGGAAGGGCAGACATCATGGATTGCATCGCTCCCTCTGGAGCGGTCTATCAAGCCGGTACACTTTCAGGTAGTCCATTAGCAGTGGCCGCAGGCCTGGCCATGCTGGATGCGATTGCTGAGCCGGACTTCTACGAAAAGCTTTCTGAGCGTACCAGTAGTTTGCTATCTGGATTACAAGAAAGAGCGGACGCGGCAGGCGTTCCCTTCACCACGAATCAAGTTGGCGGCATGTTTGGTTGTTTCTTCTCTACAGAGAAAGAAGTCAGACGTTTTGACCAAGTCATGCAGTGCAATAAGGATCATTTCCAAATTTATTTTCATGAAATGCTTAATCAAGGCATTTACCTCGCACCTTCTGCCTACGAAGCTGGCTTCGTATCGAGCGCACATGGCGAGAATGAAATTCAACTCACACTCGACGCAGCCGAGAAAGCTTTTGCGGCTGTTGCAGCAAGTTAGTTTAAAACCAATCGGAACATAGTGATGGCAAAATACGACGTGTATGGCATCGGCAATGCCCTGGTCGATAAGGAATTCGAAGTAGAAGACTCTTTTCTTGAAGAAATTGGTCTACAAAAAGGCATTACTACTCTCGGTGACAGAAACGAACACAATGCCATTCTCGAAAAGGCAAAAGAGCGCTACGGCATCAAGAAGCAAGCTGGTGGTGGATCTGCGGCGAATACGCTTTATGCCATAAGCCAATTTGGTGGCAACGCTTTCTACTCCTGTCGCTTGGCAAATGATGATGCGGGCGATTACTTTTTGGAACAGCTTGGTCATCACAACATTGAGACCAATAAGAATAGCCAACGAGCGGAAGGCATTAGTGGCAGCTGCATCGTCATGGTGACCTCTGACGCAGAGAGAACTATGCATACTTCTCTCGGTGTTTCCGACGCTATTTCAATAACTGAAATGGATTTCGAAGCCGCTCGAGAATCAGAAATCATGTATCTCGAAGGTTATCTAGCGACGTCACCTACTGCGAAAGCCGCCATTCTCGAAATGAAGGAATTCGCAAAGCAAAACAACATCACTACCGCCATGACTTTTTCCGATCCATCTATGCTGGAATTTTTCCTCAATGATGTGAATGAGATATTAGGCGATGGCGTTGATTTGCTGTTCTGTAATTTTAAGGAAGCACAACTGTGGTCCGGCAAAGATACTTTTGATGAAGCTTTCGAAGCACTCAAGTCAAAAGCCAAACGATTTGCCTTAACTCGCGGCGATGAAGGATCAGTGTTATTTGATGGCGAGCGGGCCATTGAGATCGCGCCACGTCGTGTGCCAGTAGTGGATACGAATGGTGCTGGCGATATGTACGCCGGTGCTTTTCTTTATGGCATTACTAATGGAATGGGATTTGAAGAAGCGGGAGCGCTTGCCAGTATTGCGTCAGCAACTGTGGTATCTCAGTATGGTCCGCGACTAGACCCGAAGGTGCATCAAAAACTTTTGACGATGTCCTAGTCAATCAGGTCATCAACAAATTTCTTCACACCATCGAACCAGGATTTTTCCCTGGGCGATTGGCGACTACCTTCTTTGATACGAATTTCCTGAAACTCTTCCAGTAATTCTTTTTGACGTGCAGTTAAGTTAACTGGCGTTTCCAGTACGACTCGGCACAGCAAATCGCCTGCACCGCCACCACGGATCGGCGTTACACCCTTGCCACGTAATCGGAACAGTTTTCCAGTTTGAGTTTCTGGAGGGATCTTCAGTTTTACTTTGCCATCCAGGGTAGGTACTTCGAGCTCACCACCGAGTGCAGCATCAACAAACCCGATGGGAATTTCACAATGCAAGTGACGTCCATCGCGTTCAAAAATTTCGTGCGGCTTTACATGCATCTCAACATAGAGATCACCCGGTGGACCACCGTGCACACCCGCCTGGCCTTCTCCGGTCAAACGAATGCGATCGCCATTGTCCACGCCAGCGGGAACTTTGACCGAGAGTGTCTTGGTTTCTTCTACATTGCCGCGCCCATGACAAACATGACATGGATCTTTGATTTGCTTGCCAGCGCCTTGGCAGCGCGGACAAGTTTGCTGAACAGAGAAGAATCCCTGCTGCATTCGCACCTGACCATGACCGCCACAGGTAGAACAATCAACAGGTTGTGTACCTGGTTTCGCCCCGCTGCCATCACAATTGTCGCAAGTGACTGTAGTGGGAACACGGATTTGTACCGTCTTACCCGTCACCGCTTCTTCGAGAGATAACTCCAGGTTGTAGCGCAGGTCAGCGCCCTTGCGAACATGGCTGCGAGCACCACCGCGGCCTCCTCCAAAGATATCGCCAAAGATATCTCCGAAGATATCACTGAAATCGGCAGAACCACCGTGAGTTTGCCCTTCAACACCGGCATGACCATATTGATCGTAGCGGGCTTTCTTATCGCCATCAGAAAGCACTTCGAATGCTTCGTTTGCTTCCTTAAACTTTTCTTCGGCTTCTTTGTCGTCAGGATTGCGATCGGGATGGTGTTTCATAGCCACGCGACGATAAGCCTTTTTAATCTCGGCTTCTGACGCGCCCCGTTCTACACCGAGCACTTCATAATAGTCGCGTTTGGACATGAGTTATTTGTTTCCCGTTCTCACAAATTGGGGTCAGATTAAAAAATACGGTTTCGTATTTTTAATCTGACCCCGGTTCGGTCGAAGTGGATAAGAGGTTACTTATCTTCTTCTTTTACTTCTTCAAACTCTGCATCTACTGCATCATCAGGTCCAGCATCAGCAGCACCTGCATCATCCGCAGCACCAGCTTCTGCTCCAGCAGCTTGCTGTTCTGCGTATAACTTCTGCGCTAATGTGGTTGATGCATCGGTGAGATCTTTAGTCTTAGCTTCGATCTCATCTTTGTCATCGCCTTTCAATGCTTCTTCTAATGCAGTGATTGCATTGTTGATTGCATCCTTCTCTTCATCGGTTGCTTTGTCACCCGCTTCTTCAAGCGTCTTCTTCGTTGCGTGAATCAGACCATCAGCTGTGTTACGCGCAGTGATGAGTTCTTCAAACTTTGCATCGTCCGCTGAATGAGCTTCAGCGTCCTTAATCATTTGATCAATCTCGTCGTCAGACAATCCGCTAGATGCCTTAATGACAATCGACTGTTCCTTGCCAGTTGCTTTGTCTTTGGCCGATACGTTCAGAATACCGTTCGCATCAAGATCAAAAGACACTTCAATTTGTGGCATACCGCGAGGCGCAGGTGGAATGTCGCTCAAGTCGAATCGACCCAGAGACTTATTCTCAGACGCTTGTTTACGCTCACCTTGCACAACATGAATAGTCACTGCAGTTTGATTGTCATCTGCGGTTGAGAACACCTGGCTCTTCTTGGTTGGAATAGTCGTGTTCTTGTCGATCAATGGACTCGCAACACCACCAAGAGTTTCGATACCTAAAGTGAGTGGCGTGACATCTAGAAGCAATACATCGTTAACGTCACCTGACAGAACAGCTGCCTGGATCGCCGCACCCATGGCTACCGCTTCATCAGGGTTAACATCACGACGTGCTTCTTTGCCGAAAAACTCAGCTACTTTTTGCTGTACCAATGGCATACGAGTCTGGCCACCGACCAGAATCACATCATTGATACCTGAAGCATCAAGGTCAGCATCTTGTAGCGCAGTCTTAACTGGAGCTAGTGTTTTCTCAACCAGGTCTTCAACCAGCGATTCGAACTTCGCACGAGTTAGCTTCTGCACCAAGTGCTTAGGTCCGCTGGCGTCTGCTGTAATGTACGGCAGGTTAACTTCAGTTTGTTGTGCTGAAGACAGTTCAATCTTTGCTTTCTCAGCCGCTTCTTTTAGACGCTGCAATGCGAGTGGATCGCTGTGCAGATCCATACCAGATTCTTTCTTGAACTCATCTGCCAAGTAATCGATCAGACGCAAGTCAAAATCTTCACCACCGAGGAAGGTGTCACCGTTAGTCGATAACACTTCAAACGTGTGCTCGCCGTCGGTCTCCGCAATCTCAATAATTGAGATATCGAAAGTACCACCACCCAGGTCATAGACAGCAATCGTGGCATCGCCAGCTTTCTTGTCCATGCCATAAGCCAGTGCTGCTGCAGTCGGCTCATTAATGATTCGTTTAACATCGAGACCAGCAATCTTGCCAGCATCTTTAGTTGCCTGACGCTGCGAGTCATTGAAGTAAGCAGGCACCGTGACTACTGCTTCTTTGATTTCTTCGCCCAGATAATCTTCCGCAGTCTTCTTCATCTTCTTGAGGACTTGCGCAGATATCTGAGGAGGAGACATCTTCTCGCCATTAACTTCTACCCATGCATCACCGTTGTCGTTTTCAACGATGCCATAGGGAACCATCTTGATATCTTTCTGGACGACGTCGTCTTTGAACTGACGACCAATCAATCGCTTGATAGCAAAAAGTGTGTTTGTTGGATTTGTTACTGCCTGTCGTTTGGCGGGCTGGCCAACTAGAGTTTCACCTTCATTGGTATAGGCAATAATCGAGGGAGTTGTACGATCTCCTTCCGCATTCTCGATGACTTTGGCTTCACCACCATCCATCACTGCTACGCAGGAGTTGGTAGTACCCAAATCGATTCCAATTATCTTACCCATGTTACGTTCTCCGCTTTAATCTTGCCGGCGCCACTTCTGTCCTGTGGCCTGTTACCGATGCCTCAAATATTGGCCCGATCCTGCTTATTTCAAGGATTTGGGCCTTAAAACCTTTAAAAAATTGCGGGATTTTTGAGCCCGCTCAATCTCGTTTAGGATTTCTCTCACAAAATCATTTGTGACCTTGTAAGAACAACCTGCACGAATCCCAATATTCCTAACTAGCTCCCTGCCGCTTTCGACACCATTACCATCGCTGGCCTGATAACCCGGCCGTGCAAGGTGTAGCCTTTCTGCATTACAGCAATCACTGTATTTGGCTCAACGTCGGCGTTTTCCTGGATGGACATCGCCTGATGCAAATCCGGATCGAACGGCTCACCAAGGGGATCCACTGCTTCGATATTGAATTTGTTAAAGCAGTCGATGAAGCTCTTCAAGGTTAGATCCACCCCTTCATGAATGGCCTTAACACTCTCATCTTCACTATCGCTGGCGGCCGCCAATGCGCGTTCCAGATTGTCCAACACACTCAGAAGCTCAGTGCTGAATCTTTCCTGCCCATATTTATGGGCCTTTTCGACATCTTGCTCTGTGCGACGGCGCAGGTTCTGCATCTCCGCCTGAACGCGCAACAAATCGTCTTTTGCCCGGGCCGTCGCTGCCTCTGCGTCAGCTAATTTTTCCAGCGCCTGGGCGAGCGAAAGCTCCTGCTCCAGATCACCACTATCAGCTGCTGCCTGGTCAGTTTCTTCTACTGACACATTCTCGTTTTCGGGGTTATCAATCTCTGCCCCATCATTTTGAGACTGGTTGCCCATGCCCTCTCCTGCTGGCTCTTATTAAATCTAATAATTTCAATAGGTTACGAACCAAGGACAGGAGTATGTCAATGATTCTATGAACTGCTGGGCTATATGGGGCCAAGCGCCCAAGATTCAAGCGTTTGGCGCATTTCGAGTGACTTTTTCCAGGAAGCGAATTTAAGCGGTGTTTTAGCCTCTCCGCTTCAAATATACTGTCACGCCATGCTGTCTCATCTCGCGATTAAGAATTACGCCACCGTCGACTCACTCGAGATCGAATTTCACAACGGCATGACCGTGTTAACCGGCGAAACTGGTGCTGGTAAATCCATTATTCTGGGCGCGCTGGGTTTCACTCTCGGAGACCGCGCCGACAAAACCATTGTTCGTTCAGGCGCTTCCAAAGCAGAAATTTCAGCAGAGTTCGATACATCCAATATCGACGCAGCACGAGAGTGGCTGGCGGAAAATGATTTGTTGTCGGACGAACAGGAAGAACTCTGCATCCTGCGCCGGGTAGTAAACAGCGAAGGTCGTTCACGTGCTTACATCAACGGATCGCCCGTCAATCTTTCCAGCCTCAAAGCACTGGGTGAAATGCTGATCGATATTCACAGCCAGCATGAGCATCAGTCTCTATTACAGAAATCTACTCACCTCAGACTGCTAGATGACTTTGGAGTCGATGCAAAGCTCAAGGCCAATGTGAGCTCGACGTGGAAACAATGGCAGCAAAACCATCAACAGCTTGCCTCTCTGAGTGAGAAGTCAGAAGAAAATTCCGCCCAGATTCAATTGCTGTCTTACCAATTGGAAGAATTAGACGAGCTCGCCATTGAAGACAACGAGTTCGAAAAATTAGAGACTGAGTTTAAGTCACTAAGTAATGCCGAAGACATCATTGCCAAGTCTCAGAGCGCGCTCACCGAGCTAAGCGAAAATGATGAAGGCAACTTGAGTGAAAAACTATCAACCATCAATGCGTTGCTGGCGGAAATGACGGATAAATCAGACGCTATTAAGTCTGCCCACGGTCTGTTGGAAAATGCACAAATTCAAATTGAAGAAGCAGTTAATGAACTACGGCATTTTCGCGATGGATTTGATGCTGACCCCGAACGATTGAATTTCATCAACAATCGGCTAGGCAAACTGCATGACGTGGCACGCAAACACAAAATCACACCGAAAGAACTCAGCCAACTGATTGCTGATTTAAGAAGCCAACTCAATCGTTTTGAAAACAGCGATGAAGAGCTTGCGACCTTGCAAGCCAATGACGATCTGCTCCGGGAACAATTTGCGAAACTCGCTAAAGACCAAAGCAAGCAACGGAAGAAAGCAGCCACAAGTTTAAGCAAGCAGATCAACTCTCAGTTACATGAACTGGGCATGCCCCATGCCGAGATTGAAATTCAATTTGTAGAAAACGACGGTGGCACGCCGCATCACAGCGGCAATGAAACCATCGAGTTTCTAATCGTGACTAACCCCGGGCAACCCGCCCAACCACTCATCAAAATTGCATCAGGCGGTGAACTGTCGCGTATAAGTTTGGCTATTCAAGTGATCACTGCACAAACCTCACAAACCCCAAGTCTGGTGTTCGACGAAGTAGACGTGGGAATCGGAGGCGGAGTTGCCAAGACTGTTGGTGAGCTGTTGCGCAGCTTGGGTGGACGCACACAGATTCTATGTGTAACTCATCAAGCACAAGTCGCCAGCCAGGGTCACCAGCATTACTTTGTCTCCAAAGCCAGTGTAGATGACGGCACACAAACCGCTATCGCTCAGTTAGATGATGATGCCCGAATCAGGGAAGTAGCACGCATGCTGGGTGGAGACGAGTTGACCGACGAGTCTCTAGCGCACGCGCAACAAATGGTAGCGAATCTCGCCTAGGCTTTATCTTCGTCCTGGCATTGTTTGCAAATGCCGTACAAATACATGCTGTGATCGGTAATTTTAAAGCCGTGCTTCTTTGCAATTTTTTCTTGTTGCTGCTCAATGATCTCGTCATAGAACTCTTCAACTTTGCCACAGCTATCACACACGATGTGGTCATGATGATCGTCCGGCATCAATTCGAAAACGGAATGACCCCCTTCAAAATGATGTCGCGTCACTAAGCCGGCAGTTTCGAATTGCGTTAACACACGATACACCGTCGCCAAACCCACATCTTCATCAGCTTCAATTAGCGCTTTGTACACATCTTCAGCACTCAGATGCTTTGTATCTGAACTCTCAAGAATCTGCAGGATCTTGATTCTAGGGAGGGTAACTTTCAGTCCCGCTTTGCGCAGTTCCTGATTTTCGCTGGACATAGTGGATTCTCAATTTTCGCAGGGTTTGGAACGAATTCTACTCTTTGGCTGTCTAATGAGTCGCCTCACACTTCTGACTATTTTCGCTTCAGACGTAGTGTTGAACGCCAGCTTTTTGGCCTGAGAACAGAATCGAGGTATTATGCCCGCTCTCATGCGCCGATAAAAGGCCCAGAAAAAACGCGTGAATTCCGAAACTTGGGCTTTTGAAGACCGATACATAGACAGAAAATAGACCGATGAAAACGCTATCTAAAACAGTTGGATCGATTGCATTGACCGCCCTTCTAACAGGGTGCGGCAACATCGGTTCGTTAGATTTTCCAGGCGTTTATAAGATCGGTATTCCCCAAGGCAATATCATCACCCAGGACATGGTAGATCAACTTCGACCTGGCATGACCAAGCGTCAAGTGATCTTCGTTATGGGCACGCCGCTAGTGAGAGATCCCTACCATCAAGATCGTTGGGACTATGTGTACAACTACCAACCCGGTGGCGGTGTTCGTGGCCAGGATCGAGTCAGCGTATTCTTCGTGAATGATCAGCTCGTAAGCTTCACGGGTGACTTCGTGCCGAGCGGAGCTGAAGACGACGGTAGCGAAGAAGAAGCAAGTACAGCAAGCGATAGCTAATAAACGAACTTCCTCAGTTCGGCACCCTTCCTACCTTTCCTACTACTACTATATTGTCACCTTCATTTACTGGTGGCGTCCCGAACAATATAAGCAACACACCTGAGCCTGGTGCATAGACCGTTTGTAATTCATTGCCGTGGTAGTCAGTAATGTGACCTAGCCTCGTTCCTTCGGTGACATAGTCTCCGGTTTGCACTAATGAGTCGGCATACCAAATACCCGTATGCTCACTATAGATTCTCGCTCTATCGGCAATGAATAAAGGATTCTCCGGAAGATCGGGTTCTCCTTCGATCATGCCCAATTCCTTCAGGACATTGAGAGCGCCCTTGGTAATCGGATCGATAAATGTATTGTCGATAATGCCAAGCTCGCCTGACTCGACATCCATCGCTGGTATTCCCAAGGTAACTGCTTGCGCACTTGTGTAGATCGCATCATCAACTGAATCGTAATCACCGGCAAACTGCACAATGGTTTCTAAGCCAAAGGCGACTGCTATACGTTTCGATTCATTAATTACTTGCTCTCCACCTGCTTCCGCATAGTAAGCACTATAAGAAGGACGCAAACTTTCGTTGCCATCACCCGAATGAATATCAATTACGTAATCAGCCGGCTTAATAACATGAGTAGTTAAGGCATGAGCGATGCGCTCTGTTACTGTGCCGTCGGGCTTACCAGGAAAAGATCGATTCAAATTCTTAAGATCTTGCGGACCAAAATAAATGGTTCTCCCAGTGAATGCTGGCATGTTGGCGATATGTACGATTATTAGTGTCCCCGCCATTTGCGCTGCATCGAGTAGCGGTGGCAGCTCTTGCATGGACATAATCGGCGAGTACTCCGATCCATGGATGCCTGCAATAAGAGTTAATACCGGCCCTTTCCGTAGCCCATGAAAAATAGTTACGGGTATAAAAGTACCGGCATCACCATTTACAGATGGAATAGATATCTCTCCGCTGATTGATTCCCCTGGCAGAACATCAAGTTCTGCCAGTTGAAATGAATCAGAGGAAGCTCTCTCAGTAGATTGCTGTGCCACACTCAACAGCGGATATAAAGCGAGTGCAATTAGGCAAAGCCATAAGCTGGTTGCTCGTATCTTCATCGGTAACTCCCACTATCTCTAGTAGATAATGATTAATATTCCAATCGAAGACCGAAAGTGAAACCACGGCCTGGCTCAGGCGCGAAGTTTTTCAACAAAGATGCGTGATTACGCACTTCTTCGTCTAACAAGTTGTCACCGCGAGCAAACAATTTGAGTTCACTGTCGTTGCCGAATGAAACATGGTAGTCGGCATACAATGAAACCAAAGTGTAGCCATCAGTAACCAGCTCTAATTCGCCGACGTCATCTTGCTCGTTCACGTCAGTGACATGAAGATGCACACTCCAGTTTGAACCAAAGTAACGTAGCTCGGCACCCATCTTAGCCGCAGGTATGCGAGGCACATTTCCACCCGCATCGAATTCCGCGTCAACTAGATCGCCAAATAGGCTTAATGCGAGTGAAGAGTTAGCCCCTTCCATCAGACTGAAAGAAATTTCACCTTCAAGACCTCGGAATGTGGCGTCTCTGGAAAGGTAAGTCGCAATTTGTTGCTCTTCAAACTCCTCACCTGTTAGGTCCAAAAAGATGTAGTCATCAATTTCATTGTAGTAAGCGCTGAATTCACCAGTAACTGGACCACTGTGAACCCGGTAGCCAAACTCAAAATTGTTGGAAGTTTCTTCATTGAGATTTGGGTTGCCAATCTCTAAGAGGTTGGTCGCCGCGTGAAGAACCAGGTCCTCATCATCGGCGGAACGCGCACAGGTGGCGGCTGAAACGTTAGAGAACAACTCTTCTACTGCCGGGGAACGTTCTGATCTGGACAGACCAAACAACACATTCGAGTCTGGATTTACGTCATACAGAATGCTTCCGCTCAGGCTTGATGCGGTATTGTCTGCTTCGCATCGGCCATTTGGATCGATGTTATTGTCTTCGAAACGCACACCAATCTCTGCAGTGAGGTTGCCATTGTTATAGCGCTCAACTCCAAACAATCCGCGCGAAGTAATGTCAGAGCGAGGAATATAAGCTTCTTCACCAATAGCGCTGAATTCAGAATCGCTAAACTGGAAGCCCCAGACACCGGTCCAATTCCCCATAGGTACGTGAGTTAAGGTAAATCGCCCTTCGGTACCCTCATTGCTGAAAAATGTACCGACTTCCCTTCCACCATCTTCAAAGAATTCGACTTCACTGTGCTCGTAATCGGTGAAACCTAAGGAGCCACGGATAGACTCAACCCAGCTGTCTGAGAACTGGTACATACCACGCAGATCGTAGCGGCGGCTTTCCATGTCGATGCGCACAAACTCCACGTCTTCTTCATGGCCATGACCTTCTTCCTCTTCGTCATGCTTTTCTTCGCCCTCGTCATGCTCTTCTTCGTCACCATGTTCTTCTTCGCCATGATGTGCATGAGCACCGGGCGGTAGGCCATAGTTGTTGTTAAGTTCATTAACGGAAAAACCGATGAAGCCACGATTGCCAACCCAGGAAAACCCAACAGTACCACCATCAGACTCTGAGTCTGAGTTGCCGATGAAGCCATTAGTGTTTTCGAATTCTTCCTCATCATGACCTTCTTCTTCGTCATGATCCTCGTCTTCATCGTGGCCTTCTTCTTCCAGGTGCTCGTGAACGAGCTCTTCGAGTTGTTCTACCGAAAACTCATCAATGGCGAAGCCTTTAACTTCTACATTGTCGTTTTCTCGTCGGAACGCGTCGAGATGAAAAGCAAAGTTTCCTGCCGAAGCATCGAGACTAATAATAGTTTTATCTTCGTCGTTGACTGTGTTTCGGGTTTGTTGAATTGTGAAATTAGTTTCATCGACTAAGGATTCCGGAACGCGGTTATCGATGACATTTACCACGCCGCCAATCGCGCCACTACCGTAGAGCAACGTAGATGGTCCACGCACTACTTCAATACGATTTGCTAAAAGTGCTTCCGTGCTATTGGCATGGTCTGGGCTGATGTTTGAAACATCTGTAATACCAACGCCATTTTGCAATACCGTGACTCGACCACCGGTTTGACCTCGAATAATGGGTTGGCCCACACCCGTACCGAATGAGGCATTGTTGACACCAATCTCATTTTTTAAGGTATCACCCAGGCTGTTAGTCACTTTTTCTCTAAGCGCCTCACCAGTGAGGATGCCAATAGGCAATGCAGTTTCTGCCTCTGATGCTTCAAATGGTGCAGTAACTACAATTTCTTGCAGCGCATCTTCATCATGCGCCTCTTCTTCCGCACCAAAGGCTAGTGTGCTCGATGCTGCGACTATAAAACTAATTAGTGATGTAACTCTCACTCTGTAATTGGACTTCATGACCAACCCCAAATAAATTCTCAAACAGTTTGTGTGGTTCAGCCGCAATGGAAAATGAGAACAATGCACGCACGTGCGCAACGATGCTCGCCAGACAGCTAAACTGGTTTTAGGAAAAGAGAATTATGCGTGGGGTGGTGCGCGGGGATTGGCAAAAAGAATTGCCAGGTAAGGGCTAGAAACAACTAACTCAAAATAGGTTTGAGCAGCTGAAGAGGAATCGAAAGTCGCAGCGGTTGAAGCAATGACATCTTCATTGGAGCCAACTTTTAAACAGATTTCACAGTCGACTTGTTGCAGTTCGCTATCGTGAGTGTGAATCAACTCACCGCTCTGAACCACGACAAGCAACAACGCGAGCATCGCGCCGAAAGACGCCAGTCTGCGGCGATTCGCGAATTTCTTGCTTAATCTGTCAATGGAATAGTGCATTGGAAGCTGCTATTTCCGCCGGTTTCAAATTCAGACCCGGGATTATTGAAAATTCATTCAAGGCGGTCAACAGCAAATTGTAGAAAAATCAGAGAGATCGAGCCAAGAATTCGAGCCCCTCAAGGCCCAAAACGTCCTTCGATTGAAGATACAGATTCTGCCGCCTTATCGAACCCAAATGTTGGTCAAGGTACTGTAAATGCTGCTCTTCCTGCTGGTGACGCTGGTCGAGAAAATCCCCCATGCCCTGGGGAGCACGCTTGTTCACTACCAGGCAATCCACCTTGATGTCCGCGCGTTCCAGCTGTTCGTTGAGTTCAATAGTCTCCAAAACTGGCAGCCGTTCGGCAGCCAACACGATAACGAATGAGGTAGTGTTTGAATCCGCCAAATGATCCCGGAGATGGGAAAACTTATGGCGACGGCGCAAAAGAATCTGACGAATACGACTTTCTTTTTCCTGTTCTGTTTGTGTGGCGCCACCAATAGTCTTGTCTTCCATTGTGGTATCAGAACCCAGCTCTTTGACAAACTGAGCGAAACGATCCGCTTTGTCTCTTCTTTTAATAAGACCTTCTGTCCACGCTGACATCATCTCAGGCAACACCATCAATCTGGCAGTATGACCAGACGGAGCCGTATCAAACACGATCAAGTCGTATTCTTTTACGCCTTCTTCCACGATATCCGCAATACGTTCTAACACAGCCGCTTCATGCATACCCGGCGCGTCACGTGACAAAGCCATGTGCTTGTCGATCTCCCCGTGTTGAGTAACAGGCATGAGTGAATGCAAAGCACTTCTTACTTCTTTTAAGTGCGCATCGACAGTTTCCGCGGGATCTACTTCCAAGGCGTCGAGCCCAGCTTTAATACGAACAGGTTGAGGTCCTATAGTGCGATCGAACAAATGGCCGAGATTGTGCGCAGGATCGGTGGACACCAATAAAACTTTTGCACCCTCATCTGCTCTAGCTAGTGCAGTAGTGGAAGAAACAGTGGTTTTACCAACGCCGCCTTTACCGCCGAAGAAAAGTATCTTTCTGTTTCTAGCGAGATCTAACAGCAACTGATGTGGTCCAGGGGAGAACGTTCCATACCCATGCGCGTGTGCCATTCGTGAAACTGATCGTACACGATTGGCAATAATTCCATGGTATAGAAAGCAGCAGGATTCGGCACACCAAGACTTTCAGCGAACACTAACAGCATAAACAAATCTTCTTCATCCCGTTGTGCGCGAGCAAAAGATCGGCGATAAGGTGCGACATAGTAGTCGTGCAATCCGGCTTCGAGCTTTTTCAAAAAACTCTGTTCCTTTTTACCCTTATGCCTTTTGCTCTTAGAATCTTTGTCTGATGGTAGTGTCATAAAATGTCTTAATTGTTCATCTGATTGATTGTCATTATGCGCTGCTAAACAGTAATGGCTCAATATTCAAATTGGTGATCCACCGCAATACTGAACGTTTTAAGAGAGTTTCTAGGCCTTTTTCTTGGCCGCTCGGGCCAACCGAGCCTGCTTCGGATCGATGATGAGGGGGCGGTATATCTCGACCCTATCTCTTTCTCCCAGTACATATTCAGCAGGTAGAGGTCGTTTTTTGCCGTCCAGTACTTCGCTGAAAATTCCCATAGGATCAGACTCGACATCGATCTGTGGAAATTCCTCAACGATACCGCTCTTAACTACCGCATCGTAGGCTGTGGTACCTGACGGCACTTTGAGAGAGATAATGCGTTGCTTCTCTGGAGTGGCGTAAGCCACTTCAACGTCGATCAAGTCAGCAACATTATCTGCTTCAGATTCCAATTCCATAGACTTTATTCGCTCTTCTCACCAAAGCGTCCACCTGCGCATTAGCCACGCTGGAAAATAGATGGCTGGCTGCTACATCCATCAGACTTAGGTCGAATTCGAAATCCATATGCAAGCTAACTTTGCAGGCTGATTCATCCAATGCATCGAATTGCCACGCGGCTGTAAATGATTTGAATTGTCCGGAGACTAACTTCATTTCGATACTATCTGGTCGCGAAAGCTGGTTTCGGGTAGTGAAGGTCTGTTGTATACCTGGCTGTCCGAGAGTTAACTCACCAACGAGTTCTTCATCACTCTGACTGATGACTTTGGCTGCCCTGCAGCCGTGCATAAACTCTGGGTAACTTTCGATGTCGTTTACCAAATCAAACATCTGCTCAGCAGAATGATTGACTAAGGCGCTGCGCTCAATTTTTGGCACCTTAAAATACTAGCCGAGGTAGATTTGATTGACGGTACTAATAAACACCACAAGCAGCACGACTGGTATGACAGTGCCCAATGAGAAATTGATGTACTTCTCGAGCATTGATCCACTATAGCTATCATCACCAACTGATAGTTCCGCATTCAAGCCGCTAACTTTCCATCGGTAAGCACAGAAGATACACACAGTGAATCCGACAAACGGCAGAATGGTTTCATAGAACACATCAGACACAAGATCGAAGAACGACTTGCTTACACCGCCATAACTGGTGAAGTTAGTGAAGAAATCAGAGATGCCTAAAGACATCGTTGCCGGAATCGCAAATATGGTTAATAGCACTGCCTGAAAAGCGACTGCTTTTTGGCGAGAAAACTTCAATTCATCGATCCAGCAAGAAATAGGGATTTCGATGATCGATACCATTGATGTTAGTGCAGCAAAAAACACCAGGGTAAAGAAAATTACCGCGACAAAACTCGCACCACCGTAACCTACTGCATCCTGCATCGATAAAAAGATTTGCGGCAAGAAATCGAAAATCAATCCCACGCTGCTGGTGGAAAGATCGTCCGTGTTGGTATTCGGATCGAAAGCAAAGATCGCTGGCAGAATGAGCATGCCGGCAAAGAACGCAATGCTTGTGTCGGCAATCGCCACCATGCGAGTGGACTGCGCAATATTGTCTTTGCGACTAAAATAGGAACCGTAGGTTATTAAGATTCCCATTCCAAGCGACAAAGAGAAAAAGGCTTGAGAAAGCGCGCCATTAATGACGGTCAAATTAACGCGGCTAAAATCGGGAACCAGATAATAACTTACACCCACACTGGCGTTTTCCAGCGTTAATACGAAAATCACCAACAGTATGAGCATCACTGCCAATGTCGGCATAAGTATACGTGCGAGTCGCTCGATACCGCCTTTTACTCCGCCAAGCAAAATAAAGAACATCAAACACAGCAAACCCACCAGGTATCCAAACAGAGATGGTCGAGCAACTACTTCACCGAAGTTTCCGGGTTGCGACAGCATTTCCAAATTGCCAGCGATGATCTCTTTGATATAGACCACGAGCCACACCGTGATGACGGTATAAAAAACCGCGATCATAAATGGCGTAAGAATGGCGAGCATGCCAGCGAGGCGCCACATAAAATTACCGCCGGATAATTCCGAGAAAGCACCAACGGGATTCCGTGTGGTATGACGGCCCATTGAAATTTCGGCCATCATCACTGGATAGCAAATGAAAGCGACAAAGAAGAGATAGATGATGAGAAAGGCGGCCCCGCCATTTTTTGAGGCCATAACGGGGAATGCGACGAGGTTTCCCAATCCTACGGCTGATCCGGCAGCAGCCAGAATAAATCCTAATTTCGAGCTGAACTGCCCTCTGTCCTGAGCCATTAAAACCCCTTATTTCTCAATAGATTAGCTTATTATTACGGGTTAGCGTCAACGGATTCTATCAACGGCCTAAGATCAACACAATTTGACCCTGAAATTCCTGTCATTGGAGTCATTTGGTAGGCCCTACAGTATCCCCATAGCTAACAAGCTATAATCGCGCCCCATGGCGAAACCACGAAAATCAAAAACCCCTGACAACACAATTGTGCAAAACAAGAAAGCACGTCATGACTACTTCATTGAAGACAGTTTTGAGGCCGGTTTGCAGTTGCAAGGTTGGGAAGTGAAAAGTCTGCGCGAAAAGAAAGTGCAGCTGGTGGATAGCTATGTCTTGATAAAAGATGGCGAAGCTTTTCTGTTGGGATGCAATATCACACCATTAGATACGGCAAGCACTCATATCATTGCCGACCCGACTCGAACAAAAAAGTTGTTGCTGCATAAAAAGGAATTGGCCAAGTTGTTTTCTGCTACTCAACAGAAAGGCCACACCTGTGTATGCACTAAGTTGTATTGGAAAGATCATTTGGTCAAAGCGCAGATTGCACTGGCAAAAGGTAAACAAGCACATGATAAGCGTGCAGCAACCAAAGATAGGGAATGGAATGTTGATAAGCAGCGCATTCTTCGCCAAGCTAATAAGTAACGCGGAGGCTGCGGACTTGAATTACTTTGTCGAAGCTCAAATTTAA
This sequence comes from uncultured Pseudohongiella sp., assembly GCA_965262465.1. Taxonomy (GTDB): domain Bacteria; phylum Pseudomonadota; class Gammaproteobacteria; order Pseudomonadales; family Pseudohongiellaceae; genus UBA9145. The sequence goes on along the minus strand of OZ253535.1, from coordinate 456,316 downwards.
GCCGGTCATTTACTGCTAGTAAACTCCCAACTTAAATTTGCACTTCTCCGCGCACTTCAATCCCTCGCTCACCGCTTAGGAACACAAATCCCTAACCCTCTCGCAATCTCCTCTAGATCGCGAACTCTTCTACGCTCATTTTATCCGCTAATTTTTGTTTTCATCTTCTCTTAGTGCATCGCGTAATGGCAGACGTTGCGCCTGATACCCTTCTGCATCACCAAACGCAACAAAATTGTTGTAGCGTTGATGGGTACCGACCACGCGCCTCGCATGTTTGATTGGGCACCAGTATTGTTCGGTGCGTGAAATGATTTCTCGTGTGTAAGCGATCACACCATTGCCATAACCGCAGTAGATACAGTTAAACTTTTCTATACCATTGAGATATGCAAGTTGGTGACGGTCTAGCACGATATAGTCTGATCGACGAACTCGAGTAATGTCATAAAGTCGAAAACAAATGTGTTGATAAAGCGTGACTGCAAGATCCATAAACGCGAGCGGCACAATCATGGAATAAATAAAAGGGGCTGAGATGGCATTTCGCAGAGTTGCATTGCCTAGCCATGGAAGGATAGCGACTCGAAATTTTTGATGGGCTTCGAGCACGCGGGCTTCAAACTCGATGCGAGTCCCTTCCAGCTTGTATTCGAACTTCTCTTCCTGCTTTCTGAACTCGTCGAGCAGCTGATTCTCCAGCCGCGCGATCTTATCCACTAACTCAGTAATCTTTGCATTCATGTCTACCGCCTCAGTTTAGAAGTTGCCGGGCATGTGCTAACTTCTGCCAACTTAGAAAAATGGCGTACGGGGGAGCCACTCATGTCTGACTCAGCAAACAACCTAGTGACCTATTCCTTCTCTGAGGGAATTTCAACAATCGCGCTTGATGATGGCAAGGCCAATGTCATGTCTATCGCTATGATTAATGAGATAAATCAAGCATTAGATCAGGCTGAATCCAACGGCGGCGTAGTAATAATTACGGGTCGAGAGAAGATGCTGTCTGGCGGATTTGATCTCGGAGTTTTTAAGGCTGGCGACGCTGACGCCACTTTCACCATGCTGAGTGGTGGCGCCCACCTGGCTAAACGCCTGCTGGGCTTTCCATTGCCAACGATCTGCGCCTGTAGCGGGCATGCTGTTGCCATGGGAATATTTCTGCTGCTTTCCACCGACTACCGAATCGCAATAGACGGCGAATCCAAGTTTGCAGCTAATGAAGTTGCGATTGGAATGACTGTCCCTCACTTCGCGATCGAAACCTTGCGACAACGGTTAACACCACAACAACTGAACAAGGCGGTGAATTTCGCCTACTACTTCTCAACGAAAGAAGCATTGCAAGCGGGAATCGTGGATGAATTGACTAGCGCAGATGAACTCATGAGCACTGCCATGACACGCGCTCAGGATGCATTAAAGCTCGACGCAGAAGCCCACAAAAATTCAAAGCTTCGCATGCGTGAGCAATTGTTAGCGACTATGGAAGTAGCGGTGGAACGGGATTGCGAAGGCTGGAAAGCAGTCTACGATAACAGCTAAGCGCTCAATATTTCATTGAGTGAATGCCGGCAGGTTGGGTTGCAACGACTTCAACTGCGCATAATATTTTTTCGCGACTTTCTTGAATCCACTAGAGCTGGGATGCATTTCGTCTTTCCAATCTCTACCGCTGCCTGGTGTAAGCGTGCCCTGGGTGTTCACCACTATTAGCTTGCCTTTATTTGCATTCAAAGCAGCAAGCTCAGTGAGCATTTTCTTCATGTCGACTAGTAAGTGTTTCACTACTGTTTGGTGAAGTGATTCAGGAATTCCTTTATCTATTAAGTAAGGATATATCCAGGGCCCTGTCACTCTAATGCCAGCGAACTTCGCAGCCTTCTTATTCGGTTTCAACAAGTCATAAGTATGCGTGACAATTTTTGCACTCGGTGCATAGTCATTGCGTAGCTCCAGTAACTCTTCATAGGCCAATCGGATCTGTAACAGTTTGCGCTTAAAGCGTTTGGCATTGATGCATTGCTTGGCGCTGTAACCACTTTTATAGGAATTCAGTAATCGATCCATATCCCACTTACCGACCACATCGTTTCCACCACCGGAAAATAGAATGAGATCAATTCTGTCTTCACACTCCCACATAGTTTCAGCGAGGTCTCGTTTCTGACTCCCGGCTAACATCTCAACCGCTTCGTCACCATTACCAGCGATACGGAGGAGATTGGCTTTGTTCTTTTCGCGAATGCTTTTCGCCACCCAATCGATGATGTTGGCGTTCTTTCCGATGATGAGATTTTTACGAGGATAGGCAAACCAAGAATCCCCTTCTGCCACCATGTTGACGCGATTGGTGTTTTTACAAAGCCATTTGAAGTCTTTGCGGGAACCGGTGATGCCGCGCTTGAGCGCCATGCGACGACCGTAAGAGAGTTGTTGAGCCACTTTTCGCCCCCATATATAGAAGTAGCGTTACCTCAGACTATCCCAAAATTTAGGGGATGTGGAGGTTACTAAGATGGAGTCGCAGGCCTTGAAAACCGGTGCCTGTAAGCTAAGAAAACGGCTAAGACTCTGATTATGTTATACTTTAGGGTTCCGCTGGGGGCGATTCGGATTCGACGCCGGTATCAACACCTGGGGTGCATGTCGAGAGGGTAGTAACTCTCGTAAATAAATTACTGCAACTTTATAGTTGCCAACGACGAAAACTACGCTCTAGCTGCTTAATATAGCCAGCTAGCGATTGCCACAGGGATTCCTGTAAACCAGTGTTTTGCAATCGTCATATAGAACAGGATCGTGTGATAACCGTCTGGGGTTTGAGCGCTAAATTTTTTTCCAGACTCGCCCTACTCGCCCTGCCCGTCGGGTAGACGTGGGCTAACTCAATAGACGACGCTAAGCATGTAGATCTTCAGGCCGCGAACTGACGGACGGGGGTTCAAATCCCCCCGCCTCCACCAATTTTTGAATATTATTCTTCATATTCAAATACTTACATATCGTATGGGGATACCTCAATGAGGACCTGTACGTTATGCCTGTACGTAATTGCGCGCATCCAAACTACTACTTCCGCCAGAAAAACGGCATATTCTATTTTAGATTGATGATGCCGAGTTCTGTGCTCAATCGATTCCCTAATATTCAAAAAGAAATTCGAAAAACACTTAGAACCGCAAACTTGACTGAAGCTCGCCGCCGCGCAGCAACGCTTTATATGCACACCTTAACTAATTTCAATGCAGCAATCGAAAATCTTGAAACTATAGATGAAGCGATCCGACTCATACCTGAAATCTTGAAGTTCCATTCCAACTTACCAACACCGTTACTCGACAAGATTCGAGGAAAATTTGAGCTGATAGTCGAACAAAATAAGCAAATTTTGCAGCAGCGATTTCTGGACGATATCAATGAACAGGAAGCAAAGTGTTTAAATGATATTGCTGGATGCATTGAGTTTATTGCGCAATTCAAGCATGAGCCACTATTAATTGGTGGACAGCTATCCGATCTTGATCCTTTAGTCCCACTAACAAATCAACTAACTGAACTGACTAATAAACTTGTTATACGCTCTGTACGACCTAATCAATCACAGATTGCTGCTACGCATATTCCTATAATCACTACTGGTGATTCTGAATCACAAATTCAGAGTAATCTATTCTCAAAAATTGCAAAAGAATTCATCGATGAGAGAACTACAGGAGGTAATTGGGAAGACAAGACAAAGCAAGCATATGAAGTGACATTTAAGATATTTCAGGAGTTGTATGGAGAAATCCCTGTTGAATCAATTGATGCTAAACTTTGTCGAAAGTTCAAAATTGACATACAAAAGTTACCAAGAAATCATTCAAAGGATAAACGCTTTCGAGAACTCTCAATCAAACAACTGATAGATAAAAATGTAGACAAGAAAGATAGAATTTCTGTCGAATCTGTGAATAAACATCTTACCCGCATAGGTAGTATGTTGAATTGGTGTGTTGATCAAGGTTATATAGACAAAAACTATATGTCTAAGCTGAGGATCAAATCCTCGAAATCAGACAAAGAAAAACGGGAACCATTTACATCAGATAATTTAAATGTGTTGTTCAATGATCCCATATTCACTAAATGTAAACGACCAAAGCAATACTACTTTTGGCTCCCTCTTATAGCTCTATATAGCGGTCAACGCATACAAGAAATATGTCAACTAGAGTTAGATGATGTATATGAACAAGATGGAGTTCACATATTCAACATCAATAACAACTCGGATACAAAAAGAGTCAAAACCAAAACTGGAATAAGGGTTATTCCAGTCCATAGATTTTTGATTGAACTAGGACTTCTGTCTTACATAGCAAGTCTGAAGAAACACGACAAGAAAGTACTTTTTCCAGAACTAGAAAAGCATGCCTCAAAAGGTGATGGTCAAAGTCAGCCTGCGTCTAAATGGTTCGCTCGCTATAAAGTTAGGCATGGCTTCAAGACAGATGGTGTACTTGCATTTCATAGTTTTCGACATTCGTTTATTGATGAACTTAAACGATTAAATACACCTGAACATATAACTGCTTCGCTGGTAGGTCATGCTCACAATCCTATTACTTATGGAACATATGGAGGCGAGAACTCTATTAATCTATTAAATGACTATGTTCAGAAAATAGAATATCCGGGATTTGATACAAGCCGCATTAAATGGGTTTTGTAGCGGACAATAGCAGTCAAATTCCACAATAGTTTGTATCCTCATCTTCGATGAATCGCGCTTCGCGCGATGTTTCAAATTGATTACAGTTACTATTACTGCAAGGGAGTGGAGACATACTAAACCCCATCGGGTTTAGATGTCTTTCTGCAAGTACAGCTTCGACATACTCAATCAGAACAACTTAGTTAAATAAGTAAGCGGGGTAACCCGATCTGCTTTTACATTCTACTAAACGATAGTTACGGTAGCGCTATAACACCGATTGAGTGATCATTATAGCACTTGAAGGTGATTTTTCCTTCGTCCTGGCGGTAATCTTTTGACACCCCATCCACCTTTGGTGCTCCTTGCTTAATATAAATTTGTCGCCTTACTAAGTCGATTCAGCACATCCTGTTGTGCGAGCTTAGGTTTGCATACTCACCTGAGTGGTCAATCTCTATGTAGACCAACGAGACAGCTTCGTCTCATTAGTATTTATATGCCTAAAAAGGTGATTTTTGAAAAAACTGGCACCTTCTTGTCAAATTGCATCATTAATAGGAATCCGTAAATTCCTCTGCATATCAAGATTCGATCTTTATAAATAGATGTACCAATTCCAACATCCATGTAACAGGTTAGTTAAATGAGAAATGACGAAACATGCCTACTGAATATTCGTATATCTGAGGATCTAAAGTATGATTTTCAAATGTTGTGTTTAAGAAATAGAACTACTATGACTGCAGAACTCGTGAGAGCGATCAGAGAGCATCTATATAAAGCTGCTGTAGATCAAGATTCCTATAATTGCGCACGTAGTAAGCAAGAGCTGAGAGCTTCAAGCGATGACGAGAACATTCATGGGAGTTTTATCAAAGACCCAAACACTGATGTTTGGAAATCTATATAGATTTCTTAACCTGAACAAACAACTATAAAGCTACAAAGGATTGTTCGATCTGCTTTCTCTCTCAGCAAGCATCTCCAATCCTACGCTCTCTGCGACATAGTATAAGTCCATGTCTTGGCGAAGATTGTTGAAAAGATCAAAGTACGCTCTACTAATTTCCAAGTACAGATATCTAGGACGTTCAGGGACATATTTGTTTTCGAAAAAGTATGTCATTGAACCTTCTCCAAGCATCCATTGCGATCTTTCAGAATCAGCTGGCTCAAATACTTGTTCATATCTAATATTGAGCTGGTCTAGAAGCTCTCTCGCACTCGCTCGCGTGTACTGCCCCATATTCATGTAAATATTGCTTAGTTCGCCTCCTTCTCCTACACAGCAATTCTGAGCGTCTATTTGTTGATTCCGAAACGATAGGAGCACTGTGTTATTGTTTTCCAGTAGCGTACATGATGCTGACTCGTTTCTAATTGCTCCGCATCGAACCGTGTCATTTGCTACTCTCCCAGCTTCCTCTGGAGTCATTCCAAATTCTAACCCCCACAAACCGTTGCTGACTTCAACAGGTTCTAAATGCGCAGTTGAAGTCGAAGCTACCGAATCATCTATTGCTATTTCTTCATCTGTTATCAATGAAACTACTAATGCTATTGCAATGATTAGCCAAAAAGAATTAACCAAAATTGAAGACTTCCCTTTGCTATTCTTCTCAGCAGATGAGCTATCTAAGTCTGACGAGCAATGCTTACACTTAATAGCTACAGCTAAAATATCCTCTCCACAGAATGGACATTTTGTCGTTTTTCCAGCCATTTACGACACCATTGATTAAGAGCGATTTAATATTAGAAAAGAATCACATGCTCATCATAACTCAATATGCTAATTTAGAATATACTATTTTGGTATATTCTAAAACAGCATGTCCAATATGGATATGCGCAGAAAGCAATGGGATACCTACCACGAAAAACTTAGAGTGCAGCTAAAAAAGATCAGGCTGGACGCTAATATGACTCAAGAACAGTTGGCTGATCGTCTAGATACTAAGCAAGCATTCATTTCGAAATATGAGCGCGGGGAAAGAACACTCGATTTCATTGAAGTATTGCTTGTTTGTAGAGCCTGCAATTATCGGGCAAGCCAACTAATTGAAGAACTAAAAATTGTCTGAATCTAGCCAAGATTCACAATATGGAGTTTGTTATTTGTACGGGAAACCGTCATCGAAATACAAAGTTATGTCATCCCCACCATTAAAATAGATATTTGAAATTTCACTTATTTCCTTTTTCGATTCATCTACCGATATATCAATAGTAATGGTGTATGCATCTTCAAATTCCATGTTTTCACTAAAGTGATCAATGAAAATATATTCTTTTTCTTCGCTATCCCAAATTGCATTCTCGTAGTTAGGACCATAAATATTGGCGGTACATCTAATATTGGTTAGTAAGTCTACTGTAGCCATATTCTCATCCACGTCTATCACTTCGACTTCTTGGACTTGGACACTCTCTACCTCAACCTTATCTACTTCAGCCTCGTAGTTACCGTCATAGCTGAATCCGCAGTTCTGAAATGCCTCCGCAACTACTTTAACAATCCAATCAGTCTCCTTGTCTACGAGATCATGTATAGTAGACGTAAGTTGCTCTTCTGCCCGGTTATATAAATCTAAGAATTCGGATACATTTTCCAACGAGATACAATTTTCATCTCCTTCGCAAAATCCTTTTATATCCCCATCACCACTAATTACATATACCTTCTCACCGCTTTCTCTGATCCACTCCCGCAAAGAGAGCATTGATATGGCATCCGGAAATTCATGCTTTTTAGATTCACTAAACGGATGGTTTTGCTCAAAATACAATTCGATTAGATCGGAATTGTTTATGTTATCTATATCTAAAATAATTGCTTTAGACTCTTCAAGATATGTAAGCCATCTTGATTGTGCTAGATCATCTAATTGATACTTTTCATTGTCAGAAAGAGCCGCTTCCAACTCTCGAGGTGTGCCTGATTCATAAATCTTTAGTTTTCGACTAAGGCTTTCAATATCTCTCCTGATAGCGGAAGTTTTTTCTTTAAGCTTTTTAGTGACTTCTCTCTTAACCACCTCTGAAATAAGAATGTTTACAGAGTTTGCCTGTCCAAGCATCTTGAGTCGACTTAGAGCCTTGTCTTCAAACTTTAGTCCTAACTGCAAAATGGACTGTGTATCAAGAAATACGTTCCTAGTATCCATAAGTTGGTTTATTTAAGAGAGTCAAGTTCTAAAAGCTAATCAAGTAACGGCAATTGATTCTCATCAATAATAGATTCACGCTGAGGTCTTCTTTCAGATTTTTCTTGTTCGAACAGTGTCGCTTCAGCCCTTTGATATCCTTCCCAGAAAACCGTGAGCATGTCGTTCTTTCTTGCCTCACTAATTCTAGGCACCTCAGCAGCTTCAATTACTCTGAGTTGTCGGCATTCGTTTGGCGAATCAGCACTAAAGTCGAGAATCTGAAACCTTGCTTGCTCAAGATCAGGGTCTTGTAGCAGCATTTCGTAGACTAATGTAACAAATAGAGATAGTTGCTCACCACTAAGAGCCTTCGATTTCCAGTAACTGAACCATGGGAAGTATATTTGCCCACCTATGCCATATAGTAGAGGCGGTCTAAATTCTATTTTTAAATTCCTATGTAGCGGGTAATATCTTGGTGTTACTTGGTGGACATAATCCGGTCGGATATCCTCAAAGTGGCTGCAAAAGAATGCCAAGACTTCAAGGAAGTTCTTTCTAACAGACTCCCTTTTTTCTTTGAGTAATATGGCTGTTTTAAGCTCATCTCTTGCAACATTCAATTTCAGATGATCAAAAACTAAAGTATTGAGAATATTGTAGTTGAATGGTGGGGTGCTATTAACTACTTCCAGCAGTGCCTTCTCAACCTTTTCTGGTGTATCTTCCCAATTCCTTGCAAGGTGCTGAAGTGTGGGGATTCTTAACTTTGTCATTCGTCTACTCTCAAATTCGGAGTTTACATATCAGTGTGGGCTTGAGTAGTACTCAATAATCTCTTCATTTCTAATCTGCATTCCTGGATTTATTTTGGAGTCATGATTCCATGCTTTCCACCAAGGACCATTTCTAACATGAGTGAGTCCAATTAGCTGAGCCCCGCTATAAGAAGCGTACAAATCGATGATTTCCTCTAGAAACTCGACACTGGACGTAGTCAGTTCGTGATCTACGATAATCGAAATTCCAGTGTTAGGGTCAATTTTTGTTAACCTTCCCATTATAGGTGCATCGCCATTGTCACTTAGCAATCTATATAAATAAGGCAATACCGGACCAAATTCCCAAGCTTCAAATTTGTGTCTCACCAAAGGCTCATCCAACGAAACCAAGTGCCACACGTGGCAAAAATAGACCAGTTTTTGCAATTGCAGATTCGTTAGTTGGTTTCCCTTAACATCACAGTAATCTAGAATGAAGTTGGCTATTGCTCTTCCATCATGCACTATGATTTTCCTTCAATTTTATCATGTTGTAATTTTTGAGATTTCTATCGAGATTAGCTATTAGTCTTCCTTATAGAAAATTAGCCTATTGTTAATGCTTCCTTTAGTCCGTTGAGATTTGTTGCATGGCTAATGATCTTGTCATGTTGTAGCCGCCCAACAACAATTCCTGGATGAACATTAATTTCTCTGGAGAATGAAAGAATTTCATCCCGGCTTCTGAGTGAACAGATGTCATACCTATACTTATCAGGAATGAGCATTTCTTTTGACCATTCATTAGCCTCTATTTCTTGCGGTGAATATTGGTCCAAGTTTATATCATCTAAGAATATTGATTTTTTCTCTTCTGAATGCAGCAATATATGGGCAACTTCATGAAAAAAAGTGAACCAAAATTTATCATTCATTTTTCCATACAACGAAAGTTGTATCAGCGGACTGTGCCCATTTAACCACCTAGCCACACCGCTGACGTGTGCTTTAGTTATCGAAGGTACTAAAACTAATTTCACGCCAGCATCTGCACAAAGCTCAATCATCTTTGGCATAAATTCATCAGACGAGAGAGTCGTTAACTCCCGAATTTGGAATACAGCTCTTTCAAACTTGCTCTTTTTATATTTGGGAACTGTACTCTCTTCTGCTTGAAGTTCTCCAAGCCTAAGCCAAGTAGCGATAGCTCCAACACTTGCTTCGTTTCTATTGCTTCTGCGAAACGATCCTTGCATTGAAGCATAGTAGTTCTCCCAATCATCTGGCGATGCGACTCCAAAAAATGAAAGCAATTGCTGAACAATCTCTGGTTTGCGAGAACTAGTAATATTTTTGTTCTCAATCAAACCAATCTTCTTAAGGTCGACCAACGGTAAACTATCTAACCAGTCGCACCACTCTTCATACTTAGATTTTGCTTCCAGTCTAGCGATATGCTCTCGATAATTTGTCTCTCGATTCATCCAAAAATTCAGAGTTGAACCAAGTACCCGCTCAAGTTTTAGTGCCATATCATAAGATAATGGTACTTTTCCTTTGATCAGTTGATTTATATGCTTCGCGCTAGACCCTAACCTTTGTGCCAACTCCGCCTGATTCCAATCCCTTTCTTCCATTAAATCTTGGATAGTATCGCCCGGTGGCGACGCCCAATCAGGAGCAAAAGCGCTGACGTTACTATTCATGATAATCTCCAATAAAAATAACTCTAATGTCTTTAACTTCTTTCCAATCAATTCCCCCATCTTCTTTCTCGGGAATTGGATCGTCACACGGTTCAAATACCAAGCGACATCCTCCTGCTAAGTCGACCGCAAACTCTCCTACCCTACTTCCTGTAAGCGGATGCGGACGACCGGTCAAAAGCTCAGCCACGCAATTTGCCGCCTCGATTTCAGCAAGACGAGTACGCAACTTTTTCCCACTGTTTGGACCAAGAGTCTTATCTGCCTCCTTCGAATTGAGACATAGCTTCTCCAGCTTTCTATTTTTAAATTGGATATCCAATCCAAAACATCTCATTTCTTTACCTATTAGGTAAAGAATTGTATAAAGTCTTTGAGTAAAATTCAACAGGTTTTGACTGTACTTCTAGAATATCTATGAAAGCTCATATGCTTTGGACAACTACGCTAATTCCCTGATTTTGAAGATAATTTCCCTAAAGATGTGCGAGTAAGGAAGCCTAATCCAGATATTTACTAGTAAGATCAAGGAGATAGATAGTTACAGCTTCAACCTTTGATAGCAGAAAAGCACCCAACAGAGTACTGCCTTCAAAAGAGTACGCTCTGCTTATACTTCACAGCAAAACTTACTATGTGCTTGTGTTGGTTGAGGTATCTAATCCAGACGTTAGAATGGTCGTTAGAATTGATTTTTGGGGCAAAATAAGCCATTGAATCAATAAGATATAGAGAAATGGTGCCAAGTCCGCCCATTGAAGCGCATAGTATTTAGAGGAAATTTGATATTTTTCTTGACATTTATCGAAATATATGTTGACAGAATATCTTCAAATAGGTTACTATTTAAATCGTTCGAAAATTAGTTCTTATCCACGAACCAGATAAATTCAATCAATCAACTAACACAAATTTTTAGGTGAGAGAGGTAGAAATTTGAGTTGATCTTAATGTTATTGCTTATGTAGGCAGTAACACGGGAGAAACTTTATGACCAATCAAGCCGCTAGATTAGATTTAGGCATCTCAGAAACAGCTGCAAAATACGAGCGAGCAATAATCACAAGCTGGCGCAAAACTGCAGAAGCTATACTAGAAACAGCATCTTTACTTGCTGAAGCAAAATCTCAACTTCACCCTTCTGAATTCAACGAAATTCTCGATCGTTTGTCATTTTCTAAAAGAACTGCTGATCGGTTAATAGCGATTGGCAGAGATTCGAGGTTAAAGACACATGTGTCTCAACTACCTCCATCCTGGAGCACGCTTTATGAAATCACTCGACTGAATGATAAGCAGTTTCAATCCGCGATTGATGACGGTGTTGTATGCCCATCTGTTGAACGAAAGACAATAAAGGAATTGAAATCAACTAATATTCAAAGTGCAAGTAATATTGAATCGAAGCACAAAGGCATGATTAAAGTATGCACTATCTATGTTTCTGAGATAGATGAAGGTCTTGATGTAATTAATACGTTGATCCAAGGGTATGGGGATTCTGAAACCCTTGTACTCGATTCTCAAAGATTCTCTGAATTCGTTGATATGAAAAATCATCGAGAAGAAAAAGAAATCAATCGATTAGCAAACAGGCGCGCAATTCGGACAATTAAAGATTTTGATAAAGAACTTCGCAGAAAGCACACCATTAATGGCAAACTTGATAAACAAAGGTACAAGTACCATGGAGGCGAAATTATTGAATTCTTAGACGGAGGTACTACTAGTTATTATGACTTACCCTGCACAGATGAAATAATTGATAATCCTATAAACTATGTACTTAATTCAATTGGTCACGACAAGACAACATTAGACTATTACAAAAAAGAAATTGGGCTTAATTGATAGATAATTCCGGTAGTAGGTATTATCGGATTTTAAGAGCCAAATTCCTAAATCTCTCCCTAATCCTGAAATGTAAATCTTGATTTCCATAGGTTAATGGCACTCCTCCCTCAGCGTCTAGTTCAAATAACTTCAGCCAAGTGTACAGATTGAAAGTGATTGTCCCCAGCCTACAGACTTCCTTTGCACCACTGCGCATACTCTAGGAGACATGATTGGCAGCTTCAATTTTAAATCCGAGAGGAAAACTCTCATTGCTTCAATCACCTTGCTTATAGTCATTCTCTTAAACTATAAGGTACCTAGCATACTAGGGCGATTTAGCTCTACAAAATGCATCCAACATCTGAATATAGAGATTAATGCCTTTCTTTAACTATATAGTCGCCTTATACAGTACTGGGACCAAATTAAAGGCAATAACGCACCGCTCAGCATCTTCAGTGAACGGAATCGTTCTATGAAACAGCGAGGAAGGAAACAATGCAATGTCTCCTTTCTCCGGGCGATGGACTCGTTTTGGGATATTGCTATCGAGAATGGGAAGATCATACCCATGTAAGCTGAATTCTATGGCTCCTTCATAATTGTCAGTATCAAGGGTTTGCAGATAAACAACTCCGCTCATCCAGCCCGGTGGATGTAAGTGAGATTTTTGATATCCCGATTTCACCAGGCGAACATGCCAACCCATAAGAGTAAACTCATCCGGCCATGACTTGATGTAGGCGCAATCCACCGACCGTAACCTGGCTACATAGGAAGAGATTTCGTCACGCAAGATTTTTTCGAGATGGACGCAATTCTCACCAGCTTCAAATATAGTATTGGGAGTCTGGTAGCCATAGTGGGTAACTCCGTGTTCAGGCTCCCAAACCTGGATTTCTTGTATTGCTTCTTCGATGAGACGTTCAGTGAAACCAGAAACATCTGTTACGTGTTCACTCAAACTTCCGATGTGAACAAAATCAATCGGGTTTGTGCAAAAAGGATGCAGGTCTTCGGTTTTTAGTTGGTGATTTACGAATGCACTCACCGCCGAGACGCGTCTGTTACAATCCCCTTTCTCGGCCAGAAGCGCTAGCCTCTCTTGCAATTCATCGTAGCGACCAAGAATGTACAAGCATTCCAGAGCCTGGGACTTAGTATTCTGCCAAAAATTGTTTTCAGAGGGATTGGATTCCAGAATATTCTGGAATTTCGGCTGATTGAGTGCATCAAAAAAATACAGAGCTTCTTCAAACCTGCCTTCTTTTCGCAATATGTTCCCTAGACTATTGTATGCTTGTAGCGAGTCTGGCTGAAGAATCAGAACCTGCTGATATGCCTCTATCGCTTCATTTGCAAGTCCCGCGCTACTGAGCGCATGACCGAGATTGTGGTAGGCATTGGCATAGTCCGGCCTGAGTTCGATAGCACGCCTGCAACTCTCAATCGCTGCATCAGGATCCCCCTTTGCTTGCTGGGCGCCTCCCAGATTGTTATAAGCTTCAGAGAATTCGGGATCTAGCCTGACTGCGGTCTCGAAGCTTTGGATGGCTGCTTCCAGATTACCTTTCAGCTGTAAAGCAGCACCAAGTGCATTGTGAGCATCCGCATTGTCTGGCTGCATGCCCACTATCTTTTGGTAACAATCGGCGGAGTCCTTTAGGCTACCAACTACCCGCAATGCCTGCCCTAGATTATGGTAAGCCTCTACGAAGGCCGGATTGATCTTGATTGCACGCCGGTAGCTGGCTATAGCCGCATTGACAGCGCCACTAAGCTGTAATGCATACCCGAGATTATTGTGAGCTTCGGAGTACTTGGAATTAATTCTAGCCGCCTGGCGATAATTACAGATAGCAGACTCTAGATCTCCCTGCTGCTGCTGAATAAAGCCCAGGTTGTTGTAAGCGGTTGCCGTGACATCCACGTCTCTAGTCGCTGCAGGTATGTCCTTTGGTGAGTTGAGAATGGCTCGATAGATAAGCTCCGCGCTGGTCAACTCACCATTCTGATGGGCGATAACAGCCTGTTGCAGTGCCTGAGTGGTAGAAAGTTTCATTTTATCTGGTTACTTTCGCTGGGATGTATCCGTAAATTGTCGAACAGGCTTGACAGACCTCACATAAATCGCGATTGTGTTTGAGAGCGAAGGTATAGTCCTCCTAATTGCCTCCAGTTAATCTCAAATATTCCTCGTGAAAACCTAGGCGCACTTCAGAGCCCAGACACCACGGGCAATTGCAGAGCTCCGATTTTTCGAGACACAATAAATTACATTTAGAAAGTGGGCAGGTTTCGTCGAGAGCTGGTAATTTCTGGACAACAACGTATTAATCGGTGGGGTTTCCAAATTTCACTCCTCACGACGACAACATGAAGTAAATGAAATTATTTCCGCAGTTTCTGACAGGACCCTTCGATGGTTAAGTTGTTGGATTGGAATGTTTTCCCCCAGACTTGCACCCTGGAGAACAGCAAGACAGGTGCGTCAATCAAACTGTCGCCACGCACAATGGATGTGCTCAAGTACCTGATCGAGGCTCAAGGCAAGGTAGTATCGAGCACTGAGTTATTGGACAGATTCTGGAGCAGGTCGATCAGCTCCGATCATGCTGTACACAACGCTATTGCCGAACTCAGATCGGCTTTAGGTGATCGCGCAAGCAACCCCAGATATATAAAGACTTATCCCAAACGTGGCTATGCCCTCATTGCAAAGCCCAGAGAATCTGAATCAGATCTCAGAGGAGATCAATCTGAGATTTCCAATACAAGACTCTGGTCATTGGAAAATTATCGGAAAGGGGCATTTTTTACCCTGCTTGTTATTTCAATTGTTGTAGCTGTGAACTTCTGGGTGCAACCAAAAACCGCCGATGATATAGATACCCACGTGGTCCTGGTTCGTCAACTGGAAACCATCAACGTCGAAGCTAGCAACCTGTTCTGGGCTACACAGTTTCCTTCAAGCTTAGTGACTCACCTGTCGGCGCTTCCTGATACTGTTATTGTTAGCGGCTTTGGGGATCTTGCTGCAGAAGAATATGTACAATCGAATTTTATTGATGAAGTCGACTTCATTCTGGGTGGTAACATCCAACAGGCTGACGGCAAATTAAGACTGCAGATCGATCTAATCAATGCCAAGGAAAATTCGATCTTATTCTCCGATCAGATTGATATTTCTTCAGCGCAAGTATTTGACGTCCACGATGAAGTAGGCAGGAGCATTGTCGCCGCTCTCAGTATTTATCTCAATGAATCCCAATTTGCCGAAATGCAGGACTGGGGTACTTCAAACCCCATAGCTTACACCAATTTTCTCGAAGCAGGATTCTACGCCGGGAATTCAAATCACGCAGACCTTGAGCGTGCGATTCGACACTACGCTATAGCAATAGACGAAGATCCTGCTTTCACCAGTGCTTATATTGGTCTTATCAGGTCAGCGAGTACGCTGGGCATTTACAGTAAACAGCAAAGAAATGCCGAACTTCATGCCATGGTCAAAGGAGCAATTAGTGAAGTCGCGAGAGTAAATTCCAATCATGAAGCTTTGTCAGAGATGAGGGACCACTTACTAAGCATGCAATCAGGCAATTGGCGCGTAATCGAATCGACACTTCGCGAACAGATCTTGAGTGGCGATGCAGGAGAGTATACCTATTCACGTTATGCAACGTTGTTGGCTGAGGCAAGACTCTACGACGAAGCGGCCAGAATTTTTGAGTTGGCAAGCGACGAAGAAGCCTTCACCATTCCGCGGCGTATGACCTGGCTATATCAGACCTTTTTCGAAACACCCCAGAATCTGATACAGGCACAAAAAAGGATTTTGCTAGACCGAACCGACCATATTGGAATCATGTCTGCATTGATTCGCGGACTGGCATTCATTGGAGATTATGAAGATGCGGTCTACTACTTGGAACGACAAATGGCTATCGACGAAGAGGGCCCTATTACGATGCTGAGCCACGCGACCATTAGTGGTATATCTGGACAATCTACGGAAGCGGGCAACGCCTTTGAACAGAGCAACCTTGCCAATCCAGAGTACAACCTGAGTCATGGTGCCAAAAGCTTAATCCTTGGCGATATTGGCTCAGGAATCGATTATTGGCGGTCACTATCATCTGCAGATTTACGCCGCCTCGCAGCGATGGCGCACAAAATCGAGATGTATTTCCCCGACTCTGTTTTAGCCGACTCTCGGTATCACGCGTTACTTGAAGAATTGGATTTAGGGATTACCTGGCAACGACAGTTGATGGAGGGAGTTCAAGCCATGTCTTCTGTAACCGGGGTTAGTCTAAACTCCCAATCCAGGTCACATTACGAGAACTACGAATTTCTAACAGAAAATAATCTATGGGATCACTCGCAAATTTATTACCCAAATCGTGGCCAAATTTTGCGCACTCCACAGCCGGAAAACCATTAAAATCAATTATCCAAAATGCTCTAACACAACACGGTGCCCTCTTGTATCGGCTCCTTTCATTCAGGCTTATGAATTGGACTCAACTAGATTCTCTTTAGTTTCCATACCTCCCAGGCCGTCATTGTTTCTGTAATTTGTAGGTGTCACGCCGGTAATTTCCTTGAAAGCCTTGTTGAAGGATGACAAAGAGCTGTAGCCAATTTCGAGGGCAACATCATATATTGGCATCTCCACTGATTTCAGCAATAGCTCTTTTGCTTCTGCAACCCGATACTGGTTCAGGAACTGATTGAAGTTTCGATAACCCTGTTCTTTGTTAATTAAGTAACGAACTTTGTGTTCGCTCGCATGCACTTTGTCTGCAAGCACGCCAATGGTTAAACTGGAATCTCGATATAGTTTCTGCTCAATCATTAGCTCTCTGATCCTGTTGAGAATCCGAGGGCTAATCGACTGCCGTTTCTCATGTGGATCTTCTTTAAAGGGCTCAGTATTGCGAGTTTCTTTTACCTCAGACTCAGACTGATCTGCAAATCCCAGAGCCGTTAAATTTACTGTGAAAGCCAGCAAAAATAGTAGTCCGTTAGAAAAAATGGTCATTGACAATATCAAGCTTTGTGGTACGGAGGGTAGAAGTGAGATTACCATAGCAATAGCAATCATAGCTGCCAGAATGACCGCCAGGCACACGGCGAAGGGCACACGTACTCGCCGTCGTGGCTCCACCAAGTCCCCAGACTTTCCACGTAGCGCGACGATGATTACATGAATAATGAGCCCCAGCATGAATGGATAGCTTATTTGCGAGAGATAACCGAACGTCTGGCTCAGTTCTGGCACGATGATCGAACCGATTGCATGAACCACCTGATAACCCAGCAGAACAAGCCACATCAGTGGTGAGATGAAATGGTTATCTTCGAATGCAAAGTGAGCTACCAGCCAAAGCACGGCTGGGGTAGCAAAGACCAAACGTACCAATAGGTAACGTATTGTGAAGCTACTCTCAACAAAGCTAGATGCCCACACCACGACGGCAATTAGACAAATGCACAATAATGCTATCAGGCGGGCGACCAATCGTTGGCGATGAAACCCCAGGTAATAAAGAACTATCAGCAGAAGCTGGGAAATTGCCAGGTAGCCAATAGCGCAGATAATCTGGTTCATTCGCGATAACTTGCTCTTTGTCCATATGCCCACGGCGCCAGCATTCATGAAACTATGCCAGTGCTCGTACTTGTCCTGGAAAGCAGGACCAATCACCTTGCCAAATCACACTCAAGTGCGAAATAGCCAAGTGAAAATCTCGAATTCCCGCAATAATGCGCGAAATCAACCAGTTTTGTCACTTTTTCAGAAGACGATCTTTGCCATTCTGTGATTCACTTTAGCGATACTCTGTTCTGAGTAACAGCGGTCCTATAATTGTTGTCTTAGTGCCCTGAAAATACAAATTCTCCAAAAATCAGAGATTTAAATTCACTGCTTGAATTCAGTAGAAACGCTATCTAGCGAGGAGCTAACAGATGCACCAGTCCAATCGAACTACTAGCAACACGACAAAGTTTTCCCAGAAAGTTGGGGCCTTCTTGTTTCTTAGCTCTATATCTATAGTGGCTGCCCAAAGTCTCAATGCTCAGGAAGCAATGGGCGAGCCGAATGTGACCTTTGCAGACGTGGCGCCTATCCTCTATGAGAACTGCATTCAGTGCCACAATCCTGAAGGTGGGGCCCCAATGTCACTCATGGATTTCGAAACAGCAAAGATCTATGCACCGCTCATTAAATATCGAACAGGAATCAAAGATCGCATGGGCGCCATGCCCCCTTGGTATCATGAAAGGGACATCGGACTTCAATCATTCAAAGGAGACATGTCTTTATCTGACGATGAAATCGCAATTTTGGCTGCTTGGTCAGACGCCGGCGCACCTCTAGGAGACCCTGAATCAGTACCACCGGCTCCAGACGTTCCAACAGGATGGGCTATAGAACCCGATTTCATTGTGCGCAGTGGCCCCATTACGGTGGGTGCGAATGATCCCGATTGGTGGGGTATTATCGGTGGGGAAATCGACATTCCTCTGGATGAGGATCGCTATGTAAAAGCCGTGCAAGTTCGCGAAGTGAATGACATCGGATCTTCTAACCACTCTGGTCGTCATACTGTTGGCGGTAAATACATAGTCCACCACGCGGCCTATACTGTCAGAGACCCCAACAGCAGCATTTTCCAGCTCGCGGGTGAAGGCGGTGGAATATGGCCAGTGCATGAAGTGGGTCGAAATGAGGATCGATTCGACAACGAGACGGGTCCGCTCATAAAAGCTGGTTCTCAAATTATTCTGCCAAGCGTTCATCTGCATTCCGCAGGTGTCGAAGCTACTGCCCACCTGGAATTCGGATTCGAACTGTTTCCTCCAGGCTTTAAACCCAAGTACGAGCGGGTGTCAGTAGGTATTGGCGATCTAGGTGACGGCGTGGATATCGACATTCCGGCCGGGGATGGCCTGCAGGAGTTACATGCCTATTCAATTCTTGAAGAGCACACCAAGATAGTCGCATTCGAACCGCACTTGCATGCTCCGGGCGAAAGAATGTGCCTTGAAGCTATCTGGGGCTCGCACCAGGAGACTCTGAGCTGTGTTGGCTATGATCACAACTGGGTGCGCAAATACACCTTCGATACCGACGCGCAGCCCCTGCTGCCAAAAGGCACAGTGGTCCACATGATTGGCTGGATGAACAACTCCGAATCAAATCCCAATGTTCCGGACGCACGAAACTGGCAAGGGTCCGGAAATCGTTCCGTGGCGAATATGTTTTTGGAGCTCGGACTGGAAGTTCATCTGACTGACGATGAGTTTGTACAGGAAATGGAGGACAGGGTAGAAATGCTGGGCGCAACCAAGAGTGACTATGTGTTTGGATGCCCTCTGTGCCTGGCAGGGGTTCCCACTCCCGGCGCGAAACCCGATGATTGGGATGAGTGAAGTTATTCCTTCACCAATAGCAGCAAAACTAATGGCTCCTGATCAAGTTACTACCAAAGGAATAATTTAATGCAACAGACTGTAATCAAACGCAAACCAAATATCTGGTGCAGTAAGGAGACTGGTTTCATCCTCATTGCTTTATTATTTTATGTCACCCTGCCACTGCAGGCTCAAGAACTTTCATATCTGAAGGGTCAGACAATCTCTGCAGCATACGAAGGGTGGGTTGAGAAGGAAGACGGTTCACGGGCATTTTTGTTCGGCTACTTCAACCGGAACTGGGAGGAAACTCCTGATATCCCAATCGGCCCGGCGAACTTCTTTTCTCCTGGCTCGGAGGACCAGGGTCAGCCTACCCGATTTTTGCCACGCCGCAATCGCTACGTTTTCGAAGTTCCAGTCCCTGATGATTTTACTGAGAATGACGAACTAGTCTGGTCCATAGAAATCAGAGGTGAAGTGAGCAATGCATACGCTTCGCTACGTCCAGACTATTTTCTGGACAATATCACAATTATGTCTGAGACCGGAGCTCTCGGCGGAGGCTTCAGTACACCTGAAATTCGCGCAAATACTCCACCAGAAGTTGAACCAGAAGGGTTGATTCAACGAATCCAAACCAGAGTGGGTGAACCAGTAACTCTATCGGTATTCGTAACAGATGACGGTCAACCTATTTCATTGCGCGGCTTTACAAGCGCACAGCGCAATCAACCTAAGTACCCTATTAATGATGACGGGTCGCTAAAGCTGGAAGAGGCGCTTAAAAGACCAACACAAGGCACAGTTGGCAAACAGAATGGTCTGCATCATTCATGGTTTGTCTACAGGGGCCCCGAAAGTGGTGAAGCGACTTTTAATCCCCCCCAAACCGCTGTTTGGGAAGACGTCAGGCCGTGGACGAATTCTCCCTGGTCCAATTTCTGGGAACCACCTGAACTACCAGAAGATAACAAGTGGGTTGCAAGGGTTACCTTCGATAAGCCAGGAACTTATGTTCTTCGCGGGCGAGCCGATGACGGTGGCCTTTGGACTGATATTGATGTTGTCGTTCAAGTGAGTCCTTTGGATAGGTGAGATGAAATGGACTGCTTTCTTAGCGCGAACCTACATCATCCAAAATATAAACCGGCTACACAGCCGAATGATTCAATGAAGCAGATTCTCCGATGATTGGAAACTAACCTTGGAAGATGCCCCTACCCCGCTTCTCTCCTCTTAGAAGGGACTGTATGTAGGCATTATTCCGTCACTGGGGGTGCGAGCTATCACAACTCAATAGAAATCTGACTGACTCTCAATTCATAAAAACTATTAGACATAAAAATAAATAGTCAAAGTCAAAGGAGAAACAATCTTGGATTCACATAAAACGCTACACCAAAAAAACAAGCACAAAATGAGCTTGCTCTCTTCCGCTGTTGCCCTGGCCCTGGCTAGTGGTATGGGAAATGTATCAGCTCAACAGGGTGCCCAGGTAGAAGAAGTCATCGTCACCGGTTCCTATATCAGACGGACTGAGGGATTCGATGCTGCTTCGCCGGTAACGTCCTACACGGCTGAAGACCTCGAAGCCGAGGGCACAGTTAACATGGCCCAGGTAGTACAGAACCTGACATTCAATAATGGTACAGGGACTACAAACTCTATTCAGGGTACCACTAACCAGATCGCCAACTTCAACTTGCGTGGACTAGGCGCTAGGGCGACCCTGACTCTGATGGATGGCAAACGGGTGGTGGAGCAAAACGTACAGCAATTGCTGCCTCCCGTGGCTCTCCAGCGCATGGACATAGTAACCGACGGTGCGGCAACCATTTACGGTACCGATGCAGTGGCAGGAGTGGTCAACCTTGTCCCATACAAGTCGTATGACGGCTTCAAGGTTGAGTACTATGAAGAAGGTGATGACCGTGGCGACTTCCGCAGGAACGAAATCTCCTTCCTCGGCGGTACCAGCATTGACAATATCGATATCGTGGTCGCCGGTTCCTATCAGGATGGCGGCACCCTGGAGTGGACTGAACGACCAGAATACACCGCCGCTGGCCTCACGCACAATGGTGGTTCCAACCCAGGCAGTTTCATTGTTCCTGTCAGGGACGCCAATGGCGATCTGGTTTTCGACAATGGAACTCAGGTAACCACGCAAAGAACTGATCCTAATTGCGGCAGAGACGCGGTAGCCGACCAGGTGACATTCGGCAACAATGCCTGGGGTAATCCTCTGGGCAATCGATGTTTCCTCAGCTTCGGTGATACCCGCGATTTCATGGAGAAGCTGGATACGACCAACCTCTATACTAATTTTAACTGGGAAATCAGCGAAGACTTGTCCGTTAACGCTCAAGTCGTCTACAACCGCCAGGTGGTAAGAGGACGCCAGAATCCGGGTAACCCCGGCTTTCGCGAAGACGACCTCCCTACAGTCAGGGGAGAGTTACCTGGTAATACCTTCCGTGCCGTGACTCCCGATGGTGCAGAACTGTTTGCCCAACCCCTCTTAGACGAAAATGGCAATTTCATACTAGACGGCTATGGAAGACGATTGCCCGCGCGTGATGCCAATGGCATGGTGCCGCTGGCATCCAATCGGTTTGCTGACATCAGCACAGATCCGCTTGGTGGGGTACCGTTCTATGAAGATGTTCGGATTACCCAATGGCTGCCGTTCGGTAAGGCCGGTATTCCCAATACCCTGCCCCAGAGGATGCAGTTAGACGGTGGGCTCAACATGGAGTTGGACGACAAGCGCACCTACAGAATGTCGTTCGGCGCCGATTTTAGCGTACCGTTTCTCGAAGGTTGGGAAGGTACTGCTTTTTATACCTACGGCGAAACGGAGCAGAGCGATATCGCCAACCAGGACTTCAGCTTCAGTGCTGTCGAGCAGGGCTTGAACTGTGACGTCATTAATGATGTCGATGCCTGTTTTAATCCTTTTGGAGCTGTGGATCCACGCTTCCGCAACTCGCAACAGGTTGCAGATTCTGTGTTTACCCAATGGCGTGAAGAGAATCTCGATTCACTGCACACATTCGATGTCATTCTTAACGGCGAATTGCCCATTGGTGATTTCGAACTGCCTGGCGGTCCAATTAACATGGCCGTCGGATATCAGCGCCGCGAAGAGCGAGATGAAGATAATCCGCCGCTGGGTGATGTCCTCAATGACCAGTTGATCGGCAACCAGGAATTGCCACAAACCACCACCCGCGACAGCGACTCCTGGTTTGCGGAATTCGATTTTCCAATCCTGGATAACCTGGCGCTGAGCGCTTCCGTTCGTGACGAGAGTTTCAGTACCGGTCAGGGCGAAGTTATTTCCAAGTTCGGGCTGACCTACCAGCCAGTGGAATGGCTAAATCTGCGAGCTACACAGGGTGAGGCGTTTATCGTGCCCACGCTTCCCCAGCTGAATCGCCCAGAGCAATGTGGTCTGAGTAATTTCGATGACCCGTTCACTCCGTCACAGGGCTTCATTACCTCCTGTTCGATCGGTAACCCGAATCTGGGTTCTGAAACCTCAGACAGTACTTCTGTTGGTTTCGATATGACGCTGTTTGACGATCTGACGTGGTCGGTGACCTGGAGCAAGACCGACTTCCAGGATCGGATTGTAAGTACTACTACCCAGGAT
This sequence comes from uncultured Pseudohongiella sp., assembly GCA_965262465.1. Classification (GTDB taxonomy): domain Bacteria; phylum Pseudomonadota; class Gammaproteobacteria; order Pseudomonadales; family Pseudohongiellaceae; genus UBA9145. The sequence goes on along the minus strand of OZ253535.1, from coordinate 433,073 downwards.
ATTGCGCGAACAGATTTTCGGAATTTCCAGGACTCCACCGGGTTCGTCCCTACCGATGCTCAGCCCGAACCGACTGAGGATCAACTGCGGGCCTGGGTAAACAGCGGCCTCGCTGATCCGCGAATTGTTCGCAATGCTTTGTTGCAGCCGGTGAGACTACTCCAATCTGACAGCAATGCTTCCGAAATGGTGGTGAAAGCGTTTGATACTTCCTTGCGTTACGGATTTTCGCTGGATGATGTAGGCCTCGATGGCTGGGGCAACATCAGCATGCTACTGAACGCCACTTACGTGGATAGTTACAAGTTCCAGCTGCAGTCGGATTCTCCAGTTCTTGAGGCGGTGGGTATCCAGAACAACGACTTCGGAGCGGTGCCACCTATTCCTGAAATACGCGCCAACCTGCGTATCAACTGGACCATGGGGCAGCACGCTGTGAGCATGACAGGCCGTTACGTTGATGAACTCATCTTCGATGCCAACGAGTTCAGCTTCCAGCGCTTCTTTCCAGGTAGTGAGTGGGTGTCTACCTCTGTCATCAAAGAATGGTCTCAAATGGATACGTTCTACTCGTACAGAGATCTGGAAGCCTTTGGCGGCACATTTAACCTGACAGTTGGTGCGCGAAATGTCTTCGATCGTATGCCACAAAGGACTGGCATGATCGCAGGTGTGGTTGCATCTCTGCAGGATCCATTGGGTCGCGTGGTTTACGCTCGCGTAAATTACAATTTTTAACTAGTTGTTTGCTCAGCAAGAAACAAAATGGGGCGGCCATTCTGGCCGCCCCATTTTTTGGAATACGAATTGGAGTAGATTTTGTCCACTTGACGGGGAAGCCTGCAAATTCAGTTACTCTGGTCTACTGTTCAGATATGTATTGGCTCCTCTATGGAAAAAATGACAGAAAGTAGCAGCAAATGGCATGTCTCGAAATTAACTGAGAGCGATGTACCCGAAATTTGCAAACTATTTAGACAAGTGTTTAAAACCGACTTATCGCCCGCACACTGGAATTGGAAGTATGTCAACGGCGGTGGCGTTGGAATTGTAGTACGCGACGAGAAGAACCAAATTGCTGCGTACTATGGCGGCGTGGAAAGGCGCATTTTGGATCAAGGGCGACCTGCATTAACTTTGCAATGCTGTGACACAATGGTTGCCGAGAACCAAAGAGGTACACTTTCAAAAAAGGGCCCTTATTTCTTGGCTGCGACATCTTTCTTGGAAGCATATATAGGCTTCAATCGGCCTTACTTGTTCGGCTTTGGATTTCCTAATAAGCGAGTTATGCGGTTAGGAGAACATTTAGGTGTGCAAGCAAGCATCGGCAACGTTGTGCAGATCGAGTGGGAACCCGCAGGGCAAAATGGATTGGCTGGGGAAGTTTTTGATATCAGCAATCCAGATCATTGCCGTTTAGTAGATCTGCTCTGGCAAGAAATGTCAGCTTCAATGCATCATAAAATTATAACCGTTCGAGACCAAGCCTATATTCAGTATAGATTTCTGGACCACCCTGGCTATGACTATCAATTAGTCTTAGTCAAACATTTGGATGAGACCGTTGGCTTATTGGTTTTCCGCATCGAAAACCAACGACTACTTGTACTCGATACAATAGCATCATCAAAGAGTTTCCGACGCGTTATAAATTACTCTCGAAATATAGCTCAAAAACTGGAATTAGGTGGCGTTTACGGGTGGGTGACTGAAGCAGATATTGATTTGTTTGCAGATGATGAAATGACTATTACCGATATAGGCGTCCGCATTCCGACTTCTATATGTACAGATGGGCCAACGGTAGTTGAATTAATGAATAAGTGGTACCTGACCGCTGGTGATACAGATTTTTTGTAACCATCTCATTGTTCACATTTCCAGCAACACTGAAATTACGTAATCATGCGTAGCCAAAACCAGAGAGCTTAATATGATAAACGAATCCGAACTTGTTCCATATGTTTGCTCTCCACTTCCAGCTGGGCCTTGGCTTGTATTCGCCCCCCACCCGGACGACGAAACCTTTGGAATGGGGGGTTCACTTCTACTGGCTGCTCAGCAAGGAATAGCTACCCATGTAGTCTTTATGACAGATGGGGCAGAAGGGGGAGAAGGCGACAAACAAGCCCTTATCGAGAAGCGTAGGAGTGAAGCCCTAGAAGCGACAAAAATTCTTGGCGTTGGTAGGGTCACCTTTCTAGAGGAGCCCGACCGGGGACTCAAATTCAACAAACGGACTCTGAAACGTGTAGCTGACCTACTGGATGCGGTTCAACCTGCAAGCATCTTTTTTCCATCAGTTCTGGAATTTCACCCTGACCATCGAGTAACGGCTCACCTTGCTTGGAACGCTCTTCAGCTAAAGCAAAATCTGAATATTGATGCTTATTCCTATGAAATCAGTACTCATGCGCCGGCTAATTTCATGATAGATGTCACGGAAGTCGCCAGCATTAAATATGAAATTATAAGCATTTATGCTAGCCAGCTAACTCAAGCGAAATATCTTGCACTGGTCCAAGCTCTGGACACTGGACGAACGTTTTCACTCTCAATCGATCGTACTGCTTCAGAAGCCTTTTTCCACTACGAGGACCATTCAGCCAATTTGGAATCACAGCTCGCAAAGAATATTGAATTGTATTTCGAAGGTCTTGAGAATCCAAACTGAATATAGAGAAGTGCTCACACAGTAATCAAAATCGAATCCAAGTTACTTGCATGGAAACACGAGTTCTTCGAATTCCTAATTGCGATTCTCTCAGAGGTCTGAAAATACCCGCGTTATAAGAGCGTCTCTTTCCGACGACTCAGATATTTCATCTAGATTTCACCTGTTCTCTACAAGTCACATAGCAATTTGACTCTGACCCATGCACAATTTATGCACCTATTCAGCGACTTCATTGGGCTAGTTCTTGCGCCTACTGGACTCCCTTCGAATCAGTGGACACTAACCCACATTCATAGCTTGCTGGTAATCCCCCCGGAAAATAAAGGTGCTCGAAAGTAGAGTTTTCCAGTATTGATTTACAAGGAGAATCTACGATGAAGAAGTCCCGTTTTATTGAAAGCCAGATTATAAACATCCTTAAAGAAGCAGAATCCGGCAACCAGTAGCTGAGATCTGCCGCAAGCACGGCATGAGCGATGCGACATTCTACAATTGGCGATCCAAGTACGGTGGCATGGATGTGTCCATGATGAAGCGCATGAAGGAACTTGAGGAGGAGAATCGGCGCCTGAAGAAGATGTACGCCCAGGAGAAGCTCAAGGCTGAGATCGTTCAGGAGGCCCTTAAAAAAAGTGGTGAAGCCGTCTCGATGCAAGGAGATGGCAGAGCGCCGTACTTCGGAGAACGGGAATTAATAAATCGAGTCTTTGTTTTGCCAAATTAAAAAACACGCCGACTATTATTAAGTCTGTCAGGCGGAAAGCAAGACTGTGGCGTTGCACTTAGGAAATCCATGAAAAAACAACGAAGTGTTTCAAGTCAGTAGCGGCTATTGTGGTTTTTTCTGTATTGGGATTATTGGCGGGGCAAGCTTCAGCCCAGAGCGAATTTCCAAGAACGCCTGGCGGCAAGCCGGATTTTTCAGGTATCTGGCAAGCAATGACCAATGCCCATTACGATATCGAGCCACATGCTGCCAGCCTGGGTCCACATCCAGGGTTGACGGGCGCCCATTCTGCAATTCCTGCCTCTATCGGAATTATTAATGGAGGCCGCATTCCATACAACGAGCTAGCTCTGTGACAGCGTGACGAGAACAGGGTCAATGCGCAGGAAAAAGATCCATTGACTAAATGTTATATGCCGGGAGTGCCACGAGCAAACTACTTGCCGTTTCCATTCCAGATCGTACAATCAACGAATGTCATTCTAATCTCTTACGAATATGCGGAATCCAATCGCATCGTATATGTGGATCAGCCTGAAATCACCTCCCAGGTGGATGCCTGGATGGGTCATTCCAATGCCCACTGGGAAGGAGATACACTGGTTGTACGAGTGACCGGGCAAATGCCGGAAACATGGTTTGACCGAGCCGGCAATCACCACAGTTGGGAAATGGTGGTAGAAGAGCGCTGGACAGCAGCAGGACCGAACCATATCAATTATGAAGCCATAATAACCGACCCTAATACCTTTACCGAGCCTTGGTCGATTAGATTCCCGTTATACCGGCACCTTCAGGAAAACATGCAGCTGTTGGAATTTAAATGCGCAGAATTTGCCGAAGAATTTCTCTATGGAGAATGGCGTAAGCCGGGGACGGCAATTGGCAACCCGCAGCAGTAAGCTTGCTTAATTTGTAGATGTTTGCGCAATCTTCCCTTAGATTCATCACATGATTAATTCGATTTCTTGATTGTAAGCTCTAGCAGAGCATCTGTCCCTTCATTTTCTAGTAGCGCTACAATAACTTCTCTCGTTTTCCAACCGTATTTTGCTAGTTCTTCAATCGATCTAGGCTTCTCTTTAATGCCTGTTCTAGAGTGTCTCCAATATTATGTTCCTTTTACATAGGGGAGATTTTTCGAGATAAAAACCCAACTAATGTAGTATCGATGCCCCCACAAAAGTGCATGTATTGCCTGAAAGAATAGTCTACCACTGAAAATCTTAGCCAGTCATTTGCATCAGTTGCTGGCGCAATGGTCGGTTCGCGCAACAGCTTTTTGAAAACCGTACGGTGTCATTCTGCAAAAACCAGTGCTGAGCGTCCCCTTTAAGTTCAGCGCCTCCCAATGACCTAATTGCTGTACCAACTTATTCATCCGGATCATTGCAAAAGTCATCAACTAAATAGTACCTGTTGTGCAATAGTCTAACCTATCACCCGCACTACTAAGAAGCTGCCTTTCTGTCGCTCTTCAATTTAGCCAGCTAAGAAAAGTACTCCGCCAAATCTATGGCTGCCGTATGATTACCCCTGACCTCTTTATCCAGATATCGGTTGGCTTATATTTAACAAGCCTATTTAGAAGTCAAGCACCCCCCCTGATCTGATGTCAATCGAAGCTTGGGATTCCCAATTACCATTCAAGGGTACCTTATTCCTAACCAGTGAACGTCAATGCCCATTCTTTCAGTTTTCTACTGCCCTCTATGTAATGGTTTTGAAAAATAACGAACAAGTGGCATCCAAATATTGACAATATAATAAGCTTGCTTATTATATCAGTTATGAAAAATCAGGAAAGCAAAACTCTGGGGTTTTTAGTTAGTGACGTGGCGAGATTGCTGCGATTTGACTTCGACAGAAGATCAAGAAAACTAGGACTTAGCCGATCACAGTGGTCGGTTTTGGCTCGGCTATCAATTCGAAGCGGTATTCAGCAAAAAGAACTGGCTGATCTGATGGACATAAAGCCAATAACATTGACACGCCATTTGGATAGGCTCGAATCAGAGGGATGGATTGAACGTCGAAATCACCCAAATGATCGGCGCGCCAATAATGTGTATCTTACGGAAAAAGGGAAATCCGTTATCGGGAATCTTAGAAAGATCGGTCAAAATGTACGGGAGAAAGCATTAAGCGGAATTAATAACAAAGAAGAAGCGCGACTTTTAGAAATGTTGGCTTTGATACGCGACAATTTGAGCAACTGATTCATCGGATTAATTTTTCCTCTGTAAATAGGATTGCAAATTGTGCCCCTAATCTCAGCTATAAACCGAGCCCTCATACTAACAATAGGCCCTCTAATTATTTTGCTAATTAGCATTTGGTTTTATTTACAAGGTGGAAGATTTGTTACAACTGAAAACGCCTATTTGAAATCTGAAATCATTTCAGTCACCAGTGAATTATCCGCCAAAGTTGACGAAGTGTTGGTTCAAAATAATGATCGTGTGAGCAAAGATGAGGTTGTGGTTCGCCTACGTGATGAAACATTTACTATCGCAGTAGCTGGCGCCGAAGCAAATCTGGCTAATGTAAAGGCTGAACTTGAAAGTCAAAAAGCCCAATATGAAAGCTCATTGTTGGAGATAGTCAGCGCCCTAACAAATCTTGAATTTGCCACACTAGAGAAGGAACGCATGCGTCAATTACTTGATGAGAATTCTATCTCCGTAGCTCAGTATGACCAAGCTGAATTTCGCTGGAAATCCGCAAGCAACGAGCTTGAAGCCAAGCACCAAGCGTTAAAAGTGATTGAAGCGAGATTAATCGATCCGCTCCTTCCTATAGAGACACATCCTCTCTACCTACAGGCGCTATCTCGACTAGACGATGCAAGAGTCGATCTTTATTTCGTGGATATCAGAGCGCCCGCTGATGGCGTAGCCACAAACCTCTCAGTGCATGAAGGTGAAAATATTCTGACCGGAACAAATCTATTCAGCATTGTTGATGATTCGAACATCTGGATCGAAGCTAATTTTAAGGAAACCGACCTTACTTATGTTCGTACAAATCAACCCGTTGTTATCGTAATTGATACTTATCCCAACGAAGAATGGAGTGGCTCGGTGGCGAGCATAACGCCAGCAACGGGATCTGAGTTCTCTCTCTTACCAGCGCAGAATAGCTCAGGCAACTGGGTTAAAGTTGTGCAGAGAATTATGGTAAAGATCGAATTGAACACGCAAGAGAATTCTCTACCGCTCGCGGCCGGCATGAGTGCGGAAGTTAGCATTGATACTGCTCATAAACGTTCACTACCGTGGGTAAGTGAACGTTTGACTGAATACATTCGTGGACTCTGAACCCAACACTAAAAGAATCAAACATCGTGGCCTTATAACGCTGGCCATAATGCTGGGCACAATCATGCAGATTCTTGATTCAACGATTGCGAATGTGGCACTGCCCCATATGCAGGGAACACTATCCGCTACACAAGACCAGATAGCCTGGGTATTAACTTCCTATATTGTGGCCACTGCTATTATGACTCTTCCTGCGGGATGGTTGGCGGTCCGCTATGGTGGTAAAAATATTTTCGCCATATCGGTTGCTACATTTACTTTTTTTTCCGTCTTGTGCGGCCTAGCGACGAATATAGAGCAAATGGTTCTATTTCGTATTTTGCAAGGGGTCAGCGGTGCCGCTTTAATTCCTATCTCTCAGGCCACCCTGCTTGACATAAATCCGCGTGAGAAACACGCAAGCGCCATGGCCATTTGGGGGGCGGGTATCATGATAGGCCCAATTATAGGACCTACCTTGGGCGGCTATTTGACCGAAATATATAACTGGCGCTGGGTATTTTTTATCAATCTGCCAATTGGAATTCTGTCATTTATAGGTGTGATGCTTTTCTTGCCTAATAACAAACAGAAGTCCAGGCCATTCGATTGGCTTGGATTCTTAACTCTCGCCATATTTATTGGCTGTATACAGCTTATCCTCGACAGGGGAGAGCAGGTGGATTGGTTAAATTCAACTGAAATTTTCGTCTATATGGCGATTTCAGCATCTGCAATTTGGGTCTATGTAGCCCATACAATGCGGACAAAAAACCCCCTTCTTCCTCCGGCCATGTTTCTGGATAGAAATCTGGTTACCAGCCTTTATTTTATGTTTTTTGTAGGTCTAATACTGCTAGCAACTGTCGCGTTACTACCTCCTTATATGCAAAACTTGATGGGGTATTCAGTTATTGATACAGGGATTTTGATGGCACCGCGAGGCGCCGGAACCATGCTTTCAATGATGATTGTAGGCAAATTTTCCGGTCGCATTGACCCAAGAATACTACTGTTAACTGGATTGAGTTTCACGGTCATTTCACTCAACCTCATGACTGGGTTTACAACTTTCGTGCCAGCAGAAACGATAATTTGGACCGGCGCTATTCAAGGATTTGGGCTTGGATTTATTTTTGTACCTCTAAGCACCATTGCTTATTCCACACTCCACCCGAAGTATCGTCCAGAAGCTGCCAGCGTATTTAATCTTGTGAGAAACATTGGAAGCAGTGTAGGCATCTCTATTGTTATGACAATGCTGGTGAGAAATATGCAACTCAACCACGCGTATCTTACCGAGAACATAACGCCGTATACTTTTGGTGTATCATGGAAGCAGTTACCAGAAGGATTATCGGACACAACATCCGGTTTACTTGGTGCTCTAAATGGCGAGATAAGTAGACAGGCTGCGACCATCGCCTACATCAATGACTTTTCTCTGATGATGTGGGTAGTTATCGCATGCGTTCCCTTCGTCTTTCTATTACAGCGTCCTGTTGAGCAGGACCAATAAGCAAATTGATCTCTTTTTTGATTCAAGATAAATCATCCTGGCCACCAATGAACGATTCAGAACGTAAATATTTAATAGATAATCAGAATGCTAGAGAATCACTAACTGGCTACATGGTTTCGTCAGTTCCTCACGTCAAGACTTTGGGCATAGAACTAGTATCAATAGAGAGAAACGCAGCCAAAGGCAAATTACCCTATCAAGAGAAACTGATAGGTAACATAGAGAATGGCGCATTACATAACGGCGCTCTTATCTCGCTGATTGACACTATCGCCGGATTAGCAGTGATGTGTGCTCTGCCTGAATACGAAATGATAGCTACACTAGATCTTCGTTTGGACAGTTTTAAACCTTCAGTGTCAGGAAAAGATGTGTACGCTACGGCTGAATGCTATAAGCTGACGAGAACGATCGCATTCGTTAGTGGATCGATTTTTCAAGACAATCCAGATGATCCGTTAGCGTCTTGTGTCGCTACGTTTTTTCGCACGGGACGTAAGACAACATCATTAGATATCGGAATTGATGATAATGAGAGAGCTTGATGTATTTAATATCTATCGAAACCAAAAAGCTTATGCTAAAGCAATCGAGTTTGTTCCGTACGCCAGCTTTTTGGGCATCACCTTTGAAGAAAATAGTGGAGAATTGATTTTCAGACTACCCTTCTCTCAGCGCTTAATCGGCAATCCGTTACTACCTGCCCTTCATGGAGGAGCACTGGCAGGTTTCATGGAAAACGCTGCTATGATGCATCTCCTTTGGGAAACAACTCCTATTGATACACCCAAGAACATTGACTTTACAATCGACTTTATTCGTTCAGGCAGACCTCAAGATACGTTTGCAGTGTGCGGTATTACAAAACTAGGAAGCAGAGTCGCAAATTTGCAAATCGAGGCCTGGCAATCAGACCGAACCTCTCCCATCGCAATTGCAAGATCACATTTCTTAGTTCGCAAACTAGAATAAACTTAAGCAAAAATCTCGATTGATAATTACGTTTTGAGGGAAATAGTAGCCTCTGCCGGCAAATTTTTTAACACACTTCTTAGCACACTCTGTTTTCGTGCCTATAACTTATTGATTTAAATAAGGAATCGGTCACACAGTCTACTGAAAATCCTCGTGTCGGTGGTTCGATTCCGCCCCTGGGCACCACTAACCTATTGAATTTGTTAGTGGTTCGCTTTCCCTACTATTTAAATTTTCCATTGCACACCCATTGCACACTCTGTGATGGCCTTTCTTTCAATTCTAGAATTATTTTATGCCCTCAAATATTGAACATTGAGAGTGCCCCAGTGGCTTGGAATTTCTGTACTTTGCCACCATATATCGCTCTCGCATTTAGGATGATATTGGAGGTGTTTAGTGTCAAGAGCCGCAGAAACTATTACCGTTCTAGAAAAGAAAATTAACCTGTGCAAACGTCCTAGAAGTAGAAACTGGCAAGCACACATTAAATTAAAGAATGGAAAATGGGAGCGGATTACCACTAAAACAGACGATAAAGCTGAAGCGACCGAAACAGCCTTAAAACTCTACTACGGCGCTGAAGAACGTGCTAAAAACAACCTCCCCCAAAGCACGCGCAAGTTTCGAAACGTCGCCAAATACGCTGTGGATAGAATGCAGACTGAATTAGATGGCGGGGGCGGAAAGCAAATATTCAAAGACTATATCAGAGTTATAAACAACTACTTGATTCCATTTTTTGGAAACTACGACATCTCTTGTATCAACATAAAGCTTCTGACTGAGTATGATGCTTGGAGAAACAATAAAATGTGGAGTGAGATTCAAGCTAGGCAACAAAAGCACTCAACACAACTGCCGTCGACTCTGCCGAATCTATCATTCAAAGCTAAACAGAGCACTATCAACACTCATAACTCAGCACTTAATCGTGTGTTCGACGAAGGCTTACTTCGTGGCTGGATTACGGAATCAATCCGCCCTCGCCTACTTAACAAAGGCGAGAAGAGCGAAAGCCGAGGAGCATTTACTAGTGAAGAGTATGAAAAGCTTCACAGAGCTTTGGTGAAATGGTCGAATACTGGGCATAGGAGAGAAACACGCGAACTTCGCGAATTGCTTCTAAGCTATGTGGGGATACTTGCTAATACTGGTATTCGTGCTGGAACTGAAGCTTATAACCTTAAATGGAAAAATATCCAACTGGTACATGGTGATCGATCAGAACCCTACATAAGCGTGAATGTTGATGGGAAGCGCGGGAAAAGAGAGCTAATCGCAAGGGACTTAACTGTCGGATACCTAAAATCACTTGCCGAACTAAATCCAGCTGTTGCTACTTCCGATTTAGGATCTGTAATCGAATCAAAGTTAGATGAGTACGTCTTTGTAGATAGAAGTGGCAATCAAGTTACAACAGAAGCACTAAGCGGCTCCTTCAACCAATTGTTGTCCAAAGTCGGATTAAAGGAAGGGGCTGATGGGAAAGCACGAACGCTATATAGCCTTAGACATACATATGCGACGAAAGCCTTGGCTGAAGGGCGTGATATACACAAACTAGCTGTCCAAATGGGCACTAGCGTAGAAATGCTTGAACGGTTTTATAGCAAAGTCAGCGCTAGGCTAAACGCAGATGAGCATAGCGGCCGGAGCAAATTTTCTGACCCGGACAAAGTGCGATTATTCACAAAGCCACAAGAGAGCTAGAATCTGAACAGTGTAATTATTCTTAGATATATCCGTAGAGATTATGCACGTTTCCTAGCAATACGGCGAATCGCAAAATTTAGCTTGAATTCTTACTAGGCAAACCCAATTTGGTATGAATGGCCAAAAAGAAAAAATTCTACCCTACCGTTCACCTTGATGAAGACTCGTTGAATATATTCACTGATGGCTCATGTAGCCGCGGAGGTTTAGGTGATGGCGGAGTTGGCGTCGTATTTCTCACTTTGAATGAAGATGGTACAGATTGGTACACTGAATCAATACCGCTTCCTGGGTACAAGAATGCACGCATTGGCCAAATGGAAATTCAGGCATGTATTCTTGCCCTCAATGAAGCCCAAAGACGCTCGAATTTTGAAGCGTATTCCAAAATAGAAATCTATACCGATAGCCAGTATGTTTGCGATGAATTCAGACGGCTCCGATATCGTAAGCAAAACAAATGGCTGAATGCAGATGGCGCTCCTGTTGAAAATGCCCCTCTACTTAAGGAACTGTTGAAGATTACAGAAAATCTAAAGCCCATCTCTGTATTGATTCACCATGTTAAAGGGCATAGTAAAGATCCATACAATAAATTGGCTGATCGCGCAGCTAAATCCTCACGAAAATACCATCTTCAAGCTCCTCTCGAACCTTCCCGAGTTGCAAGAAAAAGAACTGCCGAATTCACTTCTCCTGGCAGTATTGAAATGAAGGGGCAAACTTTAGAAATACGAATACTTGAAACTCGCTGGCTGAAAATCCAAAAACTCAACAAATACCGCTTCGAAGTTTTAAGCGGCCCAGACCAAGGCGCTAACTCATTTATCTATGCAGAACCAGAAATCGAGGTGCTAAAACGAAATCAACTCTGTACAGTTAGAGTTAATAGCGAAACTAGAAACCCAAGGGTAGTTGAAGTAATTTCATAGTGTGCTACAGGTGATTTGAACACATGGACGGTTGGAATTCGGTGATTTCATTTCATTTGTTTGCGCTATAGCATCAATTAGCCTAACCAAATTGAACGATTCTTCGGATTTTTCCTGTGCAGATAAACTCTAGTATGTGAGGCAAGCTTTCATGAATTCGATAGAGCAAGAGATTAGGAAACGGGTAAAAGCGGCGAATCTTCCGAATAAAATTGCCTTCCTTCTTCGAAGGAAGCATCGCAATCTGAAAACTCTTTATGACATCGACTTCGATCCAACAATACTCTCACTGGTTAACAACCCGAGCCTTTATGAGCAACGCGACAATATCCCTGGCTTTGACTTGTTCTTCAGAAAAAGCATTGATATTTTGCTGGAACACAAAGGTCAGAATGACATTGTATTTGCTAAAAAACAAAATAAATGGATTCGAGCAGTTCAGGAAAAGAACAAGCTAGTGATCGAAAACCCGGGCACTAAAAACATAGAGTCTTGGTCAAAAGTAAAATCTATTTCTGATACCAGAAGAGTCCACCACAAAAGCTCATCTTCACCTGATAAATCAAAATTTTTGGGCGGCTTCGCTTTTTGCGAACCACTCGAGTTTGCAGCTTTTAACAATGGATTGGGGATTCTAGTTAAACCATCAGTATTAAGGATGTACGCGGGCTTTGACAAAGTTATTGGAATTTCAAAGGAAAAAAAGCCAGTCAAATTCATTTGTGTTGAGTGCGCTCGAATTCGAAGGCGCGAGGACTCAAACTCAGAAGACCCTCTAAAAGTGCATGGATTCCGGGTTAAGATGCACGGATATCCTATGTCAGCAAAAGATTTACAGGCAGATTTTGTTGGAACACCTCTTAAACAAAGTTTGCTTCCTATTATTAAGATTTGACTAGTCTAGTACGAATCTTAGTTAAGACATCAGTTACATACTATCTCTCAGAAATCTACGTTGAATTTAGCTCGCGAAAAGCTATAACCCAATGCCAAAAACTAAACTTTTGCCAACTCAACTGCATTTTTTAGTTTTAAGTCGTTTACATCGATGTATAACATTGTAGTGTTTAAGCTACTATGCCGCGCTAGCTTCTGAATAACTCGAGGATTAATACCTTGCTCGGCCAAACACGACAAAAATGCTCTTCTTCCCGAATGCGAACTTGCACCCGGGATAAGTGCCATTTTGTACAAATGTGCAAATAAATTTATAACTGTTTGCGCCGAAAAACCTTCACCTTTCTGCGAATAGAACAAAGGTTTGTCCGGGGTGCGGGAAAGCATTGGATTTTCCGAGACATATTCCGCCAAATGTTTTCTTAGCTTCTTGCTAAAAAACACCCTACCCCTACTTTGCCCTTTGGTTTGCTCCGCTTTCAAAGTAACCACGTCTAGCACTTCGCCATTTTCTGAAACTACATCACCCACTCTTAAAGCCGCTATTTCGCAAGCTCTCATACCCGCAAGGTAGCTCATATAAATAATTGTTCTGTTCCGCAAAGCGTGTCTAGTTAAGTTTGCTGCTGTTATTAACCGTTTAAATTCTTTGGAATCTAGAACTTTTGCCTGTTTAGCCATGATATTCACCCAAATGTTATGTTTTCTATGAATACAGTATTCAGTCAAACACAAAGAATGGCCACCGAAGAAAAACGACGGTTGTAACGAGATGAAATTGCTCCAAAAGTATTCAAAGGAAAGTGTTGCACTGTCGAGAATATAGCTTTTTGGCTAAATATTATGAAAATGGAAGTGTAGCCATGAGATTTAACGAATTTTCCCCAAAACCACGCTATTCTTTAGATGGCTTATCGAAGGAAATTCTCCGTATTTGGGAGAAAGACGCTCGAAGCCCTGCAGAAACGCGATGGCTTAAGCTACTTAGCGTCAACACCAGAATTAAAAGCATGCTACTTAGCTATGCCAAAAGGCACCGACACACAACAAACCTTCATGACAACAATCCTTTCCTCGATAACGCCGCAGAATGTGCTAGAGCGTATCTTGTTTTAGAAGAGGTGCAAGCATTACTCGGTCAGCATTTCATCGCTGGTCGCTAAAATTTTAGTGTTCTGTAGTCACTTTCGTGAATTAGATGAGATACAGCAAAATATTGGCAAAACTTAAGGAACTAGATTCTGGGCTCACAGATGAAAGATATTGTACGCACTACTTATGCATGTCTAAGCACTACTTAAGTATGATCAAAAGTAGGCGCACAGAAATTAGCGCTTCAGCGACTCTTCGACTGTACAAGAGACTAGAATACCTTGCTTCTGCTTGGAATGAGATTGCTAAGTCTTCAAATAGTCGCGTGTCTTCTCGAGCGCGCAAGAAGGCAGCTCACTACACCGAAACTGCGGAATTAGTGCTTTCCTTTCTACTTGAATGATTTAATGTAACATCCGCGCCACTGCTTCGCAGCGAGCGCACACATCTTGTGAGCGTTCGCAATTGCTCACTTTCACTGCGATGTGGTTTTTCTTTGACTTAAGTGTTGATTGTGATTGCAAGGATGTAGGGGAACCCCTTTCTACAGATTCTGAAGTCATAGAGAGGCCGTACAGCCTCTCTATCACTAAAAAGACTTTCTACGAGTTCTTTCTAGCCATTGATTGCGCACAACCAGCATTTGCTGGATCGGTGGGGTTATGCTGTAACCTTTATGTGCGGAGAGTTAATCACAACGCAGCGTTGTATCAGCCAATCTACCTCAACAACGCATACAGGGTACTGAATTATCAGCCTCTCATCCTGTTCCACTTTTTATGCCTCAGATTTAAAGCAATAGTTGGGCTGCAAGATCCGGCCGCCGGAGTATCCGCCTGCCTCAATGCACTTTTAGTGCCCAATTGTTCTGATAGTCCATAGAAATACAGAATGTATGTACTTTACGACTACAATTATTTATGTAAATTACACAAAATTACGCTGTCGGAAGGCCAAATTTTAGATGCTTTGGTGAGGACTGATTGGGAGGGACAGAAGAGTTATTACTTAATTTAAGTAATAACTCTTCTACGGGCTAAGTTAGCCTTTAAAGTTATCGAGCAATTGCTGCTCTTTGGTCAGGAACGAGTCCCAGTTTTCTTCTACAAAAGCTTGCTCTACAACATCCACGCATTGTTGATACTGCGCTGGGACGTTTTTGCGATCTGTGACAAACACATGCCCATTAGCCTGCCGGAAGGCTTCTAGGTAAGTCCAGACATTGTGATTTGTCAGGTACAGCAAACTTGTCGTATCAAACTGTCGATTGCAGTACTTCCCATCTCTAACATTCAGGTCACCTAAGCAGAGCCTATCCGCTATAGGACTACTAAAAGGAAGCGGCTTATCACTACCCACATATAGCCTGCTTTGCGGAGCTGATATCTTGCGAATCGACCAGCTTGCCCTATCTTCGGAAAAGGCAGGCAGTTCATTGTACATTTCATGCATTGCGGCTTGCTGAAAAGGGCTAGAACTATCATAGCTTACTCGCAGTTTGACATTAGTCGTGTTTCTTAGCCCGCGCTGAATTGCCGTATACATCACAGCCCAAGGCGCAGTTGAAACACCGAGGTAATGTATCCAGTCACGGCCAGTATCTAGTGCCTTTTCGTCTCGCATTCTCAGCAATGGAACTAGTACAGTTCGCAATCCGGATTTTCGCCCACCGCGCCCGCTGAATGCATAGCCATCGCAGTTAAACCACTTTACTGCTTCCCACCAATTCATCATTGTATCTGTGTCTGTCCCTTGGAGAACATTCAACCAGTTAGTATTTCCTATTCTATGACTGTCGATAAACTTCAAGTTTTCGACAGTCATCTCTGTTAGTTGCTGCTTGGAGCAATAATGGAAAGGTGAAGAATTTCCCGACTCCGAATTAGCCCACAAAGGGAGATCGAGCGTCATTGCATAGTTCGTGTAAGTTTCTAGCCAATTTATTATCCAACAGCGAGCTTCATAGGCTTCTCGCCAGACATTGCATGCTTCCGAGCTATCGAGACCACTTTGGAGCCCTGGGATGCCTTTTAAAGTACCACTACCAATCTGGAAACCACCGCTATCGCCAATTAGAACTCCCTCGGTCGTAGCGCGACGTGTAACAGCGTTGTCTGGCAGCTTGCCTACGGAATATTGACCCACCGAGTGAAGAAAGTGCGGGTGGTGCCACAGAGCAGAGCTACTCTGCCAAAACTCCAAGTCACTAATAGCAAAACCACTTGGTCGACGCCTGTCTGAAGGAAGCTCTTTGGTCAGCCCTTCGGCGTACAAGGAATTAACTGCTGGAAGGAATACAGCGTAATCGTTGCTAATGATAGTCATTACGCTGCCCTCCGCTGTTCTTCCCACTCTTCAACAATTGCAATTTCATCGTGTTCGAGAGACCCATACTCGAAGGCTGGTTTGGGAGCACTTATACGTTGCTGTTCGAAGGAGGCTGAGGATCTTCTACCGGATTCTGTCAATACGGGTATGTATATCCTGTGGTGGGAGCCCCCGGGACCCGAAGTGGAGAATTCGATACTTACACAGTAGCTGTTTACGCACATTGATACATTTCCGCTGACCGGCAGCATAGAAACTGACCGTAGCGGCAGCACCAAATCAACAGACGCAATAGATTGCGTAGTAGAAACACCAACCGAGGTTGTATCGAGAGCCACTGTTTCGGAACTCTCAAACTTCCCGTCTCGGTAGACAAAATTAAAAGTTATTGAGTTTGGCTTAAAATCAACACGCAGAATCTGGTTGATCTCGCGATTGATATGTTCCCCATGGCTATCAAGCCATTTTGATAGAAACTGGTTCTGCAATTTGGAGAACCAACTTGCAGGTAGTTCAACTGACCAAATTGAATCGCATATTTCGTCCGATAATCTAGGTGAAACTTGATTGTTGTTGGAATCGTAGTTTGCCGACAGGAAGTTAATATTGGTTAAGTGCCGCAACATGTGTGCTACAGACTCGGACTGTATGCAGTTGATGTGCCACAGTCCGAGACTAAATGCTGTGGAGTCGTCGCGGGTTACAGGAATAAAAGCATTTTCACTGGTTGGAACATAAGCGTTGAATTCCCAGCATTGCAGAAATTCGCGCCGCAGCGTTTTAAGCTGCCAGTACGGTAGTATTAGGTCTGATTCGCAGTTTTCGAGCACAGGTGCCGCAGGTTTTACTATGCTGACCACACCGGCATCAGTATTTGTGTGACTTAGCAAAAACTCACCAGAGTCATGCAGATACACTAGCCGACTATTGACATTAGAACTCTTGCCTCTACCAAATTGATCAAGCTTTCCTGCATACTTTTGCAGGTTTTTAGGCAAACTCTGGGTTTGCAGCACTTCAAGTAAAGGCCGAACAACAGGCTTCTGAGCGCCGAATTGCTGTCTGTAAAAACCTACCAGAGAAGCATTGACGATGTTTCTACCGATCTCGACTGGAACGAGCTTTATCTCAGAGTTTTTAGAAATTGCTAAGAACGTACCGATGCCATCTTCGTTGGCCGCAATGAGCTCGGGTAACGGCAGGTCATCGGAGCTAGCATTGTCCACAAATTCGCGCGCCGCAGGCAACAGAGTTGCCGCATTCGCGCTTTCTAGAACCGAACCTTCGACCATTGGGTGGCCTTGTATTGGCGAGTCCGATTGCTTGCATGTTGGAGTATAGTAATCTGCTAGCGCTGATATTCCGCCTGATTGCTTTATAAATGCCGCAAGCTTCCCAGCCCCACCTTTCGCATAGTGCTGCGGTTGCTTCAAGTATTGCTCATGTACTTTGTTAAGGGCTCTACTATAGCGGTCCACATCTTGGTTAGTAAGATTATTGTCTCCAGTCGCCAACCGCAGAAGGGGTCCATAGTTTGTGCCGTATGACACTCTCTTAAACCTTCTATTAAGCTTGGCGTACTCTTGCTCTAAGTACCCTTCTACCTGGTTTGCTTGATGCCACCACAGATATAAGTCACTTAGATATAAGTGCGTTTTACGTTGTGCAGTGCGCAGATCAGCGAAGGCTTCATCCCCATCAACCCGCAATTTTTCTAGTGCTTTACGTAGCCTATTTGTAGTCTCACTCTGCCGTTCGAGTGCGGAAGTATTGTTGTTATTTGTCATTTTAGTCTCATAGGGTAGTACTAACGCCCATACCCGCGTACTGCCCAGTTAAAGTTTTGTATGGGATTGACCTTGCATTAACTAGCGCTACTTGGCGCAGATAAATAGTTGCAAGGATTGATCTATTTAGGCGGGAGAATTCCGCCGAGAAGGAATCTTGGTCAATTTATTGACAAAAGAAATGGGGGTTTTAAACAAGAATTGGTACAAATTCCGTTTCCAGGGCAAGCCAGGAAACAATCAGGCTGCTAACTTTGAACAAAGAAGTATTCCACTCTTATTACGGGTGTCCTGATATCGCCTTCTGGCTCAGCAATTCGGTCGAGCCTGCCTAGTATTTTAAGTACGTCGTTTTCTAAGATTTCAGGTTTGTCCTCGAACTCAAGGACTACAAAACCTAATTCTTTTCCTTCTACATCATCGGTCGCTGTGATAACCGCACTATTGTTATTCCGATTTACTGCTTCTACTTGCCCAAAAACTATAGCAGGAGCGTTGTCTGCATATTTGTTGAGTAAAGCTGCCCTATAATCAAAGGGCTCGACCCAATCATATTCTTCTTCTGTGAGCTTTCTTGGTCGATTTGAGGACTCCACCGCCCTTCCTACACCCCGGACACTTGCACCAATAGCTTTGCCTACAGCAAACCCCGTAACTGCAAAGATTGGGCGCATGAAAAGCTCGATAATGGTTGTAACCAACCAAACTAGAGCAGCCGTAAAGGCGCCCCAGACTAACCAGAAAATCGAGTTTTGATTGTTCCCCATACAAAGGCTCCGAAGTTTGTACCTATTTTGGGTACATAATACTTAGTTCCTAATATAGGGACAATGAGTAGCTCGCTTCATTCTCCTGAATATAAGAAATTAACTGATTGGCTAAAAAAACAGCGCGAAGCCAAAGGATTAACTATGCGTGAACTTGGCGAACGAATGGGAGTAAGCCATTCGTTTATAGGCAAAATAGAACAACAAGAGCGACGACTGGACATAGTCGAGTACCTACACTACTGCAAAGCTATAGGCATTGACCCAGCTGAAGGCATTCTAATTCTACAAAAAGGCTAGACTATTCCTTTGAGATAGTGTGATAGATGCGGCTTCCCAACTACAGAATCACAGAAATGACAGTAATCGGATAGTTCTTCGAATTGGTTAACTGTAACAATACCTCGATCAGCACGATAAGTTAGCATCGCTTTAGGTTCACGAATGCCTGTGACCCAAAACATCCATTCAGTCATGCCGAGACTTGCAACCACTCCATTTAAACTGATTACAGAAGGTCCTGATCCTTGAAGGCTATCCTTTTCAATACCATATATTCTGTTTCTTAGGTTAACTACATTATCTCCTAAGGTTTCAACAGACGCTTCGGATATGTCTAACTCACCTGAGCAAACAAGACACCCTTTTTGAGCGCCGCTGTAAAAGACTCTTCCGCCTGGATGAATGGCTTCATTGTCAACCACTATCTCACTAGAAAAATCAAAATAAGGTATAAGTAAACCTTTTCCAATTTCGGTAAGAACAAGTCGCGCACCCTCGTTATCTAAACATCCAATTACACTGTCTGAATTGTGAATCTTCGCAATAGAAGCTTTATCAGTAAGTTTACCGTTAACTTTTATTACAGTTGTACAAGGTGATATTCGTTTAATCAACCTTTCCGCCACTTCAACTTTGCTTGGCAGTTCGGATATTATCGAACCATCTGGTTCATATACATCATCGTGAAAGAGTGAAACAGTCCTATTAAGATTAGTTTCGTCTGAGTCATCAAATTCAATAATCGTAATCGCCCCGACACCTAGATAAGCTGCTTGTTGAATTGCTAGTGAGCCTAAACCACCTGCTCCGATAACCGCCACATTGTGCTCACTAATTTTCTTTTGGCCATCTGCACCAAACAATCCTACTTGCCTATTGAACCTATTCATTGCTGGCAAGACCTTTTATTGTAAATCCCGTTGGTGTAAGTACTGAATCGCCTACATGGAATTCCAATTCAGATCTAGGTGATGATCCTTTAGTCTCCCAGTACAACGCATCAAAATTTTCTACTGCTTTTACTACTGCGATGTAAGGCCTCTCCGGCAACCGCCACATCACATGCGGTACCCACTCATCAAATCCAGATAAGTCTGAGAAGGAAAATTGCGCAAAGCTGGATAATGGATGTGAATGAAACTCAATTAACGCAAGATTGTGATCATGAGCATGCTTAATAATTGACTGCCGTGCTTTATCTGAAAGAGCAATGTGGTAAGGATAAGCTACATCTACTAGATCGCCTTCCATTTTGACCCAATCCAACAATTGAATTCTGTTTTGCGGTTCGATAGAAGCAAAACCAAAAACCGCTCTTTCCTCTGAAACATTTGGGTCAATTAAGTAACTTGAGATTGAATCCCAATGAATCTTTGAAGTTGCTATCTGAAGCACTTATTTAAACCCCTTGATGAAATCGGTGTGCAATCGTCATTACAAAGTTGAACAAATTGGATCCTTTATGAATCTCTTCATGTGGCTTCCACTCTTCAAGTTCCCATGAGAACAATCCCCAGTTTCCTTCAAACGGAACCGACGCAGGCGGACTCGCTTTAAAATTCGATGGTACTTGGCCTTTATAAGTAATCGCTGAATCCACATAAAATCCATAAGGCCTGGCACTGGGATGTGAAGGATTAATTTGTATCGCAACGGATATCAGTTCTGGGTTCCAGCCAGAAAATACACCATAGTCCGGGATAAATACCCATCCTTCGTTTCTTTTGTACACCAAGGCAGGGAAATGGTTTCGAATTAGCTCGACTTCAGCATCTATTCTAGGAGTCATTTTTTCACCTTATTGAAGAGATTATCTTGCGGATCTGCACAAATCCTAGCCACGTTTAAAACGTACTTTTTTTGCAAAACCCATTCCTGGTTTCAATTCGATTTCTTCTCCAGGGGTAAGGTTTCTCTCATTGTTATCCTTATCAATAAGAATCACCCCTTGAGATATATCCCAACCGCCCAATTCAGCTATGTCTTCAGGCGTAATAACTGAAGAAGACCACTCATATTTCTCACCCTCAATATCGATGAAATATTTTGGGCCCTGATTGCTTGCTGCATTACTTTGCATTTTTCTTACCTCTTAAATTTTCCTAAGAACTCAATTCCTTCACATACCCACGTTAAATTGAAATCAAACCGATGCTGTATCAATTGCTCGGGGTTTTGGTGAATTAAATTGTTCAAAAATTCACCAAACTGCCGAAATATCAATAAGATATATGTAAGTAAGTCCTAACATTTTCTTGCGTTTCACCTTAAGTTTGGTTAGTGTGACACCAAACTGGACACAAGATAACATGAGAAAAAGATGGCTGTCCAGTTTGGTGTCACACTAATACCATTTAATTAATACACTAACTTAGGAGACTTTATGCAATATGATGATCTGGCGAAACTCGTACTCAGAAGACGAGGAAGCATGGGCATCAGGGCAGCAGCAAAAGAAATAGGCATTAGCCCTACAACACTCTCAAAAATAGAGCGTGGACATATTCCAGATAGGAAAACACTGGACACCATATGTGACTGGCTGGGGGAGGAACCGGCAAAATTCACAGGTATGGGGGAACTACAAATTGCCTTCAAGGCGAAATCTGCAGTATCCCCTAAAACTGCGCAATCACTGGCAAATCTTATAGAGTTAGCGCGGGACAAATTCACTAACATAGAGCCTGAGGGCCACGGATAGAAGTGAAACGAGGATTCAAGTCTCAATGCGAAAAGAGATCTGTTGAGATTCGAAAACAATTGGGGCTTGAATCAGTTTCGCCACTTTCTGCAGAAAAATTGGCGAGACATATTAACGTTACGATCTGGAGCACTTTGGATATAGATGGCCTTAGCTCAGAAGACTTAAGACAACTTACAGAGATTGATCCGGGTAGTTGGTCTGCATTCACACTTCGTATTGAAAATAGGCATTTAGTAGTTTTCAATTCAGCTCAGTCTTCGGCCCGAATAAATAGTGTCTGCATGCACGAGCTCTCACACATCATCCTCGGACATGAGCTTCATGGTGCTGACGTTAGTCCAGATGGTCACTTAATCCCAAGCAACTACAACAAAGAGCAAGAAGATGAAGCTGACTGGCTAGGTGGAACCCTATTGCTACCAAGGCCCGCTCTACTGCATATCAGAAATTCGAAACTATCAAACGAACAAATTGAAGAAGATTATCAAGTAAGCAACGACATGATTAAGTGGCGGTTTAGAATGACTGGAGTTGATATTCAGCTATCGAACAGAAGGAAAAAATTTAAATAATAGTCTGAGTGCTTTTATTAAGCTGGTCGAAGTGAGTGTTGGTTTTCGGTTTCAATTAAGTTAGTTCCGGTAATAGGTATTACTGGAACCTGAACTCCACATAGGTAATTTCAAATAGTTAGTAGGTGAATTCTACTCATCGACTCAACCTTCTGTCGCGCTCCCAACGATCAATTCCAGTAATGATCGTAGAGGGACAATGATGTTCCTTAACCTCTTTACTTGTAATTTTTCCAAACAATTCTGGAATGGCACGCATCTCACAACCAGGTGTTGCTAAAACTGCAGCAAGAACAAATGAAATGCCGAGGTGTGCATAGAAATAGCCCATCCAAACAACTATTAGTGAACCTAACAAGGTAGAATTGGCAGTACCACTTATAAAATAACTGATAGCAGCAACTATCCCGATAACAGTTAGCGAAACAAGCAACGGATAAAACTTCCAGTCCTTAGATAAACCGATGTTAACTACATAGTTAAAAACGCATAGTACAACTAGAATCATGAGCGACAGATTCGGCAAAAGTTCCAACGGCCGCTCTACGAAATTCGGTGCCACTCTAACAAGTTCAAAGAGCCCGTAAAGACAAGCAAGGCCCAGAGAAAGACGAAGCAACCTTCCGATAGGCCCTGGTCGAACAAGACTTCCCTGATCAACCAAATCTAAAGACATCATCTACCTCCAGATGTAGTGTTGATTAGCGACAAGCTCCTATCTGTATAGGTGGACACGGAACCGTGCCATAGGAGCAAAACACACAACAATCCCCGGGTTTCGGCTTAAGCAAAGTCTGACATTGCTGACATTTGTAGAAGTAGAGACAAGAGTCATCAGGCATGACCTCTTTATTAGAATTTCCGCACGATGGGCAGGTCAATGTCGAATCCAAAACTATACTGGTCATGCAAAAAGCCCACGGAAGGAGAATATCGTTACTGTGTGAATTTAAGTATGAAAGTATGTATCCTGTAGTTACTACAGGATCAAGCGCTTAAAGGTGATTGCTGTGACAAAAAGTCTACCCATTGGCGAGTTGGCAAACAGAACCGGCGTCAATATCGAAACTATTCGCTTCTATGAAAAAGAGGGAATTTTGCCCGAAGCTACGCGAAGTGAATCAGGAAGGAGATTATACGATCACGAAGATGTGAAGCGGCTTAATTTTGTTCATCGCTGCCGCGAATTAGGCTTCTCTTTGAAAGAAATTATGAGCTTATTGAGTCTGGTGGACGGTGGACACTATACCTGCAAACAGGTGCATGAAATCACAGTTGTTCACGTCAATGACGTCAAAGAAAAAATCCTATCATTACAGAAAATGGAATCTGTATTAGACGAAATGATCAACCATTGCAGCAGAGGCGACGTGCCAGAATGCCCTATTATCGACAGTCTATTTGCTAGCTAGCTCTTCGAGCTTCTGTTGTAAAACATCGGCTTCGATTAATCCCACTGAACGAAAAAGCTCTTCACCATCAGCGTCAAGTATCACTAAGGTGGGCATTCCTACAACTTGGTATGTAGTAGCTGTCTGCGGAAACTCGTCGGTATCTACCTCCACAAACACATAACCATTAAGAGCATCCAGCACAGTAGAGTCGGAAAAAACTCGCTC
Source organism: uncultured Pseudohongiella sp. (assembly GCA_965262465.1). Taxonomy (GTDB): domain Bacteria; phylum Pseudomonadota; class Gammaproteobacteria; order Pseudomonadales; family Pseudohongiellaceae; genus UBA9145. Next base: position 409,171 of record OZ253535.1, on the reverse strand, counting down.
TTCCAATACTTTGCACGCCAGACACCACTCCGCTGAGAAGTCGACAAACACTAGCTTGTCTTCTTGTTGCGCTGTTGCAAGAGCCGCTTCGACAGGTGAAGTTTCTAATACTCCACTGCCATCCGATTCTAACGCATCAAGAGGCTCCATCCCCGGTGAGTATCCAAGCTCGGTAATCGACAGATACATGTCTTCAAGGGTTACCCGGGCGGAATCGTAACTCAGAGTAAAGGCATCTCTCTCCAAGTTAACAACAATCTGATCTTCTTCTATTCCTGGCAGCTCTGACAGAGCTGCTACCACACTATCGGGTCAGCTCATTCATGTTACACCGCCGCGACTTTTCATCATGCCTTCGACAAACAAAGTGACTTGAGACATTTCAGCTTCGACGGCCGCAGCCTTGACTGAAAGCGATAGCAGCAATCCGACCATCGTCAGGACTAGGACTTTAGTAATTTTTAGGGGGCGATTAGTCATATAGTGAAACTAGATTATCAGACTAGCTAACAGCTCAATCTTAAAACCTGAACCTACTACAGGTACAAGCTAATTCTCCGAAATTGTAGAGAATCAGTACAAATTAGACCATTTTTACTTGCTTCTGTAGTAACTCCACCCTTTAAGGTTCGGTAATCATCCTCTAATTGCATCTTACATGGTCCTACTAAGACCAAAATTTAGACATATAGCTATTGCAGCTCTGATTCTGGCGTTCAGACAGCCCGGTCAAAACAGAGCCATCATCTGCAAATACACTAATGGTTCCTTCTGAATCAGTCTCAATTTGATAAGCAGGACGACCCAAAATCGTGGCTAACTTCATTCCTGCGAACTTGCTAGAGGAACCCGCTATTTCAAAAACTTGCTGTGGCGGAATTCGTACCGAATCAAAATCAATTGGTATCAGGTTTGTAAGACGCTCCTCCTCCGTCAGCTCCGGGTATTCTACGTACATCATCACAATTCCGCTGGCGAACCAAAGCGCGAACAGGAGACACATACCGATACCAATCCATCGGTGCACAAAGAATAACGCTGATTTCAGTTTCACTGCAGTTCGTAAAAACCGGAAACGTTTAAGGTGATAACAATGTCACTGTTAGACTGATTATCAAAGTACCAGCCGTGAATTCCATCGAATGGGGCCACCAGATACCCAGAAGCAGAATCAGATCTATGCCTTTTATAGAACATGACATCCCCCGGAGCTTCAGACTCTCGAATGGTGTGACCATGAAATTCTATCAGCAGCTCATCAGGTGATTCGAGGTTAGCGGCTTGCCAGTTGTATGACACGGCGTTGCCCAACTTCATGCCTAACTTGTACTCCAGATCTGCTCCTGCGAACAATGGAATTTCTATGGTATCCGTGCTCGAAACCAACTCTTCCTGAAAGTACACATTGTCTTCAAGTGGAACTTCGATCCATTCCACTTCGTCGTTTGAGCATGCGCTCAAAGAGATTCCAACTGTAAGCAAAATAAAGGATTTAGAGAGTTTAAGATGTGTCGTCGGATTTCGATTCATATTGGCAGATATTCCGCTTAGATTACATTCGTTTCTTCGGAATCGAAGATTATCAAAACCTGGCGCCAAGTCATTAATTAACCAACAATAAGTACGTTAATTAACCGTAAAACTAGGCCATACAACCTGTTGTTAGTAACCTGCAAGCTCTATCATTGCGCTGATCAAAAACTCATCCAATCACCTATTAAACCGAATTAGTAAATAGCATGGAGTTCAGGCAATGAGCCTAAGTAAGCTTGCCAATGGCAAACATAAATCACAGCTGTCCTTAGCAGTTGGCACGGTGGCGATTTCTATGTCATCGACGTTGATAGCACAACAATCAATTGAAGAAATAGTCGTAACCGGCCAAGGCGGTGTAGGTACCATCAGGCTCAATACTGAAAATGGTGCCGGGAGTCGCTTGGGCCTGTCGAGTTTCGATTTGCCTGCCAGCGTTGACATCATCAGCCGAGAAGAAATAGCTACCAAAGGAGATTACGGAGCTCTAGAAGCCGTTACTCGTTCAACTGGTATTTCATCCAGCGCAAGCCCAGGTAATGGAGGTACATCAATTTCTTCACGCGGTTTTAATGGCCATGGCTCAACTATTTATACCTATGATGGTACACGCCTTTACATAGTTGCTGGCACAGTTACTTTTCCTGCGGATACTTGGACGCTTGATAAGGTGGAAGTCTTGCGTGGTGCTGGATCGGTAATCAATGGAATTGGAGCTCTAGGCTCAACTATCAACTTTGTGCCTAAGAAACCTGAATTTGGTAGCAGTGAATTTTCAGGCAACGTGGCAGCAGGTAGTTTCGGTATGCGTCGAGTGGCGCTCGGAGGTGGTGCAGAACTCTCAGACAATTGGGCATTTCGCTTGGACGGTTCACACCAAGAGGAAGATGGGTTTGTGGACAGAGCAGATGAACAGAGAGATGTGTGGGCAGGGTCATTACTCTATAAGCCAAATGATGATTTTAGTGTGCGCTTTAGCCTGGACTATGCAGACATAGACGCCGCGCCTTATTGGGGCACTCCACTGATTAATGGTGAAGCAAGTCGTTCTCATCGAGAAAACAATTACAATTTTGGCGACGGGAAAGTTCAATATGAAGACACTTGGTCAAGAATCCATGTTGAATGGAATATCTCGCCAAATGTAACGTTTAGGAGCGATACCTATCTCCTCGATGCCATGCGTGAATGGCAAAACCTGGAAGAGTATTCCTATGATGCCTCTACTAATCAAATCAATCGGGCATTCTATCTAGGCATCATCCATGATGAAGAACAACTCGGTTCACGGTTCGACTTTCTGATCGAATCTGATCTCGGGGGATTAGACAATGCCATTAGTATCGGAGCAGAGGTAAATGATATAGAGCTGAATTACTTGAATAACTTCTCCACAGGTGGATTTGGTGTTGGTGATAGTGTGCCAGTATTTGGATTCGACCCTGGAACACTTCCACAAGCTACGATTCCTACCATTCTCGATTACCAAACTGACACTCGCCAATTCGCTTTATTTGTGGACGATACCTTGCAGCTAAATGACTCTCTCAGCCTAGTGCTGGGCGCGCGCTATGATGACATCGATTTCGATCGATTCGACTTGGCGATTGGCGGAAATCCTGCATCTGCGTTTTCAACTGATTTCTCTGAATTCACCTGGCGAGCTGGATTGGTTTATCAACCACGCGAGAATTTGAGCCTATATGCACAAGCTAGCACTGCCGCTGATCCGGTTACCTCTCCAATCTCCATAAGTGCAGGCAATGCTAATTTTGATCTTGCCACTGGCCGTCAGTATGAGATTGGTATCAAGCAGCAGTTTTTGGATGGCCGAGCAGAATACACATTGGCATATTTTGATATAGAGAAAGAAGACATACTGACGCGTCTTCCCGCATCTGCAATAACCGAACAAATTGGTCAGCAAAGTTCTGATGGATTCGAATTCACATTGAGATTGAATCCAGGGGAAAATTTAAGTATAGATTTCAACACAGCGATCATTGATGCTGAATTTGATGAGTTTTACTCAGGCGGTGTTTCGCTTGCGGGAAACACACCACGCAATGTTCCAGAGCAGACTGCTAATTTGTGGCTTAACTGGGCTGTCCTTCCAAATGTACAGATTGGTGGAGGATTTCGCTACGTTGACTCTCGATTTGCAAATGACGGAAATTCAGAAGTACTTCCAGAGTACACTGTGTTTGATGCCAGCGTAAATTGGTTTGTTAATGACGATGTCACGGTCACCCTAAGAGGAAGAAACCTTACAGACGAGGATGATTACGTACTGGCTCCCTACGTACCAAATCAATGGATATTCGGAGACCCGAGGTCCTACGAGTTGAGCGTTAGGTTCAGTCTTTGATTCAGCTCACCACGATCTTGGTCGATGAAATTTACATTTGACTGGTTGATGGAAGGAATGAGTGAAAATGGACCTGAAGGTATTTTTTCTAGTTTTTACTACGGTATTTGTCACTGAACTAGGTGACAATACTCAGATAGCTACCCTGCTGTTTGCAACCGACAAAGACACAGGAAAGTTCTTATATTTCTAGCGGCTTCAGCCGCGTTAGTTGTTGCTTCAGCCATAGGAGTGATTGCAAGTAGTTTTGTGTCTGAATACATCAACAAACGACATTATTTACGGCTGGCAGCAGCGGCTACTCGAAGATTTCAAAGAACAGGAAGTTGAATGTTTGGATGAAATCGCAATCACTTTGAATCAATCGAACAATTCAAGAAGAAGCCGTTGCTTTTCAACGGTAGCCTTTTGAACTTTGGTTCTTTTGTCTCTCCCACGAATCATCTAACTGAGCGGATCAATAAGGTTGGGATACGATCGACTCGCACTGCTCAATCACAGATTTCTACGCAAACTATTTGCATTTCAAATATCAATGATTAGGTATCGCCCAAACAAAGCATTCTGTTCGCTGAAGTACATAGGAAACAGGAGTTCAGGGCCAAGACAAGTGACTTTGATCGAATCTTACCTCGACGTTTCATTAAGTCAGGCGGTCTCGAAGGTCAATTTTATTGCGTTTAGAAATTAAGACGTAATCCGAGCGAAGCGGTTGTGTCCTTGTTGGGTCTTGCACCATAGGGATGACGAGCCATGATATCCTCTTCTCCGGTAAGATTTTCCAATCTAGCAAACACATCCGTACTGTTGTTGAGCTGCAGATTGGCTACAACATCTACGGTAAAGGAATCATCTGTTTTTTCAAATTCGCCGCAAGATGCCCGTACACAAACTTCATCTATATAGTTACCACTTGCGGAAATTGACCAGTTTTCAGTTTGTAAACTTATCGATACTCGCAACTGATTTGAAGGCAAGTAAGGAATTGGGTCCCCGGCACCCACATCTCCAAAGAAATCAGTCTCCGCGATGTCAGTATCAAACGAACCATCAATATAGGTGTAGCTTAGTGAAAATGGCATCTTCCAAGCCGTCGTTGCAACCAGATTAGTATTAAGAAGAGCTTCCACTCCTCTTACAGTTGCAGCTTCGCCATTAAATGCATCACCTATTATGCAATCTGAGCCAGAAGATGAAGTGCATTCACCAAGGAGGTTGTCATAGTCACTCAAGAAGCCAATCAATTCAGCGTTGAAGCTGGCTTCCTGATAGCGAAACCCCAACTCATAGTTTAGCGCCTCTTCCTCTTTCACGCCGGGGGAATTACTTGGTGCAGTGAAGCCCTTGTGCACACCTCCTAGCACGGACCATGAATCTGTAAGTTGGTAAAGCGCTCCGAGTCCTGGCAACAATACTCGGGTACTATTGTTGCGGCTATCACGAAAGCTGCGGGCTGGGCCATCTCCAAACCTAGTGCGTTGTTGATCGATATCCTCGTATCTCAAACCCGGCGTCAGTGTCCAAGAACCCCACTGAATAGAGTCATAAATATATACAGCTAAGGCCTCAGCCTCCTGTACTCGGTTACCGGCATTACCTAACTCGCCCAGATCGAATAATTGAAGCTTGCCTCCTCGTTGAGAATAAGTGCTGTTGCGCTGCAAGCGATCCTCCTCATCTTCGTGAATGCGAATACCGATCTGCAATTCGTGGTAAAACTGACCCAAGTTAAATTCAGCGTTAACGGTAAATTGTAGTCCTCTAGAATAGTATTCCCTGTCATTTGCGCGTAGCTGTATGCTTCCATCAGCAGTATCAATAGTTCCATCGAGGATTCCCTGTAACTCCGATGGTGTTGTTTCGCTCAAAGAACGGTTGGTATTGATCGCCTGGGTAACGTTAAACCAACTGGTACGGGAGAAACTCTCTGCCGAAGCGCTACCATCAAAATCAATGCCTTCAGTTTTCAACCAGTTTCGTGAAAGTTCATTGTTGTAAGCCGTTGCAGACAAGGACACCTGATCGTTCAGCTCAAACTGGTAACGTAGAATCTGCTGGTTGTGTGAGGTTCTAATATTGTCCAACTCTGTCAATCCATAGCGTCTGAACGCATCCGAATCGAAATCCTGGTCAGTGAGCCCGACATAGCTCTGATTGGAATTCTGGTCGGCCTTTTGCACTTTTAAGTCGATGGAATGAGGTGAATCCGCAGGCATGTAGCTTAACTTGACGGTGTAGTCTTTTACATCCAGTCCGGTGTCGCGGGAGCTGCGATCGATCGACTGAAATCCGTCTGACTGCCATTGGTGAGTTTCAAGCAAAAACCCTAATCCTGAGTCTGTGCGTCCACCGTAATAGGCATGCACCCTGTACGTTGAATCTTCGCCCGCTTCGGCTAACATGTTGCCTCCGAAGCGTTCCGGAATAGGTGTAGAAACCATATTCAAAGCGCCACCGATTGTGTACGGACCCTGTGTAATTGCCGCAGGCCCTTTTAATACCTCGAAAGCATTTATGCGACCGACGGTAGGAAAATAATAGGCGGAAGGTGCAGAATAAGGTGCCGGCGCTATTAGTATATTGTCCTCAAGCAGGGTGATGCGTCCGCTCCGCTCGGTAGCCACACCCCGGATGGAAATGTTAGGGCGCAATCCATATCCGTCCTCAACTTGCAGAGATACCCCCGGTACTTCCCGGATAACTCGTTGAATATCAGTATATGAAAATTCACGGAGGTTGGCCGAATCGATGACATGAGCAGAACCGGTTATGGCTCTCGCGTCGGCAGTGCTACCGATAATAGTTACTTCGTGTAGTACTTCAGAATTGGTTGATTGTGCTGCTGCCCAGGTGCAAGAGATGCTCACGCCCGCAACAGCAATAAGCGAATTAGCTGTTTTCATATCATTGACCGAAGAAGATTCCAAAGAATGTGAATATTACCAAAGGTTAATCTAAATGCAAATCATTATCATTTAGATTATATAAAACACGAATGTCTTGTCTTGGAAACTGGACTCAATGTTTAGTTGGCCATAGCAATACTAAGTAAGTTGTTCCAAAGTCAGGCAGGAACGGGAGAATCTACCAAGGTCTCTATCGCTGAAATCCTTATGGACCTTTTAGTGAGCAATTATGATTGTGCAGTTATTTTGAAGTTCATAGAGTCCTAATTCATATACAGACGAATTACATTGATGAGGAAAAAGATTGCTGACTCGAAACAAACTAAAAAGAGACCCTCTGAAGAAATGGCTAGATTGATGTCTAATGCAACTAAAATCTTCAGAGTTCGAATGAAGTAGATTTCGCACAAAAGTTCACATCAATAGTGAATAGTTTTTCGATCCTCAGCCTAAACCAGATATTGTTCACATGAAGATTCAAGTTTACTCATTGTATTAGTTGGGCGCTCGATTTCGAAAAAGGGGGGCACCTGGTCAATTCCGGATTCTGAGAATACGAAAAGCACCTGAAAACACAACCATGGCGATGATAAAACCAATGATCAGGTCTGGATACCGGGAATCGGTCCAGGCAACCAGTACACCCGCAGTAATCACACCCAAGTTGGCGATTACATCATTGGCCGAGAAGATATAGCTCGCCCGCATGTGTGCGCCACTGTCCTTCTTCTTAATTATCAAGAACAGGCAAGTCACGTTTGCGGCGAGAGCAATCGCTCCAATACCCATCATCAGCATCGATATCGGATCGCTGCCAAAGAGGTAGCGGCGCAATACTTCTGCCAAGACACCGAAGGCAAGGACAAGCTGAAGTAACCCTGACAAATGTGCAGCATGTAGTTTCTTCCTGGCGCTCTGTCCGACTGCAATAAGTGCAACTCCATAGACAGCAGCATCAGCAAACATGTCAATAGAATCTGCAATCAGTCCGGTGGATTGGGCAATCCAGCCCACCACTAGCTCGAACAAAAACATAAACCCATTTATTGCCAATAGTATCTTGAGGGTTTTTTCTTCACTATCCTCCGTGCTAGTACGACTCGGCAAGGATAGATTCCACGCTTGCTCGCTCATTGGTTCCGAGCGCCTAAGAACAGCTCCCAGGTTGCAACCCGACATACGTTGCTCAATGTCGTCGCTACTACAGCTATGGAATACGCGAACTGTACGATTTGGAATATCAACATCGAGGCAAGGAGTGGGCTCAATGCTCTCAAGTTGCATTCTTATAATTGCCTCTTCAGAGGGGCAATCCATTTTTGGAACGGCGAAGGTACTACACCAACTGCCGATCGCCTGGTTTGAATCGTTCTGTGACATTATGAATGATCATCCAAATCGTTATCCAGATCCCTGCAAGGCTCTTCAGGGAATTCGAGCTCTATTGTAGTGTGAGCAAATTGGAATTTATCGAGAATTCGCGCTATCTCGCTTTTAATCTCAACTTGTTGTGCACATTCCATAGGAGAATCCATTACCAGATGCGCTGTATAGACGGTTGACTCACCATCGAGTGACCAGGCGTGTTCATGATGAATCGACGCCACCGAATGTAGTGACAACAATTCATCACGAACATTTTCTACCAGCCCACGGTCAGGCACTGCCTGAAGAAATAATTTGAGAGCCTGCCCCGTGTTTCGCAAAACGTTGACTAGAATAAAGAGCGTAAAGAACACCGCGAGTAGGGCGTCCAAGATCGCTACTTCAACAAACATGAGCACAATTGAAACGATGAGTACTGCTGCCCAGCCGAGTACATCCTCGAGCAAATGCCAGTTGAGTACTTTCTCGTTCAACGTGGTACCAGCACTGAGTTTATAGGCCGCAAAGCCGTTTACGACGACCCCCAGAATAGCGAGACCCAGCATCCCTTCTACTACCGGCATCACGGGATCAAATAGCCTTGGAATCGCCTGCATTAGCACCCATGCTGACCCGGCAATCAGAACAATTCCATTTATCAGGGCACCCAGCAGCGAAAGACGTTTGTAGCCGTAGGTGAAAGAGTCATCAGCCCCCTTGTCCGCCATCCGGTTAAGCACCCATGCAGAACCGATGGAGAGGCTGTCGCCTAGATCATGCACCGCGTCTGCCATGATGGCGGTACTATTCGTAAGCAGGCCACCCACGAACTCGATAATCGTAAAACTGACATTCAGTACAAAAGCCCAGCCAATCCGCTCGCTGCTCTCGTTACTCATATAAGCGTGATCGTGCATTGCGCTAACTTAAATGGCTTCCAAGCGACGATTCTTGTTCACGATTAGATACAGCGCAGGTAGCAGCACTAGCGTGAGCAAGGTAGATGACACAATACCACCAATCACAACCGTAGCCAGCGGTCGCTGAACTTCTGCTCCAATCCCGGTGTTAAGAGCCATGGGAATAAAGCCTAGGCTGGCGACCAAAGCGGTCATTAATACGGGTCGTAGGCGAGTCATGGCACCTTCAATGATGGCAGGAACCAATTCACCATTCTCCTGCCACAAAGCTTTGATGAACGTAAGCATGACAAGGCCGTTTAGTACGGCGATACCGGATAAGGCTATAAAACCCACCCCTGCCGTTATAGATAGCGGCATATCCCGCAGCCAAAGTGCCAACACGCCGCCAGTCAGGGCTAATGGGACTCCAGTGAAGATAATCAGGGAATCGCGGAATGATCCGAGAACGATAAGCAGCAGCCCAAATATAAATACGAGCGTAGCGGGCACCACCAGAGACAGGCGCTGGCTTGCGGATTCCAGTTGCTCGAAGGTGCCACCATATTCCACGAAATAGCCTGGCGGCAATTCAATCCGGGCGGAAATTGCCTCCTGCACTTCGGCAACGAAAGACCCTAAATCGCGTCCCCTGACATTTGCACTGACTACCACTCTGCGCTGCCCATTCTCACGACTGATCCGGTTCGGAGAAGACACAAGTTCAGTATCTACCACTTCAGACAGGAGTACGTAGCCAGCGGCATTAGCGATAACAGGCACAGGTATCGGCAGCCTACCGATCCTGTCGAGATCAAGGCGCATTTCTTCGGGCAGACGTACCACCAGCGGAAAACGTCGGTCGCCTTCGTAAATCAGCCCGACAGATTCTCCTCCAATGGCTGCACTGATCAGGTGCTGGGCATCCCTGATGCTAAGACCATAGCGCGACAATACTTCCCGCTTAGGGGTAAGTGTGAGCATAGGTAGCCCGTCAGTCTGTTCGATCCGGGCATCAGCCGCACCCTCGATCTGATCTACTATCGCAAGTATCTCCTGTGCCGTTAAATTTAGTTGATCAAGGTCTTCGCCAAACACCAAAATACCGAGGTCAGAACGCACCCCGGAGATTAGTTCATTGAATCGCATCTGAATTGGTTGCGTGACTTCATAGATTTGACCGGGAAGCTCTTCAAGCGTTTCTTCCCACTCCTCCAATAATTCACTCTTCTGCAAAAGTGGATCAGGCCATTCGCTCCTGGGTTTTAAGATGACAAAGGTATCTGAGATGCTCGGGGGCATGGGATCAGAAGCAATTTCCGGCGTTCCGATTCGAGAAAATACATCCTGTACTTCAGGAAACTCGAGCAGGCGACGTTCGAGGATGTCCTGCATCTCGATCGATTGTTGCAGGCTGGTTCCGGGAGGGCGCAATGCCTGAACAGTGGCATCGCCTTCATCGAGCTGTGGAATAAACTCTGATCCCATTGTACTTGCTAACCAGCCGGCTCCGCTGACGGCAGATAATGCGAGCATCACCACCAGCCAACGTAGCTGCAGTGATGCCTGTAGTACCGGTTTATAAACTAATTCAGCGACTCGCATGACGGGATTCTTCTTCTCCGACACCTTGCCAGTTATGAAAAGCGCCACTGCCGCAGGCACGAAGGTCAGTGAGAGAACCATAGCCGACAGCAATGCCATGATGACGGTCAGTGCCATTGGGTGAAACATCTTCCCTTCAATACCAGTGAGCGAAAAGATAGGAATATAAACTAGGGTGATGATAGCTACACCAAAGAGGCTGGGCCGTATTACCTCATTGGTCGCTTCATAGACCACCAGCAATCGCTCCTTAAGACTCAGGATCGAATTTCCCTGCGTTGCCATTCCCAACCTACGAATAGAATTTTCGACGATGATTACCGCCCCATCGACGATCAGCCCGAAATCAAGCGCCCCCAGGCTCATCAAGTTGGCAGATACGCCTGCTTCAACCATACCTGAAATCGTGGCAAGCATACTCACTGGAATTACGGTTGCCGTGATCAGGGCAGCGCGGAAGTTTCCCAACAACAGAAACAGAATGACAATGACTAGCAATGCTCCCTCTACAAGATTTCTCTCAACTGTAGCCATGGCATTTTCAACCAGTACAGTTCGGTCGTAGAGCGGTTGGGCAACCACACCATCAGGCAAAGTTAAGTTAATTTCCTCGAGTTTCTCAGCAACCAGCCTGGCAACGGTTCGCGAATTTTCTCCCAGTAACATGAACGCCGTGCCGATAATGGCCTCTTCTCCGGCATGAGTTCCGGCACCTGTTCTCAGCTCGCGACCGATAGCGACTTCCGCAACGTCTTTAATTCGAACCGGAATACTATTGGTAGACTCAATGCTCACCTGTTCGATATCCTTAATGGTGGTTAGTTGCCCCGGGGAACGCACCATCAACTGTTGGCCATTACGCTCGATGTAGCCAGCTCCCTGATTGATATTGTTATTCCAGAGCGCTTCCAGCAATTCAGGTAGCGTAATGCCATAACGCAGCATCTTTGAAGGGTCAGGTGTAACGTGATATTGCTTCTCGTAACCTCCGCTGGTGTTAACTTCCGTTACGCCATCTACCAGGATCAGCTGCCGCTTAATAATCCAATCCTGGATCTCTCGTAGCGCAAATAAATCATAGGGTTCGCCGTTCACTTGTTTTGCACCTTCTTCGGCCTTCACGGTGTACATGAAGATTTCACCGAGACCAGAAGCAATGGGTCCCATTTCAGGTTCCAGGCCACTGGGTAACTGGCTTTTAATCGCGCTCAGCCGTGAATTCACTAAGTTACGGGCGAAGTAAATATCCGTGCCTTCTTCAAAGACCACTGTCACCTGAGACAAGCCATAGGCTGACAACGAACGTGTATAAGAGAGCTGTGGAAGTCCAGCGAGTGCGGTTTCAATGGGGAAAGTAACCCGTTGTTCAGACTCTAGTGGCGAGTACCCGGGCGCCTCAGTATTGATTTGCACCTGCACATTAGTAATGTCAGGTACCGCGTCAATAGGCAGGTTTTGAAAGTTCCACACTCCTAAGGCACATACTACGAGCACCCCCATCATGACGATCCAGCGATTGTGGATCATTAAATTGATAATTCGTTCAAGCATGGATTGAGTTCCTAGTGATCATGTTCGACACCTTCTTTCTCGAGGTCCGCCTTGATAAGGTAGCTATTGGCAACAACATAACGCTCGCCGGGTAGCAAGCCATTCAAAATTTCAGTTGAAAAAGGGTCGGACTGGCCGAGATCGACAGGCCGGGGTTCATAAGTCTCTCCCTCTAGCACAAAAACCACTGAATTGTTTTCATAGGTCTGCAAGGCACCGTTGTTGACAGCGACCGGGACTTCAGTGGATTCGATGTGTACAAATCCTTCAACCAACAAACCTGGAGTCCAAATCGAATCAGAATTGTCGAGAGGCACACGGGCTATCACCGTTGGAGACTCCCCCTGACTCGGATTGATATAGCTGATGGCGCTTTCTGCGGCACGATCATCCATACGAATCGTTGTAGGCAGCCCAGGAACAATCTGTTGCGAATCACCTGGGAACACGGTCAGGTCTACCCAAATTCTGTCATAGTTAGCAATTGTTAGCAGAGGCTGCCCAGAAGCGAGTTCGCCCTGATTAGCATGTTTTTCCACAACGATCCCGCTAAGAGGTGCGCGAATTTCATAGTTTTGCAAACTGCTGTTTGCCTCGATGACCGCGATAACTTGACCGGCCTCAACGGAATCCCCTAGAGCAGGTTGCATAGACACTATCAAACCAGGGTAACGAGCGTACACATGGCTGATTCCCTGCGGGTCCGGCATGGTCCGGCCGTATAGCAGGATGTCACGATTGATAATGCCCGACCCTGCTAATGCAGTTTCTATGCCCAATTCCAGAGCTAGCTCATCTGAAATCGTAACGACTTCTTCTTCATGCTCCTCTTCATGTTCTCCGCCATGTTCTTCTGCCGCCATGATATTTTGCAAAGGCAGGGAAAGCAGAACCCATATAATCAACAGCAGATTGCTTGGGGTTTTTTGATATTTGCATATGTTCATTTTCATTGATCTGTCCTCATTGCGATCCAGTGAGCGGTAGCCCACTGAGCCTTTCGATTTCTGCCCGCAGTCTGTGCGCACTGCTCGCGTTGTTGATCAATGCCAATTGCGCATCGAGATATTCTTGTTGAACACTAATCAAATCTAAATAGCTGTAACTTCCCGCTGAATAGGCAGCCTGGACTTGCTGTTGCACACTCTCAAGCGCTGGAATCACCTCTTGTATAAGGGTGCGTGCTGCGGTGATATTTTGTTCCAGTTGCTGGGATAATGAACGAATCTCTCCTTCGATGGCATTAAGCGCTGTCAGCCGCCTCGCCTCCACTTCTTGCTCATTTGCCCTCGCGGCTCTGATGGCTCCGCTGGCACGAGATTCGTTAAAAAGCGGGATGCTGACACCAAAGGTGAAGCCAGTGTCATCCAGTTGTTTAAGGTGTCTCACACCTACCGTCCATTGCACGTTAGCCCGACGACGAGATTCGGCTAATACGACCTCGGCTTCTCTCATGCGACTCTCAGCTGCTAAAAATTCAATATCAGGATTGGACTCGAGCGTGGTGAGAAGCGGTTCGATAGGAGTTACTTCACCAATGTCCAGGAGATTGGCATCAACACCATCAAATTGTGGCGAGTTACTTGACCACATATTCGAAAGGCGAATTCTTGCACTCTCCAGCAGGGCCTCAGCGGACTGTTCTGCTATTTCAGCACGACGCAACGCAGCATTCGCCCTATCTAATTCCAGTTGTGGAGACTGGCCTGCCGATACCAGCGGTTGGAGAAAGAGAATAGTAGTTTCTGCCAGTGCTAAAGCCTGACCCTGCAATGCAAGTATTTCCTGGGCCGAAGCCACCTCGATATAGCGCCTCACAACTTCGACCAACAAATCGAGTTCAGCAAGCCGCTGCTCGGCATTCAACATATCAAGGCGGCGATTTACTACGCCCACACGCGCTGGGCGTTTACCTCCCAACTCAACAATGTTGGAAAGCTGAAAAGTGGCTTCTGCACCGGTAAAGTCCCGCACGTCTCCGGTGCCTAACGCATCTTCGAGTGAACCCTGGATTCGATAGGCTGGTCTCAAATTGGCTAGTTGCCGCTCGCCTGATAATGATTCACTGCGCAGTGAAAAACTACGCAAACTGGGATGGCGCTTGAGAGTGGCTTCCATCGCTTCCCGAAGTGAAATTGTGTCGGTGAGAGACTCTTGTGCCAAGGTTGTAGAATTGAAGCTCACAACTACCAGCACAGTCATCAAACACTTAGTGTTCATAAGCTGTTTCCTGCAATTAGATATAAAAGACTTCGGCCCAGGAGTAGATCTACCAAGCCGGCTTATTCTTATCGATATCTAAATAAATGCAGGAGGTGCCCGGGAAGGCGGTAGGAAAGTTTCAGGCTTATCAGGTTGGGCATCCTGCTCGAAAGGCAAGCGATGGGCTATTTGAGAAGCGCCTGTAAAAGTAGGAAGGTAAGAAACAGGAATGGCGGCGGATTCGGCGTAAGCCTTGAAATCCTTGGACAAAAGCGTATCCAACGAAAATTCACTTTCTACATCCGCCAGATTTAATTCGTCGGGACTACCGGCCGGGAGCAAACTCTCTGGATGAGAATCGTCGGTTTCAAAGTGGATTGATAAAGGCGCCTCATCACCATCGAGGCAATAACGAAGATGAATGTGTGACGTATTGGCCAGCAACAGCAATAGCAAGGCAAGAAATGCCGGAATGGTTTGTGCTGTATTCTTATGCCTGATCATACAAAGTGAAATTCTACGCAGAGTAGCAGAATATTATCCTATCAATATAATCATAATTATAATTATAATTTTGCTTTAGTGTCTTCATTATCATAAATAAAACAAAGGGTTACTCATTTTTCGGTTTTTCCAGACCAGATTGTAGCCGTAATTTCCCGGGGCGTCGAGATTCAAGTGGCTTTAAGGTTGTCTGTATGCACTACAAAAAAAGTGTTGTCCGCATAGATACTTCGCCTAAAAATCAAACACGCAAAAATTTAAAAATCAATGATTTTGACCAATAGGTACGAGCGGCCCATTGAGCTTGGCTCAATGACATCTTCCACCATTTGAGAACATGCAGTGAAGCCAGATTAACTCCTAATTTTTTCAGGAACCGTATTTGTCCGGATCCCCCTAGTCCATGAAGTCATACCAAATGGAGAATCAACCTGATGAAAATGGGCCAAGTAAGCAAAGACGCCTGCACCCGAGAGGCTGGGATCAAGCAGCGCTGCTTGGATTTTCGAGAGCATTCAGTTATTAATCGAAGTGTTATAACAACCCTTGCCGGAGAAAATGAAACTTTAAACATTACTCGTGAGATGAAAACCACTACGGTTGATCAGGATGGCCTAAGTGGCTCGCATTCTGAGATTCAACCTCCATCGACCAAAGCGTGATAAAGAGTTTTCGAGTTTACAGTCCGCGGCCGATTGTGTCGGAGGTACAAAGCTTACTCTGCTGATTGTTCAATTGAATATATCTATAATAGTTACAAGCTCTAAATTCGTTTTAAAGTATTAAATTGAATCGGGAAATTCGATTTCTCGTCAAACTTTACGCTATTTGTTAGCGGTCTGTTTCAGGATTCAAAATGCAGGCCGTTAGCTGATCCCTCACAATTCCCGAAAATAGAGTTTATAGTTGAAGAAATTATTCTGGGTTTAACCGAAGTGCGACAGCGCTACTGCTGGTTAATATTGCGAGGGGATTAGTGCTTTTTACAGGAGAACTTTTTATTAGCAAATCTTGTAACTTAACCGCAACATACATCATTTCGACACTACTACCTATACCAATACAAGTAATGAGAATTCGTCTAAAATGACAATATTACTTGGCAGCTGTTCGATAAGTTGATTATCAACCCCGTCCATGGTTTTCCCCAGAATTTTTTAATTCTGCATTTTTGTATAGTCCTGTTTCTACCACCAAACCGTAACTTTTTGTTGAGTCAATAGTTTTATTGATATGTATTAAACCTAGGAGCAGCTCTAAGGTTTTGATAATTAGAAGATTTTTCTGAAATCCATTGCAATTTAGTTGAATCGAGCTCACCATACGCCCCATGAACTCTGCTAAATCGAAAATGATTTTTGCTGTATTATTGTTTGCCATGGTCGGCCAAGCAGCAGCAAGCCCGCTATTGAACTGCGCAGAAGATGCCATAGGAAGTGAATCGCAACAGAATGCTTCAGCCCAAATCTATTCTAATGGTCTCTCCTCGTTCGATATAGAAGGTGTATCGCATGAGCAACTAGCTCATCATCACGAGATTAAACAATCCTTCTCACACCACGCAGATCATGACAGTTGCTCACAATGTGTCGGCTGCAATTCTGCCACGAGCAGCTCCGAAGAATTCTTGAGTTTGCCAATTAGCCTGACCCTGGGGCAAGGCTACTCAAACCCCCACCTAAACACTGCTCTAGAAATTCCCTTTCGTCCACCAATCCTGAGCTAGACATGGGGTTAGTGCGTCTGCACTTTCTGGGTTTGGCTCGCCCGCTATTTTTCCAAATCCAACTCTAAACTACCTCGTGCCTGTTTGGCATGAGCTGTTGTAATGGAATTTATCTAAGCAAGAGAAAACTAATGATTGTTTCAAGAGCAAGTCTGATCGAATTCGGATTTCTGCTAGGAATGATGTTGTCCACTGTCGATAGCATTGCGCAGTCAAGTCTTGTTGTTACTCTGGATCGCGCAGTTGAAGAGGCTATAGCAAACGACGACTGGTTAGATGCAAACGAACAAGAAGAACGTGGTTTGCTAGAAGAATCTATCGCGGTGGGGCAACTCCCTGATCCGCGTATGGCCGTTGGATTAGCAAACCTGCCTACGAACACGCTTAATTTTGATCAGGAACCGATGACTCAATTTCGAGTGGGTCTCAATCAAATGTTTCCAAGAGGCAACAGCCAATCTCTCAGGGAAGAGCAGCTATTTTTGCAGAGTAAAATGAATCCATATCTAAGGGAAGATCGAAAAGCCAGCGTGACTCTCACCGTCACTCAGCTTTGGTTAAATGCCTTTCTCTCAGAACAATCCATTGTGCTCATAGAGACAGATCGCGCCTTGTTTGAGCAGCTTGTAGAAATTACGAACGCCCGATATTCGGTGGCAGCTGGATTGGCAAGGCAACAAGACCTGGTACGAGCAGAGTTGGAACTGGTGCGACTGGAAGACCGGCTTGCCATGCTCCGGCAACAACAGCAAAGCAACAAACAAAAACTGTCACAGTGGCTACCTGATGCTTACATTTCAGCTCCATTGAGTTCAACAATTCCTGAAATAGAGTCATCGAGCACTACACTAACAAGCCTCGCCGAAGCCGCAGACTTTTTCAAAGAACACCCTCGCATTCTCGCTCACAACAAACGCATACAGGTAGCCGAGACTGGCGTTGAATTAGCAAAGCAAAGTCTCAAGCCCTCTTATAGTGTAGGTGCTTCCTATGGGTATCGGGATCGCACGGTGCTGGGGCTGGATCGAGCGGATTTTATTTCTCTTGAATTCAGTTTCGACCTGCCTATTTTCCCGGAGAATCGGCAACACGCACGTATTAGAGCCAGTCAACACAACGCATCAGCTAGAGAAATAGAGCTTACCCTGCTTTACAAAGATCTCTATGCAAACTACCAACAAGCGATGGCTGAACTCGTTGTCCTCGATGAGAGGCAATTGCTCTATTCCGAGACTCTGCTAGGACAAATTAATGACCTGACTCAAGCCACTCTTTCCGCCTATACAGCTGATGAAGGTGATTTTGAGGAAGTCATGCGAGCGTATATCAGTGAGCTGAATACCAAAATCGAATTACTTCAGATCAACGTTGAAAGACAAAAAGTACTGGCACGTTTGAGCTACCTGTTAACAAGGTCTCAAAGATAGGGGTAATACACAATGAAACCAGGTGTGAGTTTATTAATTGCAGGCATAGTTATCGGCGCTCTGTCGGGTGGCGGACTTTCCTTTATGCTGACCCAACAATCCAGTCCGGCGCAAGATTTAGGGAATCCAAGCCAGCCTCTCTATTGGGTTTCACCAATGGATCCTACTTTCAGAAGCGATAAACCAGGCCTGTCACCTATGGGCATGGAGTTGGTTCCTGTTTACGAAGAAGCTGGCAGCGGACCTGGTGTCGTATCAATTTCTCCTGTGGTTGAAAACAACCTCGGAGTGCGCACGGCGCGTGTCGAAGTCAGCCCCTTCAAAAGTACACTCAGAACGGTAGGCTACGTGCGGTTCGACGAAGATCGTCTTGTGCACATGCATCCACGTATCGCTGGTTGGATCGATGCGCTCAATGTGAAGACTCAAGGTGAATTTATTGAGAATGGCCAACCTATCTATTCGATCTATTCTCCTGAATTAGTCAGCGCCCAAGAAGAGTTATTAATAGCGTTGAACAGGGAGCCACAGCGCTCAACTCTGGTTCAATCCTCCGAAGAAAGACTTCGAGCACTGCAAGTACCTCAGCAATTAATTGACAGAGTGAAAGAAGAGCGCAGAGTTTTTCAAACCGTCACTGTCTATGCACCGCAGAGCGGACTAGTTGCAGAGCTAGGAGTTAGGGAAGGTCAATTTGTTCAACCAGGAAATGCAATTCTTTCGATTGGTGTGCTCAATGAAGTATGGGTAATAGCTGAAGTATTTGAACGCCAGGTTCCGCTGGTGTCAGTTGGCGACCCGGTAGTGATGACGCTTGATTACATTCCGGGCCGTACTTGGATGGGGATTGTAGATTTCGTTTACCCGACTCTGGATGAAAATACACGCACTGTCCAAGTGCGACTTAAGTTCCAGAACCCCGACCAGGCATTAAAACCGAATATGTTTGCCCAGGTAACGATTGAACACAGCGACGAAGACGAAGAAGTTTTGCTGTTACCCAACGAATCCATCATCAGAGATGGCGTTCAAGACCGAGTTGTTCTGGCCTTGGGCGAAGGAAAATTCAAGTCAGTTAGCCTTACCCTGGGCAGGCGGGGTGATGAAAAAACTGAAGTTCTGAAGGGTCTCCTGCCCGGGGACAGAGTAGTAACTTCCGCACATTTTCTCATTGATTCCGAATCGAGCATTGATTCCGACTTCCATAGAATGTCGATGGAACCAACGTCAGCGGAAAATTTGTAAATGGCAACTGTTAAGTATAGCCACACAGTGAAGAGAACATGATCGCAAACATAATATCCTGGTCGATTCGCAACCGGTTCTTCGTCATGATGCTCACAGCAGTCATTGTGGTGCTAGGCATCTACTCGGTTAGAGAAACACCTGTGGATGCGTTGCCAGATTTATCAGATGTTCAAGTAATCATCAAAACATCTTATCCAGGCCAGGCTCCTCAAGTTGTTGAAGACCAGGTTACTTATCCGCTAACAACGGCCATGCTATCAGTACCAGGTGCAATCAACGTTCGCGGATATTCCTTTTTTGGCGACTCCTTTGTGTATGTCATCTTTGATGACGATACTGACCTGTACTGGGCGCGAAGTCGCGTTCTAGAGTACTTGAACCAGGTCGCAGGAGAATTACCCGCAGCGGCCACTCCTCAACTTGGGCCAGATGCCACTGGTGTTGGATGGGTATACCTTTATGCACTTGTTGATCGCACAGGGCAACAGGATCTCGGCCAACTGAGAAGCATTCAGGACTGGTTTCTCAAATATGAACTGCAAACGGTTCCCGGTGTATCTGAAGTCTCAACAGTTGGCGGCATGGTCAAACAGTACCAGGTCCAGATAGACCCGGAAAAACTGAGAGCATTCGGCATACCACTCAGTCACGTCCAGATGTCAATTCAGCGAGGGAATCAGGAATCAGGCGCCTCAGTTATAGAGATGGCGGAAGCGGAGTATATGGTTTTAGCCGACGGCTACCTGTCCAGTGTCGACGATCTGACAAATATTCCGCTGGGCATGAACCAAAACGGTACCCCGATTTTGCTCAATGACATAGCAGAGATAAATCTGGGGCCACAGATGCGCCGCGGGATTGCCGAACTCAATGGTGAAGGCGAAGTTGTAGGCGGTGTTGTCATCATGAGATTTGGAGAAAACGCGGCCAATGTAATAGAGGGCGTGAAAACCAAGCTCGAAGAGTTATCAGGCGGCTTGCCTGCCGGGGTCGAAATTGTCACCGTCTATGACCGTGCAGAGTTGATCAACAATGCGGTAAGCAACTTATGGGAAACCCTAGTAGAAGAATTCATCATCGTTGCAATCGTCTGCATTGTTTTCCTTTTTCATTTCCGTTCTTCATTGGTTGCGATTGTCAGCTTACCCATTGGCATACTTGTGGCCTTCATTGTGATGAACCTTCAAGGCGTCAACGCCAATATCATGTCTCTCGGCGGAATTGCCATTGCCATTGGGGCAATGGTTGATGGCGCGATTGTCATGATCGAGAACATGCACAAGAAAATGGAGAAGACCCCGCTGACAAATGAGAATCGTTGGGAAATAGTGCGGGATGCTGCGACAGAAGTCGGCCCCGCGCTCTTCTTCTCACTCTTGATAATCACAATGAACTTTCTACCTGTTTTCACGCTGGAAGCACAGGAAGGAAGAATGTTTTCGCCGCTCGCCTATACCAAAATATTTGCTATGGCGGCGTCAGCTGTGCTGGCCATTACACTCATTCCGGTTTTGATGGGTTACTTCGTCCGAGGCCGGGTGCGCAGTGAGAAAGACAACCCTCTCAATCGGCTTATCATTGGTGCTTATCGTCCAGCGATTCAGTCTGTTCTCGCCTACCCCAAACTAACCCTACTAATAGCGTTCGTAATGACCATCGTCGGCTTCTGGCCTGTATCCCGTATTGGCAGCGAGTTCATCCCCCCCCTAGATGAAGGTGACTTGATGTATATGCCCACCACCTACCCGGGCATCTCAATCGGCAAAGCAAGAGAGCTACTTCAGCAGACTGACAAGCTAATCAGTACTGTGCCAGAAGTTGAAACGGTTTTCGGCAAGATGGGAAGAGCAGATAGTGCAACCGATCCTGCCCCTCTGACAATGATAGAAACGTTCATTCAGTTAAAACCCAAAGCAGAGTGGCGTGAAGGCCTCACCATTGATGGCTTGATGCGGGAGCTAAATACACTGGTCACCATTCCGGGCATTACGAATGCCTTCGTCATGCCTATCAAAACCCGAATCGATATGTTGGCCACGGGCATCAAAACACCGGTAGGTATTAAGGTGGCGGGCCCTGACTTGGCTGAGATTCAGCGCATAGGCCAGGACATCGAACGGGAGCTTTCAGATTTGCCTGGAACAACATCAGTGTATTCGGAACGTGTTGCTGGAGGGCGCTACATCAAGGTAAACATACAACGTGACCAAGCGGCTCGGTATGGCCTCAATATCAGTGACATTCAACAAATTGTGGCTACAGCCATTGGCGGAATGAATATCAGTGAATCTGTAGAGGGATTGGAACGCTATCCAATACAACTGCGATACCCGCAGGCCTATCGCAACTCAGTAGAGTCTCTTGAGATGCTCCCTCTACTCACTGCCAACGGACAACGAATCGCATTGTCCGACGTTGCCAATATCTATGTAGAAGACGGTCCGCCAGGCATCAAGAGCGAAAATGCCCGCCTCAATGGCTGGACATTCGTGGACATACAGGACGTTGATGTAGGTACTTACGTTCAAGAGGCCAGAGAGGTCGTCTCAGCTAATGTCGAACTGCCCGCTGGTTATTCGCTCACCTGGTCTGGGCAATACGAATATATGGAAAGGGCGAAAGAGCGGCTCAGCTATGTCGTTCCGCTGACACTCACCATAATCGTATTTTTGCTCTATATGAATTTTAGAAGCCTTGCCGAAGTCGCACTGATCATCGGCACTTTGCCACTCGCACCCATTGGCGGGCTATGGCTAATGTATTTGTACGGGTTCAATTTTTCAGTTGCTGTTGGAGTTGGTTTTATCGCACTTGTTGGTGTTGCCGTAGAAATTGGCGTCATTATGCTGGTATATCTGAATATCTCCTACGAGCAGCTGCTGGCTGATTGCAAACTGAAATCAGTACAAGCAGATAGCAAACTGCTTCGCGAAAGCGTGATCAGCGGTGCCGTTTCCCGTGTTCGACCAGTCTTCATGACATCAGCAACTGTGTTTCTGGGCTTATTGCCGATTCTCTTTGGCACCGGAACCGGTTCAGAAGTCATGAGTCGCATTGCTGCGCCTCTTATTGGCGGAATGATCTCAGCAGTTGTTCTTACATTGTTGGTGTTGCCAAGTCTGTACTACCTGTGGCGGCGACAGTCTCTCGCAGGCTTCAACGAATTAAACCTGCTAAGGGAAACTAAACCTAAACCTGATGCCACGCAATGAGTGGATGTAGTGAATTTAATCCATGACAGATGTAGTAGTTGTTTGGAGTAATAAATGACAAAGAAGTATTCGGTTTTCGGAAAATCGAAGTTCGCAAATACACGACTCTCTTCATCCCGGCGCCAGTTTCTTGGAGACTTGATCGCAAGCGGAGTGGTGGGAAGTACCCTCGTACCTGGTAGCCTTGCAAGTGCCCTGCAACCAGATCATAAAACTAATCAAAGGCATACCCTGAGCGGCACCACATTCGATTTGTCTATTGGGCAAGTTCCGGTGAATTTTACCGGCAGTCCCCGCATGGCAAATGCTATCAATGGTTCGATTCCAGCTCCCACTTTACGATGGAAACAAGGTGATGAGGTTACCATTAACGTAACCAACCATCTGTCAGAACCCACCTCGATTCATTGGCACGGGATTATATTGCCCTACCAGATGGACGGTGTGCCAGGACTCAGCTTTCCCGGGATACCACCTGGTCAGACCTTTCAATACAAATTCAGGGTAAATCAGAGCGGTACTTACTGGTACCACTCCCACTCTGGGTTCCAGGAGATGAAAGGCATGTATGGTGCCATCATTGTGGAGCCTGCTGAAGGTGAGCAGATTCATGCAGACCGGGACCATGTTGTCATTTTGTCGGAATGGACAGATGAGAATCCAGCCTACGCCTTTCAGAAGCTCAAAACACTCGGTCATTTGTATAACTTCAACCAACCGACTCTTGGTCGGTTGTGGCGAGATATACAAGAGATAGGACTAGAAGCTGCTGCGAATAAACGCGACATGTTTAACACAATGCGCATGAAGCCCACAGACCTTGCAGATCTGTCAGGGAACACCCTTACCTATCTGGCCAACGGGAATACTCCTGAAGGCAACGACCACCTGAGCTTTAGAAAGGGTGAGCGTGTCAGGCTGCGCGTCATTAATGCAGCGGGCAACACTTTTTTCGATATGCGAATTCCTGATCTACCAATGACCGTTGTGCAGGTGGATGGAGTCAATACAGAGCCCGTGACAATAGATGAGTTTCGACTTGGGCCGGGCGAGACTTTCGATGTATTAGTAAATCCTATTGATGATGCCTATACGATATTTGCTGAAACCATGGAACGTACTGGTTATGCACGAGCTACTCTCGGTATCCAACCCGGGCTGACTGCGCCTGTACCGGAGAGACGTCAGGTGCAATGGCTTTCCATGCAGGACATGATGGGAAATATGCCTATGGGAGACGGGCATATGATGGAAGGGATGGATCACGGTGATATGCACATGGAGCACAGTGGCATGCAAATGGATGATGCACCGCCCGTTCAAGCAAGGCATGCAAGTACCGAATTCGGTCGAAGCACCGACATGCGGGTAGATTTTCCACGCACAAGTCTCAACGATCCAGGGGTTGGGCTTCGTAACATGAACCACCGAGTCTTGACTCTTGCGGACATCAGAAGTCTCGGAGGCGAGATCGATCCGAGAGAGCCGGAGCGGGAAATCGAGCTTCACCTGACTGGCAATATGGAACGCTATAGCTGGTCAATAGATGGTCTCGAATACGGCATGTCAACGCCAGTACATTTCCGGTTCGGTGAAAAGCTTAGAGTACACATCCACAACGACACGATGATGACTCACCCAATGCACCTTCACGGAATGTGGAGTGATTTAGAGGATGCACAAGGCAACTTTCTAGCTCGGCGACACATCATTCCGGTGCAACCTGCACAACGGGTTAGTTTTAGTGTTACAGCTGACGCCTTAGGACGCTGGGCATGGCACTGCCACTTACTGTTTCATATGGATGCAGGAATGTTTCGTGAGGTGATCGTGACATGATGCGCCTATTGAATCTATCAACATTCGTTTTTTCTTTGTCCATCGCAAACCACGTTGCGTATGCGCAGACTGCAGATCACAGTAACCACCAACACAGTGACACTACCGAGCAAGTTAGCGCAGATGTCGCGCCGAACCATTCTCATCATTCTGCTTCACAGACAGAATCTGAGCACACCGAACATGCACAGCATACTGATAACGCCCAGCATACCGATCATGATACTGAAAGCGCACACGAACCTGGCAATACAGAAAGTGGCGTAATGCTGACACAGCATGCGGAGCTTGATCACTCGGCTATGGACCATGCAGCTATGGACATGAGTGCACTGGAAGAAGTTTCTCTGCGTGATCCCCATGCCTATTCGGGTGGTTACGAGCGAAAAACAGGGCCATATACCTTACAGCCAGAGAATCAATTACGCCTTGCAGATGAAGCAACCTTCACGGGGCTATGGGTAGACCGGTTTGAATACGCCGAATCTCATGATGATGATGCAACAGAATTCGAAGGTCACGCCTGGATTGGCGACAGTTACAACCGAGTTCTGCTGCGATCAGAAGTCGAGATTGTCAATGATTCCCTGGAATCCGCGGAATTAGATCTGTTGCATAGACGGGCTATTTCGCCGTTCTGGAATGTGCAATTTGGCGCCAGAAGAGAGTTTGGCGAAGACGTCGACAGGAACTGGTTGTCCATCGGGCTGAGTGGCCTGGCGCCCTACTGGTTTGAAGTTGACGCCAGTTTGTTTGTCGGCGAGGAAGGCAATTCACTTCTGGACATCGAAGCTGAGTACGACCTGTTACTGACACAACGTTTGGTGGTACAGCCACGTCTTGATGTTCACTCCTATGGGAAAACCGATGTTGAAGCAGGGCATGGATCCGGATTGTCGCGGGTAATAGCCGGATTCCGGATGCGTTATGAATTTAGTCGTCAAATCACTCCATATATAGGAGTAGAACGTGTAATGAAATTCGGCAAGACCGCTGACCTATTGCCGTTTGGAGAAGACAGCAAGGATACACATTGGATCGCCGGGCTTAGATTCTGGTATTGATACTAATCATAAGGCCGAGACAAGTTGCTTTTTGGATATACAGCAATTGAACAGAGGTCACTTTTCCCATTAGGAGAAAACTTTTTATGAAACAAAAATTTTACTTGTATCTGGTAATTCCCTTTTTTGTATTGACTAGCCCGATAAGTGCTCAAACTACCCCTGAGTCAGATGTGCGGGACCTACTTTTAACGGTTGCCGCTTCGTTCCAATCTGGTGATCTGCAACCTCTGGATGACTTATTCGCTCCAGGGCGTGGAGTGCATATTATTGAAGGTGCCGGCGTGAATCATGGTTGGGCTGAGTACAGGGACGACCACCTGCGTCCGGAACTTGAGGTGTTTGAGAACCTGAACTATCGATACTTCGCGATCGAACCCCAGGTTCGAGGCAACGTGGCGTTCGCCGCCTTTCGCTATGAGTTGAGTGCTGCAATGGAAGGCAGAGAGCTAGATATAAAAGGAAGAGGCACTGCAGTTCTTGAGCGGCTTGATGGGCAATGGAAGATTGTGCATCTCCACACTTCCGGACGCAGTCGATAATGAAGCCGTTAAACCCTTACAAAATACAGACGTGCTTAGTCATCGTTAGATCTTTGAATAATCGAAATTTTTAATAGTTGAGGTACACGAGAATGAAAAATACTTACGCACTATTCGTTTTATTGCTGACGTTGAGCAGCACAGTTTCAGCACATACAGCACTCACAGCGTCAAATCCTGCGGATGGAGAGGCACTGGAGCAGCTCCCAGCAAATCTCGAGTTACAGTTTACTGAACCTGTTCGGCTGGTACGTGCCGAACTCTTCGCAGTCAATGATGATTCTGAGAGAGAAGTAGACATTAAGTTTGAAAGGACTGCAGCGAATGCAAAAACGCAGCTCGTGCCACTTCCGGAAAACCTGGGTCATGGCAATTATCGCGTAGCCTGGTCTGTACTTGGCGCCGATGGTCATCCAGTGTCGGGTGAGTTCACTTTTTCTGCCGGTGTACATCAGGGACATGGTGGTTCAACTGACCATGGCAGTCACCAGGGTCAAAATCACAACACCGCAACGCACGGCTCTGCCTCACACAATCACGATTGATCTTACGGAGAAGTCGTGGCTTGGGATATTTTTAGTGTAGTAAGTAAACTTACTTACCTGGTCGGTATGGCTATCTTGTTTGGTGAAAGTCTTGCTTATCTTCTGTTCAGACATGCAAATTTCCAGAACGCACGCCTGACAGCAAACTTTCTGCTCTTGGGTTCAGTACTGACCGTTCTGGGAACGAGTACCTACATGCTCGCACAAGTCGGTGCAATTAACGGGGCCGGTGTAAAGGGTATGTGGGACTGGCAGATGCTGCAGATACTCTCCGAGAGTAGCCAGGGCTCAGCGAGCGCCACTAGACTCGTCGCAGTGTTTCTTGGCATCGCACTAGCCATCATCTTGTTTTGGCTTTCCCGCGCCAAAGAATGCGATAGGTATGCGCTTACTTTTTGCGCTCCATTTATTGCTTGCACCGCAATTCTGCTTGCCTGGAGCACAGTTTTAACCGGCCATATCGCGACACTCGACAGTTCAATCAAAGTTGTTCTAGGAGTGCATTTTCTTGCCACTCTGGCGTGGGCGGGAACGCTTTGGCCCTTACTGCGGGTTTGTGCTGTTGCTGAACCAGCGCCGCTTCGCTCAATCATGTCGATGTATGGGAAAGTTGCGGTATTCGTTGTGGCACTGCTAGTAGCGGCAGGTGTATTTCTTACTTTCAACCTGATTGCGTCGGCAATCGAACTGGTAACCACGCGATACGGACTCACCTTGTTGTTAAAGCTGTGCGGCGTTTTGACAATGTTGGGGTTCGCTGCCAGGCACAAGTTAAAACTGGTGCCACTACTGTCCTCAGGTGACGGCACAAAACGACTACAGCGATCGATCGGACTGGAAATTCTAGTTGCGATTCTGGTTCTTGCAGTTACCGCTGCTTTAACGACAGTAGTAGGGCCAGAGAATGCTCACTCGATGGGTTGACCTGGGAGCCACTCACAGGTTTATAGTGAAGCATAACTTGTTCCGCAGACCTTGGAGTGGCTCTAAGTTTGCCTTCAAAGTCAGCAGTAAGGAAATGGGAATCTGATATGCGCGTGAACCAGATAGCTGAACAACTTTCAATTAGCCCGGATTCTATTCGTTACTACACCCGAATCGGGTTATTGCGCCCCAAGAAAAATTTGACCAACGGCTACAGAGAGTATGGCGAGAAGGACGTCTTGCGCCTTAAGTTTATCCTCGGTGCCCG
This sequence comes from uncultured Pseudohongiella sp., assembly GCA_965262465.1. Classification (GTDB taxonomy): domain Bacteria; phylum Pseudomonadota; class Gammaproteobacteria; order Pseudomonadales; family Pseudohongiellaceae; genus UBA9145. The sequence continues at coordinate 381,443 of OZ253535.1, read as the reverse complement.
CAACCTTGGTTTCACTATAAAAGACATCGAACACATTCTGGGCGTGGCGGATCAAGGTAAGACTCCCTGCCCAATAGTTAGAGGCCTTATCCAACAGCGCTTGTCAGAAACTGAAGAATTGTTCAGGCAGATGACTACTTTGCGCGATCGAATGCAAAAGGCAGTAGGTCACTGGTCAAGTATTCCGGATAAAGATCCAACAGGAGACATGATCTGCCATCTCATTGAAAAGTTTGACGAAGAATAAACACCGGAAGTAAGTATCGGCCTCAAAACCATTAGAGCGAAAGCATCAAGAAATAGAGATTAGCAATGGAAACCAGTTACAACCCAGAGCAGGAAAACGAAGCCGTCGATAAGCCGCTGCAAGAAACACTGCACGACCCAGTATGCGGCATGACTGTTACTCCTGATTCCGAGCATCAAGTTTCCCATGCGCGCACTACTTACTTTTTTTGCAGCAAAGGCTGTGAATCCAAGTTCGCCGCAGATCCACAACGCTATTTAAATAAAGGGAAAGAAGAGGCGACCACCCAATCCCAGGATGCCTGGTATACCTGCCCCATGCACCCGGAAGTGCTCCAGAAAGGACCCGGAACTTGCCCAAAATGTGGGATGGCACTGGAGCCAGAGGCACCTTCTCTGGATGAGGAAGAAAACCCTGAGTTAGTAGATTTTCAACGCCGGTTCTGGTGGACATTGCCACTTACACTCGCTGTCTTCGTGTTGGCCATGTTTGGTCATGGACGAAACTGGATACCGCTAGAGTGGCATAACTGGGTGGAGTTCGCGCTTTCTACACCAGTCGTGCTTTACTCAGGCTGGCCCTTCTTTGTGCGTGGAATCCAATCTGTATCCAATCGCAGTCCCAATATGTGGACCTTAATCGGGCTGGGTACATCTCTGGCTTATCTCTATAGCGCGGTTGCCACTGTAGCACCCCAGGCATTCCCTGCCTCCTTCGTTGTCGATGGTCGGGTTGCCGTCTACTTTGAGGCAGCCGCAGTAATTATCTCTCTCACATTACTTGGTCAGGTCATGGAATTACGCGCCCGCGCGCATACTTCAGCAGCTATTAAGGCGTTACTTGGCCTGGCTCCAAAAACCGCTCGCCGAATCGATGCAGATGGCAACACTGAGGAAGTTCCACTTGATGAGATTGTTGTCGGAGACAGATTGAGAGTTACGCCCGGGGAAAAGGTCCCCGTGGATGGGGTCGTTGATCAAGGCAGCAGCGCTGTCGATGAATCGATGTTAACCGGCGAGCCAATTCCGGTAACCAAAAACGTCGGCGACAAGGTAATAGGAGCGACGCTCAATACCAGTGGCAGTCTCATTGTGCGTTCAGAGAAAGTAGGCGCAGATTCAACATTGTCACAAATCGTCAACCTCGTTGCGCAGGCACAACGCTCCCGCGCTCCGATGCAGAGGATGGCCGATGTGGTTGCTGGCTACTTCGTGATCACCGTTGTAGCGATTGCAATCGCAACATTCTTTGTTTGGGGATTCATCGGCCCGCAACCTTCCTGGGTCTATGGGCTAATCAATGCCGTAGCTGTTCTTATCATTGCCTGCCCTTGTGCCTTCGGCCTGGCAACACCCATGTCCATCATGGTTGCGACTGGTAAGGGCGCCAGTTCCGGTGTGCTCTTTCGCGATGCTGCTGCTATTGAAGCACTGCGGCAAGTAGACACCATCGTGGTTGATAAAACAGGCACTCTGACCGAAGGTCGGCCAAGTTTCAGAAAAGCTGTGTCTACTAGCGAGTTAACACAAGAGCAGGTTCTAGAGCTGGCCGCCAGTCTGGACCAGGGCAGCGAACACCCGTTGGCCCGTGCCATCGTTTTAGCCGCACAGGAGCGAAACCTGGTACTGCAAGAGGCCTCAGATTTCAATTCAGCCAGCGGCATCGGTGTGTCGGGGCGGATCGACCAGGAAGATTTAGCACTCGGCAACACGCGTTTCATGAATCAGCACGCTATTGATACTGCTGATGCTGAACAGCTGGCAGAAGATCTGCGGCGTGAGGGAGCCAGTGTGATGTACTTGGCGGTGAACAGCGAAATCGCAGGCCTGCTTGCAGTCGCCGATCCGATCAAGGCAAGTTCGCCGGGCGCCATTGACGAACTACATAGGCGCGGACTGAAGGTCGTTATGGCCACTGGAGATGGTGAGTTGACAGCCAGGGCGGTCGCCGAAGAACTGGGTATTGATGAAGTGCATAGTGAAGTGACACCTCAGGACAAGCTAGACCTGATCGCTCGTCTGCAGCACCAGGGCAGTAAAGTTGCCATGGCGGGAGATGGCATAAACGATGCACCTGCTTTGGCCCAAGCCGAGGTGGGAATTGCTATGGGGACCGGTACCGATGTTGCCATGAGCAGTGCCCAAGTGACTCTCGTCAAGGGTGACCTGCGCGGCATCTCGGAAGCGAGACGCATCTCCGAACTCACAGTCAGCAACATGCGCCAGAACCTCACTTTTGCGTTGCTGTACAACAGCGCAGGGGTACCAATCGCTGCCGGTGTGCTTTATCCAGTTTTTGGAATTTTACTTTCACCGATTATTGCCGCTCTGGCAATGAGCTTGAGTTCGGTGTCAGTGGTCACTAATGCGCTCAGGTTGAGGCGTCAATGAGCTCACCTAAATAATTAATGAAGGAGGAATTCTGATGAAACTAAGTTCACTCAAATTCGGGCTCGCTGCTGCTTGTGCGGTAGCAGTGGCCTGGATTCTTTGTTCACTATTAGTCTTGCTCTTACCAAGCATATCTCTGAATTTGGGAGGCTATATGATGCATGTCGATCTATCGAACATAAGTTGGCAAATGGGCTTTGCTGGATTTTTACTAGGGCTCATTCTCTGGACTCTGTTGGCTGGGATTATTGCCAGTTTGACAGCCGCCATCTACAACGAATTTGTCTGAGCGCCGACAATGAATACTTCATTTTGGTCCAGTCCCAAAGGATTTGTAGCTCTGCTCTTTATAGCCTCGGTTTCCTACTTTCTACTCATCGAGCATAGAGAGCATTTATTCGAGTGGCTCCCGTTCCTAATAATTTTGCTTTGCCCTGCAATGCATTTGTTTATGCATCATGGGCATGGGGGACACTCCGGTAATTCTAATAATGGCTCGGTAAAGAGAAACGCATCGATGCCAGTGAGAGAAGGAGTTGAACCCAAAGCTGATTCACGTGACTCCCACAGTCACCACCACTGAGGAATTCGATATGGATAGTCACGCTGATTATGGGCTGTGGGTGCTGGTAGTTATGAACTCAGCTATCTTTATCTTTTTCGCATTCAGCTTCACGAAGCCACAAACAGCCAAGGATTGGCGAAGTCTGGGAGTATTTTCGGCTTTTATCGTTGCTCTTTTTACTGAAATGTACGGCTTCCCGCTGACAATTTACTTTTTATCTGGGTGGCTAACGGAGCAATACCCAGAAGTAGATTTCTTTGCCCACGAAAACGGACACTTACTGCATACCCTAATGGGTTTTGAGGGCAATGCCCATTTCAACCCGATGCATATCCTCAGTGACGTGTTGATTATCACTGGATTTTTCATATTGGCATCAGCCTGGAGTGTCCTTCATCATGCTCAGAAGACGAATGCCCTTGCCACTACTGGTTGGTATGCGCGCTGCAGGCACCCCCAGTATGTTGCTTTTATTCTCATTATGTTTGGGTTCTTGGTGCAGTGGCCAACTTTACCGACGTTAGTCATGTTCCCGATTTTAGTTATCGTCTATGTGCGCCTGGCAAAAAGAGAAGAAGGCATAGCAATACAAGAATTTGGGCGTCAATACGAGATATATATGCAACAAACTCCCGGTTGGATACCTAGATTTGGGACAATAAATGCTGCTGGATAGAGAGGGAACATGAGATCGCAGGATTTATGCTCAGACGCAATGCTGGCTTTACTTCGCCAGGAATACACGCGCCCTATTGTTGTTGCTACCGTTTTCACCCTGATTGGTGAATTGATGCTTTTGCTGTTTTACGGAATTTATTTAAGCAACGAAGGCAGCCTGATCTACAAAATTATCTGGACACTGGGCTTCTGTGGATTGGGTATGGGATTTACCCTAGGTGCTGCTATCGACCTATTCTTGGTCAATAGGATTCCAGACAGTAAAGCAATTTGGGCAACTGCAGCGATCTCGACTGTTGGTCTTGGCATTGCTTGTAACTGGCTTTGTACGAACTTGGATCGGCATTTTGGATATTTCGGTGGAGCCGAAAATCTTGCCCTTCACGTATTGCCAAGTTTTTTCGCTGCTGCGGTCGGTGGGTGGCTCATAGGATGGTTATTGTTTTCCGTAAGAGGCAAATCAGTGTTGGAAAGTGTCGGGCTGTAATGAGCGAGTGTTCAAGAATCATAATTGGGAGGGTGCGTTTAATGTTACATCTCCAAAAGAGCACGTTTATTGGGCTTGCCCTTCCAATTATCCGCATCTTCCAATGGCAGCTTGGTTTCAGTGATGTTTGGCCATGTTCCTGCCAATGATTGATTGAGTTCAAGAAACTCTGATTGTTGAGCTGGAAGTTCATCTTCTGAATATATGGCATCTGCCGGGCACTCAGGTTCGCATAACGCACAATCAATGCACTCATCCGGATGAATCACCAACATATTTGGACCTTCATAGAAACAGTCCACAGGACAGACATCAACACAATCGGTGTATTTACATTTTATACAGTTCTCACCAACAACAAATGTCATCTCATAGCTCGATTGTCACACTAGTATAGAAATAGTTTATCGCCAAGCTCGTAACACCGTCCAGCTATTGATTTTTGACTTATCTTTCCAATTTTTCCTAATAATGAATAATGGAGAGCATGAATCGTGACAGACACAAAACACAACCATCACACAGAATATAGGAAGAATAGCTTGACCTTATGGGGAGCTATTTCCATGGGTACCGGCGTTATGATTGGCGCCGGGATTTTTGCTCTGACTGGCCAAGTAGCAGAATTAGCACGTGATTGGTTTCCTTTAGCTTTCCTTGTAGCAGCGATAATTTCCGGATTTTCAGCCTATAGCTATGTGAAGATGGCGAACGCTTGGCCTTCCGCTGGAGGTATCGCGATGTTCCTTGAAAAGTCCTATGGCCAGGGCATGATGACAGCGGTTTGCGCACTATTTATGTATTTTTCTATGGTGATTAATGAAAGTCTTGTCGCCAGGACGTTTGCAACTTACAGCCTTCAATTATTTGGAGGTAATACCGAAGAGTGGCTGCTTCCAGCATTGGCCGTCGCAGTACTTGTTTTCGCCTTTGCGGTCAACATACTGGGCAACAAGTTCATTCAAACATTTTCATTCTTTATGGCGTTCATTAAGATCGGTGGGTTGATTTTTTTAGCGGCAGGGGGGTTGTGGGCTTCCGGACTTTCATTTGAAACTTTTACCCCTCCCAGTGGAGAAACGACTCTTTCCGGATTTTTCAGCGCGGTAGCATTAGGCATCTTGGCTTACAAAGGGTTCACCACTATCACGAACAGTGGGTCTGAAATACAGGAGCCTAACAAAAACGTTGGTCGGGCAATCATCATCTCCCTGATGATATGTACTGTAGTTTATCTTTTGGTTTCGTTGGCAGTCGCCGGGAACTTATCAGTCCCTGAAATTATCGCTGCGAGAGACTATTCGCTTGCCGAAGCGTCCAGACCCGCATATGGCGACTTGGGATTAAGAGTGACAGTGGCTTTCGCAATCGTAGCGACGGTTTCTGGTGTCATTGCCAGCGTGTTCGCAGTATCGCGCATGTTAGCCATGCTTACCGAAATGTCTCTCGTTCCTCACAGCCATTTTGGTATGCCGGGGGATATTCAAAAGCATACGCTAGTTTACACAATTGTACTTGCGATTTTTTTAGCCGTATTTTTTGATCTGAGCCGCATCGCTTCGCTGGGTGCGATCTTTTACATTCTCATGGACATCGCGATTCACTGGGGTGTGTTTCGACATGTTCGTGAGAGGGTTGGAGCTAATCCTGTAATTTTAATCAGTGCGATTGTATTTGATGTCATTGTTTTAGGTGCATTTATTTGGATTAAAATTCAATCAGATATGTTGGTGATATATGCATCACTGGTTGGAATAGCCCTAGTTTTCGCAGGAGAGAGATGGTATTTGCAACATCGTAAAAATTCTGCGCGAACGTAAGAAGCGAAGATGACGCAGAAGAACATGTATTGTTGCTACTTTTGGGGTATGAATAAGTCATTCGTAGTATCGCTTTTTTGGTTTTATTCAGTGCGGCATTTCTTCTGCATTTTGTATGGGAAATGTGGCAGATCCCTTTCTTTGCCGGCATGTCAGAGGCGAACCATTGGTCGGCGGTTATTCAATGTACGCGCGCGACTATTGGGGACGGATTTATTACTTTATTCGCTTATGGAATATCGGCCATTGCAGCTCGTGACATATATTGGCTATATCACAGAACGTTCCGGAGCTGGACTATATATCTTGCTGTAGGGCTGACAGCAACCACGATCTTGGAGTACTTCGCTACTGAAGTATATGGACGGTGGCAGTATAGTGAATCTATGCCTCTCCTCAGTATATTTGATATAGGACTTACACCATTTCTACAGTGGCTGCTGATTCCGCCGGTCTCTCTCTGGATATCTGCTGTGTTTTGGAGGGGACTTAAGAAGACCGAGTTAAATTAGGGGCATTATTATGCGATTCAATAGCATTGCAACTATTTGTTCTCAATCTTTTATCTGATTTCAGCGGACAAATCTTAGGAATCTATGCTGTAAACCATTGGACAATATATTATCTGGGTTAGTGTAAAAATGGACTTTTAGTTAATCTATTCTCTGTATTTAATCGCACACTTCATTAGCACACTCTGATTTCGCATTTTCAACATATTGATCTAATTAAAGAATCGGTCAATACATCTACTGTAAATCCTCGTGTCAAGGTTCATTTTCGCCTGGGCACCACTTTTTTACTTCTCTATTTACTTACCCCCAAATAAAGCATATTCGGAGCATCAGATCGAGCTGCAACGATATCGGGAATTCCGTCAGAATTAACATCTCCAACTGAAAGGCCGTATACCGTCCCTTCACCATTACCAAACCTCATAGCGTTAAATAAATTTTCACTTCCTTCATTTAGCAACACCGCACCCGGAGCTAACCTATTACCGAAGATAACATCATCATCTCCATCAGAATCCATATCTGTTATTGCAATTGAATATACATGCCCCATCTTCTCTCCAAGGGGAAAGGAAGAATTAAACTGGGCGAACCCGTCGTTCAAATATACGCGGGCTCCTCCCTTCACTGCATCACCTATTAGTATATCTAGAAAGGCATCACCATTGAGATCGGCGACAGCAACTGCTCTTGATGCAGAATTACCTGGGCCAACTGGGCGTTTTTCTGAGAAATTCCCAGCCCCATCATTTAGAAATACATATCCTTGTCCACGATCACGATGTGGCACTATCAGGTCTTCAAATCCATCATTGTTAAAGTCCCCAGTGGCGATTGTAGTCGCTGATTCGGTCGACAGCGGATTACAATGAAATGAATTCCCATTTCCATCATTAATACAAACTTGATTCGCGCTGAGATTTCTTGGGCCTCCACGATTGGCAACTACAATGTCTGGTCGATTGTCCCCAGAAAGATCGGCAACAGTGACATTTCTTGTCGCCCAATCAGGATTTCCGAAAGTGCCACTCAGAACAAAACTCCCTAGGCCATCATTCTTGTAAATCTTCTTTTCATCTGGCGCGTCATTGCCAACGATCAAGTCCAGGTCACCGTCACCATCCAGATCGGACAACGCAGCAGTATAAGTCCGATCTGCAAAATTATTGATTTCTTGAGGGTCTGAAAAACTTCCATCGCCATCATTTATAAGCGCTATTTCTACGAGGGGCCAATGTCGGCCTTTTGCTAAAACGATATCTAAATCGCCATCGTTGTCTAAATCCCCAAGACTAGCATTCGCGCTGGTCACACCTTCTTCTTCAAGTTGCACACCAATCAAAGGGAATTCTGGCGCATTCCAAATATGTTCATCTGGCGGGAAAATTATTGGCAGCAGTTGGTTTTGAAACCGGACGACAAACCAAGCTAAGCAACCTAGTATCAGTAACCCAGCCAAACAGAGCAGCCATTTGAGTTTGAGATTTTAATAGTAGCAATTCATCGCCACCTATTTTGCAGGTTTATTCGGAATAAGACGAACTAAGACTTTGATTATTACGGAAATAGATTTATGAGTAAAAATTGTGTGATTTGAGACCGCACACATTTAATTTCTATAGCACACTTCTTAGCACACTCTGATTTCGACCTTGCAACACGTTGATCTTATTAAAGAATCGGTCAACACGTCTACTGAAAATCCTCGTGTCGGTGGTTCGATTCCGCCCCTGGGCACCATCATTTGATTAGTGTCTCCTGCCCTTAGTTAGTCAACCTTAGCCCCGACAGAACCACCGTGGTTCGAACCCCAACGTGCACCTTTCAAGTTAATTGCTTGTGCATTCTCGGCCATAGAGAATTACTAGCTATCGTCTCCCTGGGCACCACGCACAACAAACCTCGCGTAGCGGGGTTTTTTATTGCCGATTGTTAAGTTAAACGAGTGTAACCTTTTCTGGCTCGGCGCGGGCAGACAAGTCACGGACATGTCACTACAGTCTGGCGGTAACTAGCTGGCAAACATCAGTGTTCGCTCAATTGTCCAGATGATAGTTACACTACCAACAAAGTACGCCATGGGTTTTTCTATTCCTTGCAGCCATATCAACGGGCTTGCTTTGATGTCAAAGCTAGTGACTGAATTTATTGCGAAGCCTTTTCTTGTTGTCTGTAGTAGCAAAATAAATCTCGAGATTATCCAGACACAACACACTATTGCGCAGATGAATAGTAGTTGGCCGGTCTCCACACCCAAGTTAAATGCTAGCAAGGCGACAGGTATTTCTGTTTGTGGCAGTCCAATTTCGCCGAGCGCCGAAGCAAATCCAAATCCATGTAACAAACCAAATGAAGCAGAGACTGTAATGGGGTAACGCCACGTTAGCGTGTCGCGGCGTTCAAGAGCGATTTCCCTGGCCAGAAAAACAATGGACAGTGCGATTGCTGCTTCGATTGGTGGAATTGGCAAGCGTACAAGGTTCAGCGCCGCCAAGGTCAAAGTTATGGAGTGAGCCAAAGTGAAGCCTGAAATGGTGATGAGAATGCGTCGCCCGGTGCCGGCAATAAAAATTAAGCAGGCCACGAACAGCAAATGATCAACACCTTCCAGGATGTGTTCGATGCCAAACAGGGTGTAGGTGCTGGCCACTTCAATTCGGGTTAATGAACCCTGAACCACAAAGCTTGGTTCAGCTGCAGTAAGCCGCACAATCTCGGTATTGGCATCAAGGCGCTCAATGCGCACCAGCACATCGGTGGACAATCCGGTGAGTCCTTGCACGACAATTTCCGTACCCGCTAACCCACCGTCGCGCCTGATATTGAAACGTTCGATAAAGTCACCACCGACCATAGAGCCACGGACGGGAGTGGATATTTCAAGATCTGCTGCAAAGCGTAAGTAGAGATTTGGTCGAAGGCCTCCTATGGCAGGCACCTTCCACAACACCGCGAAATCATCGTTCGTAGTTTGTATAAGTTCCAAAAAGGCCGGACGATATTCATCAGCTCGAGCATTGGAGAACGAAAGCATAATCAGCAATATGGCGGTAATTGATCGCAAAGCCATACTCAATTTTCTTCCTTGACCGATTCGGTATTGCGGAATTCTGGATCAAGCCCAATCACATCAACCTCGTAGCTGTTAATGATCTCGTCGAGCTGCTGCCGCTGCGTTTGTTCTTTTCGCATTCTCCGATAATCCTCACGCACCCGGTCTTCGATCTGCTCCAGATTGGGCAGCCAAGCTGACTCCCGCGAGGTAAAGAGCACGAGATGCCAACCGTAAGGGGATTGTATCGGGCCGTACCAAGTTGACGTCGACGGCTCGACCTGGTCCAGCATCGAGATCAGATCCTGCCCTAGATTGGCTGTGATGAAATCCCGGGTGCGCTCAATATAATTCTGGAAGTACAAAGGGCGATCGCCAAGTCCGAGCGACCCACTAAACGGAATACTCTGTTCGTTGAGTTCTGCAAGTGTTTGAGTCGCGGCCTCATGCGCTCCCGCTTCGCCTCTTTGTTGCGCATTGAAGAAGACATGAGTAAATGTATAAATAGGAGGCTCTATATAGTCGTCGCTGTATTCTGTGTAGAACTCTATCAATTCGTCCCGCCCAACATCCGCTGGTTCATTGTTGTCCTCGAACAGAAATTCGAGTCTCTGGATAAGGCGTTGCCGAATGACATCGTCCCCCTGGTCCAGCCCCATGGCGATTGCCTCTCGGTATAAGGCCTCTTCAAGAACGTACTCGTCGACGAGAGCCTGTCGTTCAGCCGCAGTCAATTCGTCTAAGGCCTGGTCTATCACATCAAACTGGAAGGTATTTGCCCGATACTGGGCGAAGTTGATCAGCGCGTCCCGACTGACCGTGATGCGCCTGGGATCGTTCCTGTCAGGGACAAGTAATCCGTAGGCAGCGAACAGAACTCCCCCGATCAGCAGAAAATGGATGAGCGGATCTCGCAGCCACGACGGCAGCCAGGCGGGCTTGCGACCCGGCTTGGTCAAGGCGTGTACCAGATCGGTGACGAGAACGCCCGCTCCTGAATCGCCGGGGGCTGCTCGGTAAACTCAGCGGGGTTCCGCCCGAGGGCGACAGCGTCATACGTCGAGTATCGCGGCGTCGGGATCTCAAGAACCCGGACATAGTAGAAGGCGCGCTCGTCGGGATCGAAGTCAGGGTCCACCCACACAGTGGAGAGCTCCGCGCTGCCGATCGTGTTGTCATAGGTCGCTCGGGCCACATCAACCGTGCTGCCAATCGGAGGTACCTTTCCGTTCACGGCTGTGCGCTTGCCTGCCCACGCCACGTCGTAGATACGTTCGTGAGTCTCACCCTCCTCATCGAGCCATCCCTTGATCACTTGAACCCGATCCAAATTAGCGCCCACGGGATCCTTTACGGCGTGGATCAACAAGGACACGGGCGTGCCGCTCGGAGCTTGGGCCAGGTCCCCGCCCATCGGCACTCCGCCTCCATACCCCACGGCAGCAATGTCTCGGGCGTTGGCATCCTCCGTTTCGAACTCGAAGCCTCCGAACATTCGCAGCTGAATTCGTGGACCGCTCGTCGCGTAGACCTCCTTCCGCTTGAACGCGGCGGTCAGAGCTTCACGCGTGTTCGCTGTACTCCACGCTCCCGTGATCCCCTGGGCTGCGGAGTTCCACGTAGCCACCCGACCGAAGACCGGCAACGCCTCGGGGCCATTGGCTGGACCCGTTAGGCGCGCTAGCCAGCCCGGGAACAAGTCCTCATCCGTATCGCTCAGGGTCGTATGGGTGTCGGTCGCACCCTGCAATCCGAGTTTGTACGGGTTCACACCCACCTCTTCCTCGATCCCGAGCCCCCGGAGAAGCGCGGTACGAACGTAGTCGGCGGGGTCGGGCGCCGTCATGTCTCCACGGGTGTGGATGATGTTTCCATCGCGCTGGTAGCCCAGCTCGAAGTCTGCGAACTCGTCCTCCGGCGAAAAGAACGGATGGGTCTCGGATGTGCCCTTGATCTGTAGTACCTCTACGAGCGGTTCCCACCGCATGCGGGTCCTCGCATACTCGGCGCTGATGGGACGACCGTCGCTGTCCACCATCTTGAACATCCGTCCTCCGGAGAGGTTCGAGTTGTGAGGGATGGCGACGAAGTCGATCCCGAGTCGATCACTGGTCGCCTCTAACCAGCTCCAGAGATCTTCCGGTCGGACGCCGGTACTGGCGGGCGATGCCGGAAGAAACTGCTTCGCCGTTTCGGCGTCGGCCGGAGTAAACACCACGCGATGCAGATGCTGGCCGCCCGGGGTGTATGTCCACTCCCATCCAATGAGCGCGGTGAAGATGCCCGGGTCGTTGTTTCGCTCGGCGGCGTCCGCATACAGCGACCACGCGGCCGTCTGGTACTCTCGTGTGCTCTGATCCCCTTCGACAGGAGCACCACTTCCGAACGGGGTGTGGTCCGCCACCACGAGGAAGTCGAGTGGCCGGTCGAGACGCACCCGATTCCCGAGGCTCGGGTGGACCACGGGAAGCCCCCTCGCAAAGCGATAGGCCATGTCGGGATCCGCGTTGACGTTCCCCGCGGCATACGCATCCCTCGAATAGGACGTATGAACGTGCGTATCCCCCCAGTACACATTCCTCTCCTGTCCCGCTACGGGTAGGGTGGAAGCACACATCACAAGGGTGAGCGAAACCAGAAACCAGTTCTTTCTTGTTCCCATCGTTTCGTTCTCCTGTCTTACAAGATTGAGCGCATCACGTGGCTAGAATGAAAATCCAGAAGATTCCGTGCCGCAATAGACGGCCCGAAAGGCTTGGTGTCTCGAGATTCGTTATTGTTAATTATTTGCGATCCGAAAACGGAAAGTTCAATCCAAGCTCGATCGAGTTTGTCCGCTTGTGAGAGACCGTACGATAAGCATCACTCTGCACCATAGTAAGCTTAATGTCTAACTAGGATGATGTTATTGTGCGCACCGTATTCTTTAGTAATGAAATTAAGTACGTCGGCTTTCAGAAAAGCATTGCAGTCGTGCGATATACACTAGGTAAGACATTTGTTTCCCCCCTCTCACTGAGGTGGAAGACAGCACGCTAATTGGCTTCGGCCCGGTCCATTGTCAGATAGGAGAATGATGTGTTTATAAAAGTTGCTCAGTGGTTAAACAGAGTTCCTCGGCTATTGCTGGGTGCGCTTTTTATCGTCGTCACATCAATGATGAGCTTCGCGAATGGACCGGTGTCTTCGAATGAGCGATCACTCAATGCCCCGTCCCTGGAATATCTCGGCTTCGACGAAGCTCAGCTATCCGAAAGGGCCAGTGAAGGCCTAAGAGAAATTTTCTCAGGCAGAATGTTCTATAGCGCAGTGCCTCTTAGCTTCTCGCGGGCGCTCGATGCGGCTGCAGCTGCCGAAAAGGACAGGCTAGGCTATGACCCAACCACAGCCGATGGGAAATTCTTCAAGAATGGAAGCGTGCCGTCGCCACCCACACGCGATGTAGATCCTGAAATCTCCCTGGGCGAAGTTGTCTTCGAAAGAGAGGGTGTTGAGCTTAAAGGCATTAATTGTTTCGCATGCCACTCGGAAGTCGTGAATGGCCAGGTGATAGCGGGGCTTGGAAGCAATACGGTAATGCAAAGTCCTCCCCGTCCAGAGGGTACCGAAAGCCCAAATATGTTTCAGATATTGGCGGCTCTAACTCCTGCGGAGCAACAGGTCGTTGCCGAGGCGATGGGCGGGAGTTATGCAGTAAATCCACTCACACCTGAAAGAACCAGTCGCGGAGACAATTTCGGCCCCTTCGGTGTGTGGGCTCGCGGTGCAGCGCTCGAAGATCCGGAAAATAAAGGTCTGGTTGTGAGCGCTGAAAAGACAGAGCTGACAGACATCATCGAGAACAATATGACACCGCCGGTAAATCCTATGCCGTGGTGGTTGATGAAGTACAAGACATTTGATTATTGGTACGGAGATGGCAACCCCTACGATGCCGGACACTTTTCGTTTAACTTCACTGGCACGTCGGCAAACGTTAACGAAATCCATGCCGATCACGTGGCATCAACAGCCAAGGCCCTGGCTTTCGCTCGTGAGACTAATTCTCCCGAATTTCCAGGCAAGCTCGATGCAGAGTTAGTTCAAAAAGGTGCCGATATTTTTCACGAGCGCACCTTTATAAAAGATTGGGATAATTTTAGAGCTTGTTACAGGTGTCACGGCGAATACACCAAAATCGGTGACAACCCTGACTATAGTGTGCCGGGCGGTTGGATGGTGGATTACGACGGCACGGAATATAAAAATGCGCGCACGGATACCAAATACAACGAAATCGTAAAGGCGCTTGCACCGGTTAATGAGCACATAACAAAGCTTCAGACGTACTTTGAAACCTTGGATCAGCCTGATCTGGGCACAATTTACGAACCCCTGGAAGGTGAAGGCTACGTGCCGCCACCGCTAGTCGGGGTCTGGGCAACCGCACCTTACTTTCACAATGGATCGGTGCCTACCGTAGAAGCGGTGTTGAATTCGAAGATCCGCCCTGAGATTTGGGCAAGGAACGTGGACCCGAATGCTTATGATCTCGAAAGCCTCGGCATGGTGTTTTCAACATTAACTCGTGAAGAATTGGAAGAAAGCGATCGCATCATGGAAACTGCGCCACATTTGAGCCGGGAATCTCTTGACCAGATGTTCATCTACGATACTGAGGGTTTCGGTCGGGGCAACATGGGTCACACATTCGGCGATCGGCTAACACAAGATGAGCGCATGGCAGTCATTGAGTTTCTCAAAAGTCTCTCAGGGCCCGATATGCCTTCTGCATCTCCACCGGTCATCCCGGAGAGACTCGCGCAACTTGGAATCGATTGATGCCCTCCCAACCAATGAGGCGGAAAGTTAGCTAACGAAAATTCGAGGGGTCAGATTTATTTAGAGTGAAAATGTAGTGGTTTTGATATGTGTTATCAGCATTTCCAGAGCTCACTTCTTAGAACACTCTGATCTCGCCCCTTCGATGCATTTATCTAATTAAAAAGTCGGTCAACACGTCTACAGAAAATCCTCGTGACGGTGGTTCGAACTCCAACATACAACTTTCAGGTTTAGTGCCACTGTATTCCTAGCTTTGGAGAACTACTTGCTATCGTCCCCCTCAGCACCATCTCCTTCCTGCAGTTAACTCAGCCACTCGATCTCAGACTAAGCTAAATACTCAGAAGTAACTTCACTGCAGTAGTCATAAAGTTTTTTGGCATCAGAGAGATTCTTCGCACTCTCTGCTTCTTCTTCTACCTGGCAGTTCGCATAGTACGCGCCATTCACTAACTGCTCTTTAGGAAGAGTAGCGACTAGTGTTTGGGTCGCAGCTCCCTGCTCTGGCGATTGCATGCTCATCATCATAAGAGGATTCGTCAACGCGAAAAGAAGTAGTTGCTTCAAAGTAGAATGCCTGCTCAGATTAGTCTTGACCAGACCAGGATGGACTGACACTGCTATCAGATGGGGATACTCAATGCCGAATTGTTTCGCTAGCAAGATGTTTCCAAGCTTAGATTGTTGATAGCGTAGTTGTGTATTGTAGTTTGCATCATCCACAGTCGTTATCGCTTCCAAATCGATTTGTGGAGCACCCAAACGTGTATGTCCCTTTGAAGATAGCCAAACTTGTCGGCTGGTTTTATTCACCAGCATCTTCGCGAGTAGGAAATGTCCAATGACATTGATACCCATTTGGGTTTCAAAGCCATTGACGGTTTTTCCCGGAGGCGTGTACATCACGCCCGCATTATTTATGAGACAGTCAATCCGCGGATAAGTGTTTTCTACGTAGCTACCAAACGACTTCACCGAATCAAGATCGCCAAGATCCATCGTGTGGGTTGTGTCCAATTGATGCTCGTCAAACTCAACTTCTGGATCCGACTGCAAACTGGCGGCGAACTCGTCTTGTAAAGCGCGGTTCCTACCTGTCGCAATGACTGTTGCCTTTGCTTGCAGCAGAGCTCGAGTATTTATTGCGCCGAGGCCGGAATATGCGCCAGTCACCAGGAATACAGATCCTTCCAGATTTTGATTCTCGACGATGTCGTATGCCGTTTTTTTCATGGATTTCCCACCTGCTTTGAGTTTCAAAGTAAAACTGAATTCAAATTCAGTTTCGACTTTGACATGATACCCTTGGCCTGTCAACAAAACCGAATCAGAATTCAATTTTGGAGCGATTATGGCTGATACGAGATGGACCTCTGAACTGCACTGGCGTCGCAAGAGCCAGCAATCCCGGAGTGAGCAGACCCAAGAAGCACTATTGGACGCAGCAGAAGAGCTAATTGTTGAGCGTGGCACTCACGCCACAACCATAGGCGACATTGCGAAAAAAGCGGGATGTTCAGCAGGCAATGTCTATCATCACTTTAAAGACAAAAAGGCTCTCTACTTCGCCCTTTTTCATAGGACAACCCAGTTTTACGCAGACTTGAATCAACAGGCCGCCGACCCTGAACGCTGGAAAAACGCAAACGTGAGCGATCTGCTTGAGGGCTTCATAGATTTTATGGTGCACATCCGGGACCAGGCGAATCAGTCTAAGGCTGCTATCGCTCTCGTAATGGCTGACAATCCAGAACTACGAGCTCATATCTCCGAAATTCAGCATGATGGCCGTAGTAGAGTAATAAACCTCATTTTGGAGCGCAGAAAAGAAATTCAGCACCCTAATCCTGAATTTGCTGTGCCATTTATTATTGATCAACTGGGAGCAATGCTTTCTGCCAGATCAGATCCGAATCAGAAAATCGCAGCCGTTAGTATATTAGATGACGAAACATTTAAAGAAGAAGCTATGAAAATTGCAGCGCACTTCTTAGGCTTAAATGTACAAATAAAATCTAAGTAAAACTCATTGCACTTGGCGCTCTATGCAATCATCGGATTCATAGGACATTCATTTACACACTTCATTATTAAGTACGTACAAATAAACTATTTATGAATGATCTAAGCCCACCTCTAGAACTTATGGGAGTGCCTGGCTCTCCCTACACTCGCAAAATGCTGGCACTGCTTCGCTATCGACGAATTCCCTATCGCCTATTGCCAGGCATACGGAACTCCATTAACCCGGATACCGAACGTTTCAAATCTCGACCTGACCCAAAGGTTCCATTGCTTCCAACGTTCTATTTCAAAGATGAATCTGGCCAAGAACAAGCGGTATGTGACACCACGCCTTTAATTCGGGAATTCGAAAACGAATATCCGGATCGGTCGGTTATCCCTGACGATGCAATTTTGGCATTCATCGATTATCTGCTGGAAGACTATGCCGACGAATGGATCACTAAAGCAATGTTTCATTATCGCTGGACGTACCAGGCTGATATTGAAAAAGCCGGTGCGATGTTGCCGCGCTGGAGTAATATCAGTGTCTCTGATGAAGAAATTGCAAAACTTTCTGAAGCAATTTCTCAACGGCAAATTTCTCGTCTTAGTTATGTCGGTTCCAATGCTGTCACAACACAAACTATTGAAGAGAGTTTTCACAGGATTATTGAATTACTCGATGATCATTTTCAGCAACAGCCCTTCTTACTTGGAAGGCGACCTGCTGCTTGTGATTTTGCGATCTATGGTCAGTTAATTTGCCTGGCATTGTTCGATCCAACTCCGCAAAAAATTATTCTTGAACGAGCGCCTCGTATTTATGCGTGGACGGAAGTGATGGAAGATCTTTCGGGATACGAAATACTTGAAAACGATTGGTTAGAAGTAGATGAGTTACCTGAGACGTTAATGGCTATTCTGAGAGAAGTAGGCAAAATCTACGTGCCTTATTTGTTAGCGAATGCTGAAGCAGTCGCAAACAAACAAGATCTATTAGAAATGGAATTGGACGGTAGGCCCTGGCAGCAGAATCCGTTTACCTATCAGGCGAAATGTCTACAGTGGCTTCGTGAGAAACAGTCACAGCTGACTGAGCCACAAAAAGACCAGCTGTCTGAATTGTTTCAATCAACTGGCATTAATGCCTTGTTCAATTAGAACAGAGCACGAAGATGCTAGCGCGCCTAATTTTCTGCTAACTTAGTGCCGTCGGTTTTTTAGAGGTCGGACCCATGATTCGAATTGGGCACATTGCTCTGTTATCTACTCTCTGTTTTTCTTGTATTAGCCTACCTAGTCAGGCGCAGACAGTTGAAGAGCGAATTACTGCTGCAGCCACGTCACAGCGATTACAACTTGCGTTTGATGGTCAAACATTTTCTGGCCCGGCTTGGGACAAGTTGGTTGAGGCTGGACAAGAAGCCCAATTCTTCCTGTTAGGCGAAGAACACGGCATCGCTGAGAATCCAAAATTTGCGGGTCAACTCTTTGCCACCTTATCCACACACGGGTATACAAAAATGGCGATCGAGACTTCGCCAACGATGGCCTCGAAGTTAGATGCAGCCTTGTCCAACAACGGACTAGAAGGCCTGGTAGATTTGTATTCGCAGCCCGGCGGCGAACCGGCGTTTTTCGGCATGCAAGAAGAAGCCGAAATGCTGGCGCTGGTTCGTGAGCACGCTCCGCAGAACAAACCAGTGCTCTGGGGTACCGATTATGAAGTGTTAAGTGATCGCCAACTCATCTCCGAATTACAACTGGCTGATAAACCACAAGCTGCAAACACTGCTCTTGCTGCATTGGCTGATGCATCTCTTGAGGCATGGGAAGGTCATGCACAAACTGGGTCTCCGGAATTCATGTTCAGTTTCAGTGGCAACCCTGCCCTCGTAACTTCGATAAGAGATGCGTGGCCTCAGCCGGACCCAACCAGCGCTGTCATCCTAAACACGCTGGAAAAAACCTTGAGAGTGAATCAACTCTGGACTTCGGGTAATCGATGGGAATCCAATTTATTGAGAGCCTCGCTGCAGCGCGAAAACTTTCTACGTTATTGGCGCGATGCTAAAGCACAAGGAGAAACACCTAAGGTGTTCGCAAAGTATGGCGCCTCTCATATGATCCGTGGTCGCAGTCAAACTTCTGTTTATGACTTGGGCACTTTACTGCCAGAGATTGCAGCGATAGAAGGAGGCCACAGTTTTTCGCTTTTAGTAGTACCGGATACCGAGTCTCAGGTTGCTGTGTTTAACCCTTCCACTTTCGGGTTTGAACCTCGGCCCGCTAAAGATGGCTACAATGAGGGCATTGAACCGTTGCTAGAAGCGGCTTTTGCCGATGAATTCACGCTGATAGATCTCGCCGCCTTGCGACCTATCGCAGGCATGAGCAGAGGCACACTTACTGAAGAGTTGTTTGGGATTATTCATGGCTTCGACATGATTCTGATTATGTCCGGTGCCAATCCGTCCGCTGAGTTAGAACACTAAGTATTGGCGCCATATATTAGGTTGTTTGGCTCGGTTCACATCTGTTCTCTAAATACCTATATAAAACGAGTGGATTTAGTCAGCATCGTAATCCCGAAAATCTAAGGTCAGATTCCGCCGAATCCCAGTAACCACGGGGCTTTTAGCCATTCTAACTGCCTCAGATACCACTAAAATTTGTCACACCTGATCGACAAAGCGTAACAATTTTTCTATTGAATAATGCGGCCCAGAATAGAACCATAGGCGGCTGAATTTCACCCTGTAAGAGACCGTTTTGAGACGCCCTTAAATAGGCGCCCCAAAACCCCATGGACCACAGAGGATCTAAAGAATGTCCCCTAAAAAAGTTCTACCTGCACTTCTAGTTGCCGCGACGTTTCCAATGCTGAGCAATGCTCAGGATGCGGACCAACACCCAACCTATGCGAATGAAGTGTCCCGAATTATTCAGGATAACTGCCAAGCCTGTCACCAACCTGGTTCCATCGGTCCCATGTCTTTCACCAGTTATGAGGAAGTACGGCCCTGGGCACCTCTCATCCAGCTCAGAGTTGCCAATCGCGAAATGCCTCCTTATCAATACGATGGTGATATCGGAATTCAACATCTACAAAATGACTGGCGCATGACACAGGAAGACATTGACACCATCGTCGACTGGGTCAATGCGGGCTCGCCTTTTGGCAACCCTGAAGACTTGCCGCAGCCAAAACAGTTTCCTGATATGGACGACTGGCGACTAGCTGCTGAACTTGGACCACCCGACCACACTATTAAGTCCGAAGCCTGGGATGTACCTGCTCAAGGTCAGGATCTATGGTGGGAGCCTATAGTGGATTCCGGCATCACAGAAAGCCGCTGTATTAAAGCAGTAGAAACCCGCCCCTCTGCAGCCGCTATCGGCTCAACTCATCATGCTAATTCACACTTCAAGGTTTTGAATGAAAACGGCGAGTGGGTAAATGGTGATCGCCTGTCTGAATTTGCCATCGGCAAACTTGGAGAAAAAGTGCCTGAAGGTGCGTGTCGACGAGTGCCAGCCAACTCAAAGGTTGAATGGGAAATTCATTACTACCCTGATGGCAATGCGGTGCCTAATGATCAAGTGACTATTGGAATTTGGTACTACGACGAAGAAGACGAATTTAACGAAGAAGAAAGCTACCCACAGGATCTGCGTGCCTATTTCCTATCTGGCGGACGCGACTACATGATTCCCCCTCATGGAACACTCATGACTCAGGGATTCAGATCGTTTGACCACCCGGTTCGCATCGATAGCTTTCAACCACACATGCACCTGCGTGGCGTAGCAATGTCGTTGGAAGTGTTTTACCCGGAAACTGGAAGAACAGAAATGTTGAGCCAGATTTCCAACTGGACAGCTGCCTGGAACCACAGCCATACGTACGAAGAAGGTTACCAACCGCTTATCCCGGCTGGTGCAACTCTGATCCTGAGAGGCTGGTATGACAATACAGCCGACAACCCAATGAACCCGGATCCGGACCAATGGGTAGGTGCAGGTCAGCGCACAACAGACGAAATGTCTCATGCCTGGATTGCAGTCTCTCACCTTGACCAGGAAGCTTACGAAAAGCTATTGGAAGAGCGCAAAGAGCGTGATCGACGCAGCATGGCCAGTAACGGAAGTGCGCAATGAGCCGAATGAAGAACTCCTTCAATTCATCCGCACTACTACTGACAATGTTGTCGGGGCTGCTAGTTTCAGCCTCACTGCACGCTCAGTTACCGGAACGATTGCGTGATTTCCCGCTTGCCACACCAGGTGCAAGCGGCGAAGCCGTGGCACCTATGTTCAATGGTTGGATTAAAAACGAAGACGGATCGGTCACCATGCTTTTCGGCTTCGCTAATCTGAATCGAGAAGCCACTGTTGATATTCCTATAGGACCAAACAACAAGCTGGAACCAGCTCAATTCGATGGGGTCCAACCCACGCACTTTCCTGTTTACAACAGGGGTGGATTTGTTGGCATTCAGGAACGGGGTGCATTTGGCGTGACGGTCCCTGCTGATATGGCAGGCACTGAAGTTGTCTGGACGCTATCCTCAGGCGGCAAGACTTACTCTATCCCTGGCCGTGCCAAGTCACCAGCTTACGAACTCAGTGCTGGCGAAGCTGCCGCGGGATCTCTCCGACCGGCTATTCGCTTAAGCGAAAATGGCGAGGAGTCCACTAATGAAGTAGGCATCCACGCAGAACCGCAGGTTGTTGCTGTAGGCGAATCGCTGACGCTTTCGGCGCAGATTCAGGATCGCGGAATTCGCTACGGTTATGAAGGGGTTGAGCCTTACTATGCACCGGGTAGTGCGTGGCTATTGCATCAAGGCCCTGCTGTTCCTGACATTAAAACACCCAGAGTCTCTGGACATTCGCGAGCGCGAGAAGATGCTGATAGCAATACCAATAACGCCTGGTATGACGTTTCAACAGAGCTGACATTCTCTGAGCCTGGGGAATACGTAATTCGCCTGCGAGCTGATAACTTCCAGGCTACCGATAGCAAATTTGATAACGTGTGCTGTTGGTCTAACGCTTACTTTCCGGTAACCGTTAACCCTTAATTGCTATTTCCTCAATGCATTGCTCCAGTGTAAGCACAACGATGCTTGCACTGGGGTTAATACAACTCCCTTTCCTTACCCTATTGAACCAGACACTTTGACAGCTTCGACGCTAATAAGCATCTCTTGCCAATCCCAAAAGAATCAGCTCTAGCTGATGAAGCTATTAACGACGATTGAAAACTAGAATCTGATCGTCCTGATCGGAGTTAGGAAACTGAATGCTGATTGTCAACTGTTGGTAATTCGGAGAAATGAACTTCGCGCCAATCTGCTGCGCTTCACCATTCACATAAACTGTGTATTCCACAGTCGTGTCATTGATCTTGTTATAGGAAATCTGTGCACGAATATCCTGATTGAAATTTGCGATCGGATAGTTGTCGCCACTGTAAGAATAATGAGAGGTGGTGCCACTAACCGTACCATCTTGACCTGTCGTGATGACCATGTAGGTGTAGGTGTCATCCCCGTGATCGAAATAAGTGCGCACCAGGTCTTGTGGAGGCGTCGCGCTACCGAAGTTAGAACTTCTTAAATCGACTTCCCAACTACCTATAAAGGGATTGCCGCTCTGGGCCATAAGTACTGGCGCCACGAGAAAAAGCGCAATTGAAATGAAGATGGATCTAATGCGAGTGGACATACCTTCAGCCTCCTGTGATCAGACTGGTTTTATCGTTAGCGTGCTTTCTGTATCTCCATCATACAGTAGCCCCATCCAAAGGACAGATATTGAGAGAGATCAATTAGTTGTTGTGACTTAAAATTTTTCACATTCACCATTCGCCTCTAGTCGTTCGGAATGAGGAATTTCCGTCAATTGACTTAGGATTCGTTCAACCTATACTCGACTGATCACTCCATTCGCGTCGAGGTGCCCCATGTCATTTCGCAATCTGATCGTATCCGTATCCGCACTATTTGTTTTCGCTTCCTTCGTTGTGTCACCGCAAGTATCTGCACAGAACTCTACTAATGCCTATGCAATCGTCGAAGGCTGGGCAAAGTTGCCTGGTGGGCGAGTGATGGGAGCAGTTGGTAAAGCCAAAGTCGATCCAGATGGTCGTCATATCTGGGCCATTATCCGCTGTGATGCAGGACCTGATCAGTTTGGCTCAGAATGCGTAGATTCAGACTTGGATCCCGTCTTGAAATTCGACCCTGACGGAAACGTCGTCGAATCATTCGGCAGCGGAATGTTTATTTGGCCCCACGGCATTGATGTCGATACTGACGGCAATGTTTGGGTGACTGATGCGGTAAGCGACAACAACATTCCAGCCGGCGACGATCGAGGCCACCATGTCATTAAATTCAGTTCTACCGGCGACGTGCTAATGACGCTTGGCACACCTGGAGAACAGGGAGATGGGCCTAATCACTTCACGTCACCGAGTGATGTTGCAATCGCACCTAACGGCGACATATTTATTGCAGACGGTCACAACGCAAATGGAAACAACCGAGTGGTGAAGTACAACAGCCGTGGTGAATACCTTATGTCTTGGGGAGAGACTGGTTACGCACCTGGCGAGTTCCGTGCTTTACACGCAATCGCCATTTCACCTGATGGTCGTGTGTTTGTAGGAGATCGCAGCAATAGTCGAATTCAAATCTTCGATCAGGAAGGCAATCATTCTGCCACCTGGACGCAGTTTGGACGCCCAAGCGGAATCGCCTTTGACGATCACGGTCGAATCTTTGTCGCCGATTCGGAATCAGACAATGTGCAAAACCCAGGATATGAAATGGGAATTCGCATCGGCGAATATGAGACAGGATGGGTGCATGAATTCATTCGCTTCCCTTGGGCAGATCCGAACATTCTGCCTGGAAACGGCGCGGAGTTTGTTACCGTGGATGACGAAGGCAATGTCTATGGCGGTGAACCAGTTCCTAACCCGCACATTAATGCGCGAGCACTGAGGAAATACATTCGAGTGCGACCATAAGCCAATTCTTCAACTTTAATTGCAAAGAAGTTCGTGCGGAAAGAGTCTGATCTTTCCGCACAACATCAATCTAAACTCAGCTCAATCAGCACAGGCAGATGATCAGAAGGGTAACTTCCGTTCCATTGATCGCTTAGTGCAGCATAGCGCCATACGTTGATACTCGAATCCACAAAAATGTAATCGATGCGCCGATCGTTGGCCGTGCTCCCTACTTCAAAACCACCGAAGGTGCCCTCTGGCCCATGCGGTGTAATTGAAGATTTCAAATAGCTGTCATCCAGTGCACTAGTCATAGTGTCATAAGCCGCAGCCGATGGCGGTACATTAAAGTCGCCGCTAACTATTATTGGCCTGCCTTGAGCCAGAGTCTCTATACGATCAATGATTAGTGCCGCGCTATTGGTGCGGGCCTCTACTCCGCGGTGATCAAAATGAGTATTGAGATAAAGAAATTCCTGCTTGGACTCCAGATCCTGCATTAATGCCCAATTGGCGATTCGAGTGATGGCTGCATCCCAACTCTTACTACCAATAACTTCAGGTGTTTCTGATAACCAAAAGGTTCCCGTGTCTAAAACATTGAAACGATCTGGTTTGTAAAAGATTGGAGAGAACTCACCACCATCTTCACCATCGTCTCTTCCTACCCCAATCCATCTATATTGAGGTAGCAGCTCTTCCAGATCATCGATCTGTCCGCGCAGCACTTCCTGCAAACCGACTAGATCCGCCTCGTGAAAACGGATGATGCTAGCGACCCTATCCTTACGGTTAGGCCAGGCATACTCACCGTCTGCTGGATTGTTGTATCGGATATTGAACGACATAACGTTCAGTGTGGAATCGTTTTGACTGAATGCAGGTGTAGCAATGAAAAGTAGAAGCAGACTTAGAATGTATTTTCTATAAAAGTCGGAAGACGGCATCTTGATATCTCTCGCTAAGTGGAGTTATTCCGCTTCAGCTAACTTGGCCTCATGATTCGCCAGCCATTCAGCTTCTTCGCCGGGCTCTGGAAGCAGGTCGCCCCCCTCCATTACCCAGCTTGCTGGCGTGTCGTTGGTTCGGACGGCAATTTCTTCCAGCGCCACTCCGGAATGCGAGTGTATTGATTGGCGCATCTCTTCAATCATCTGCGCCTTTTGTTCATCGGTTCGCCCAGCTCTAATATTTCCGACCAAGACCACGGTTTTGTCTTCCAGATCTATTAAAGGAAATTGGGTGAAGAAAAACGAATGAACAAAGGTTGGTGGGGCATCGGTAATTCTGCAATGAATCTCAGTGATGTCTTCGGAAATTTTAGCCTTAGCATCCTCGCCGATCTCACCATTCTTGGTATTGCACATATATAAAGGCATAACTATTTTCCTATCTGGCTAGACGGTGCGGGGATCGCTCATTGAAGCGACCACTTCGTTTATTGAACACCCAGTTTCATTCATCCAAAGCTCACATATCTCATTAAGTAGTGGAATGCGTTCTGCTTGGGAAAGTGGCTTAGGAGCAGTCACTGAAACAATTGAAGAAGTCGAAGGTTTCGCTGCGGTGTAACCGCTGCCTTGGGGTATGGCATGCCAGTACACATCCGCTGCTTCATTGAAAGAGGCTTGTGTAAAGGCATTCAACTTCTCTACTAACACCTCACGCTTGTTATCAGGTGCTTGCCCTTCTTGCACTAAGCACATACATCTAATCATTTATTCTTCCTGGTAAATACATTCAGTTAGTGACTTTACGTTATGGGATATCGTTCAGCTCTTGATGTAGGTTTTTGTGGAAATGGATTATGGCTTTTTCAAATTTCCCGTAGGTGAAATGACTATTCGCGCCACTTTCAATACTTGCCTGAATACCTGCGACCATTGCGTCGTCTTCTTTGCCACCTGCATTAGTCACGAAGTCCGCATCCTTCTTTGCCTTCTCCGACAACTCGGCTCCTTCGCCACTATTGTTTAGTTTGAAAATGTGGAATCGCGTCTCTGTAGGAGAGATAGGCTCGGAAATTGACACTGAAGTATGATTAGACAGCACGGCAATTCTGACATTGGGAAACAGGTGATAGACGAAAGTCACCATGCCTGAAATGCTGCGGTCTTGTTCGGGAATATCGCGTAGTTTTTCAATTCGGCGAAAAGGGTAAGTCACGCGGCTGTTCTTTCCAAAAGTCTCCACCACATTGAGATTGTCATAGCCATAAGGAAAGAAAGTTTCTCTATGGGTTGGTTTGATGTGGTAACCCTCAAGGCTAGCCTCCAATTCCAACTTCCAATTCACTTGAAGTTCTTTTTCCTCGGAAGAAAATATTTTCTGGTCTTCAGTGACGAGCTGAGGAATGTTCTCTAAATCGTTGAGCAGTTCGCTATTGATAGCTCCATCTTGTTGAACATATATCAGGCCATGGCGCTCAAATGCAGCGACCGCCACGAGTGAATGGTCGCATTTGTCCACATTGGGAAATCCATGCTCGTGGGGAATATGTTGAAGCTTACCGTCTAATCCATAACTCCAGGCATGATAGGGGCAAACGAAAATCTTGGTTTTACCACTGCCCTGCACCACTTGCATGCCACGATGCCGACAGGCATTTCGAAAGGCTTGAACCTCGCCATTTTCATTGCGGGTCACGATTAAAGGAACACCTGCAGCACTTCTTGCGAGATAGTTTCCCGGTTCAGGTATAGCTGCGGAAGGACAATAGGGAATTGGCAGTTTTCTTAACAGCCTAAGTTCGTGGTTGAACCTTTCCATTGAACGGTAGTTTTCAACAGGTTCTCGCCAGGTATCATCGGCGAGCTCTGTGGTCTGCTGGTCGATGTGCTGAAATACTTGTTGGATGACTTCCTGGTCTGATAAAAGCGGCATTGATGGTCTCGCGAACTACTGGTCTGTACAGTTTATTTCTGTGGATTGATTCCGCATCCTATACAATAGAAACGCAAATTTACAACTGGAAAGCATTCCGTGTGGAACAAGCTATCAGAAAACCTCAGTAGTAGACCGATTTGGATGAATCTGGTGCTACTCTTTTGCGCCTTCATGACATTCATCTATATGCCTTTCGATATGTTCCTCAAGCCAGTGGCTGAAGATCAAGAGGTTTGGTTTGGCTTTATGCTCACGGGATGGGCGGCCAAGGCAACAGAACCGTTGCATTGGCTAATCTATGGAATCGGAGCCTATGGGATCTGGCACAGTAAAAAATGGATTCATCCCTGGGCGGCACTATATACCTTGCAAGTAGCCATAGGCATGGTGGTATGGAGCCTCATTTATAGTGATGCGTCGATTACGGTTTCCCTCGTTGCCCTTCCCTTTATTGTGTTAGCCGGGTTGTTCTGGCGAAAGCGTTCACTGTTCGTGAATTGATAACACTTCATTGATGAGCGAATGAACTCAGAATACTTATGGATACTTTGCAAGTCATTCCAAACGAAATCTGGCGCTTCTTGCAGCTATCCCAGGCGTTAGAAATTTTGCAGTCTGGTGATTTCAGTTCCTTCACTACCTACGAAGGAATCAGAGCATTCGTTCGCCCTGTAATACCTTTGCTACTTGTCTTTGAATTCATGCTTGGCATTCTCTATAAAAAGCCTGATACCAAAGTCTACAAAGTCAATTTTCTGATCTATGTATTCAATCGCTTTGTTGGAAGGTTTATTTCTTTCGGCATGGTGGTGTTTTGCATCGGCCTTTTTCAGCGATACGCCCCCTTTCAAACCACGCTGACCTGGTACTGGTTCATTTACGGATACATCGTCTGGGAATTTGGGCATTTTATTTACCACTATCTTGGGCACAAAGTCCGGCTATTTTGGTGCCTGCACTCCACCCATCATGCGCCGGAAAATATGAATCTGTCGGTGACCCATGCGCATTTTTTTCTGGAGGCTCCCTACGCCGATACGATTCGCACGACGGTTTGCATCTTACTTGGTGTGCAACCAGAGCTCCTCTTCATCATTATGTTCATCGATGGCACTTATGGCGCTTTCATTCATATTGGTGAGAACGTCATTAAAGATGCTCGCTTTGGAGTTCTTAATAAGGTCATGTTGACCCCTTCCCATCATCGCGTGCATCACGCGCGTAATCCGCTTTATGTAGACACAAACTTTTGTAACTTACTCAATGTTTGGGACAGGGTGTTTGGCACTTATCAGGAAGAAGACAGAGATGTGGCGGTTGATTACGGTATCAATCGCAAGATGGACTCAGGCAGTTTTCTCGATGTGTATTTTGGAGAGATTGTTGCCCTGGGAAGAGATGTATTCCATGCACCGGGGTTTGTTAACAAGCTCCTCTATCTTATTATGCCCCCCGGATGGCATCATTCAGGCCACCACAGAACAGCTACAATGGTTAGGAATGATTTCTTAAACGAAAGTAGTTTGAAAGTTTGAGTACAAAGGACTCCCTTTAAATGCAAAATCTAAAAACGGACTATTTAGTAGTTGGTACCGGCGCTGTCGGCATGGCATTCGTTGATACGTTACTCGAAGAATCCAATGCCAACGTAATTATGGTTGATAACCATCATCAACCGGGCGGCCACTGGAATGACGCCTATTCATTTGTAAGACTGCATCAGCCCTCTCATTTCTATGGGGTCGCTTCAACTCCGCTTGGCTCTATGCGAATTGACCATGATGGTCATAACAAGGGCTACTTTGAGCTTGCCACTGGCAATGAAGTGCAAAGTTATTTTGAGAAGATCATGCGAGAGCGCTTCTTGCCTTCAGGTCGAGTCTCCTATTTTCCTCATTGTGAATTTCAATCGAAAAATGGGAGTACTACCAAGTTCTCGAATTTGTTGTCTGGTGAAGAATATGAAGTCGACGTTAGTCAGAAGCTGGTTGACACCACATTCTTCAAAACCACAGTCCCTTCACGGCATGAGCGCAAATTCGAAGTTGCTCCCGAAGTTTCATGCATCACCCCTAATCAGTTGCCACTCGAAGCAAAGAAACATGAGAACTATTGCATATTGGGCGCAGGCAAAACCGCCATGGATGTTGGGGTTTGGCTGCTAACTGCTGGAGTGGCGCCGAAAAACATTTCGTGGGTTTGCCCTCGCCGCTCATGGCTGCTAAATCGCGAAGTCGTTCAAGGGCACGAAAAGTTTTTCTATGAATCCATCGAGTGCATTACTGGACAACTTAAAGCAATTGCCAAAGCGCAAGACGTCGATGGGTTGTTTGATGACTTGGAAGCCTGTGGATTTTTATTGCGTATTTACAAAGATAAGCGCCCTACCATGTTTCATTACGCCATCATTTCCAAAGGCGAAATCGAATTGCTTAGCCAAATTGAGAATCTGATAGAGAAAGGTCATGTACTGTCTATTGTCGATGGTTCGATGGCGATGCAAGATGGCTCAGAAGTATCAATGGCTAATGACACGGTTTATATCGATTGCACGGCTTCAGCGGTTGATTTTGTTTCTACCCGCACGAAACCGATATTCGAGCCAGGTCTTATCACACCACAGGCCACACAAGTGCCTAATCCCTGTTTTAGTGGAGCCATGGCTGCTTTCGTGGAAGCCAACTATCCCGATGACGATTCGCGAAACAAAATATGCAAACCTATTCCGCTGCCTGACAATCCGCAACAGTGGTTGACTTCTCAGCTAGGGAACATGATGAATCAAGGTTTGTTCAACAGCGATCCGAAACTCAGGAAATGGATTGCAACATGTAGGCTTGATGCGTTTGGTCGGGTTGTGCGACGGGTAAATGTGTTTAACTTAAAAAAGATGAAGTTAGTAACCGAACTGCGGAAAAACATTAAGCCGGCTGTAATAAACTTGAATCGCCTTATTGATGAGTTACCAGAATAACTCAGCCCGCTAGTTGCCAATTGCATTAAGTTGGGGATTCATAGCTATAGACTTTGCTGAACATTACTCCATACGCGAACAGCAATAACGACAGTAGCATTGCCGGTAACAAAGAATTCAAGGTACCAATTGATTCAATAAGAGAACCCAACACTACTGCCCCGATTGGCGCACTTCCCAACAAGCCCAGGCTATACACTGACATTATTCGGCCGTGAAATTCTTCGGACGCAGACTCTTGCACGATTGTGCGGGAAAGCGTCAAAGTCACTCCCATGTTGAAACCCCAGGCAACGGCAGCCGCTGCAAAAATCCAGAACGCAGGTTGCAACCACATGATTCCCAGAATGAACATGCGCGACAATTGCATTAACAAGAAAATTCTACCCGGGCGCCGAAATGGCATATAACGCATCATGACCAGGCTGGAAGTTGTTGCTCCCAAATAGAAGATCATCATCATGATGGAGAGGACGATGGCATCTCCTTCATAGATTCTACGCACGATGAAAGGAAATACGGTCATGAATGAGCCGGCATTGAATATGCTGGAGACAAAATTGATTGTCAGTGTCTGAGCTATCACTTTGTTTTCAGCGACCGCCTTTAAGCCGGCTTTTAATTTCGCACGTGTTGATTCTCCAGTGGATTGCCCGGCTTCACCGCGACTAATTGAGGCAATTGCGATTGCTCCGAACGCGAAGCACAAGAACTGAATTGTAAGAACGGGAATTAGCCCCAACACTTCCATAGTGCCTGCTACGGCCAGACCAAAGATCTGTACAAAGAATCCGATCGCGGAGGCTGCAGAGACAGACTGTTGCACCGCACCATTCGCGACACGATTGAGCAAAGCCTGTTGTGCTGGATTTGAGTAAGAGATTACGAAGCTCATGCCCAAGCCCCAGAGCAAAACAGTCCAGATATTCAATTGAGAGAAGTAGACGATTGCGATAAGGAACAGCGGGAGTAGTGGCGCATAGGAGTAAACTTGGATGAGTAAATTGCGCGGATCCATTACATCGGCTTTGGCCCCACCAAGCAGGATCAGGGCGATGCCTGGAATACCAACAGCTGCCTGAATTAGTCCCACCTGCGTAGCCGGTAACTCAAGAATTCCTATTAGAATCCACGCTAATAGTAGTTGCTGCATCGCAATAGCAATGCCTGCTAGCCCAGTGGATGCCAAATAGGAATGAAATTCAGAAAGACGTTTTGTGGGATTACTCGACATAAAAGTGTCGCGACTGCTTTGTATTTTCTCGCGACCTAGAACGTATTGTTGCTCAAAATTGGGATGAATGGCTCACGTTTAGATCAAGATGTTTAGTAGTTGCTATTCAACTCGATCAGAAAACAACACACGTTTCACCATTAACCAACCTTCACCGGTCTTCTGCCAAGTAATTCGGTAAATTCCTGAGCTTGAGATAAAGGGAGGCCCTCCAGCTGTTTGATGAGTAATGAGGGCCATATTCTTGGTAACGACAAACTCTTCGCCAACTTCCTCAAATACTAGCGCGGAAAAATGATGACGAGTCTGACGATCGGCTAATCGACCATTATGGGATACCGAGGCATATTCTTTAATTGCCTCTCGACCCTGAACCACAGACGCATCCACTCTCTCACCCAATACCCAGCGTTCCATTTGTGCATCTTCAGTAAATAGTTGCGAGAAACCTTCTGCGTCTTTTCCATCCCAGCGATAGGAGTATTGCGCTAAAGCATCAGTGATCATTAATCGATCTTCTATGCTTAACTCACTGTCCGCAGACGAAAACGAAACTGTCGCGAGCAAACAACACGTAAAAAGTAACTTGAAAAGCTTAATCATCTAGAAATGACTCCACTCGCATTTAGTTTTTGTTAATACTCAACCACATTGCGCTGAGTCACTTCCCAGTAGTACCACTTAGCCACTACTTCCTCAGTACCGTCTTCAGCAGTTCTTGTTGTCACCGGATTGCGGCCAATCACTTCATTAAATTCTTCGGGATCGTGCACCAACGCCGCGGTCATCTCGTAAATTTTTCCATCGATCTTTAGGCGGACGCGGGGATCTCTCTCCACATTGGCCCACCATTGTTTGTAGTTCGGAAATTCTCTTTCCAGTCTGGCGTCTCTTGCACTGCCACCAATATAAAGTTTGTCGCCGCGGGGTGTGGGCAGGATAGTGACGGAATAAGGAATGCCGTACCAGGTGCGGGTTTCTAGCATTATGGTATTACCGCGCACTGGATGTGCCACATCGGCAACCCAGTCCCAATTGTCGACTGGGTCGGTCACCACTTCGCCAGTTAACCACAGTCCAGGCCAGGTCATCCGACCTCGCTGGTTATATGCTTCCGTGGTGTAGTCCATGTATTCCGGCTCGAGACCGGTAACACGCAGGGTAACTAAGGTGGCGAATAGCAGAACACCGAGCCCCAACAGACCTTTCATTAAGATTTGCATGACGTCCTGCCTCCACTATTTATTATTGGTTTGCAGAATGGAGATTGAGTGCGGATAACAAAGCTTTCCGCGAATATGATTGAAACCTTAGCACATTTCTCGAGCTAGCAGACCCATGCCTTGTATCTAATCGAGCGAATTTTAGGGTGGGCGATAACAGTA
Organism: uncultured Pseudohongiella sp.; assembly: GCA_965262465.1. Classification (GTDB taxonomy): domain Bacteria; phylum Pseudomonadota; class Gammaproteobacteria; order Pseudomonadales; family Pseudohongiellaceae; genus UBA9145. The sequence goes on along the minus strand of OZ253535.1, from coordinate 349,355 downwards.
GCTAGCAACTTTCCATAGAACCCTCAATAGGACATCCAATAAGACAATTCCCGCCTGATGGAGTATCTTAACTTCATTACGTTGCCCAGTTCGCTCAACAACATCTATAAGAGAGCTAGCCCATGGTCAAACTCGTTTTACGCAACACAGTTGTACTCGTTCTCAGCTTCCTCTTCGCTGTCTTTCTGTTGGCTATGATTGAGTGGATAGGATCTATCCTCCACCCGTTCCCAGTGGACTTCGCAGGAACAATGGAAGAAGTCATGGAGCAAGTCCGTAATTATCCTCCGCTTGTTCTCGCACTGTTAGGAGGCGTGGGATGGGGCTTAACTATTTTGATTGCCACTTGGCTGGCGACGCGTTTCAACGCCAACAGACAAGCGTCCTATGGTATTGGGTTAGGGTTGGTTCTATTGGGTGGCGCACTGTACAACATGAGCATGTTGCCCTATCCGATCTGGTACTGGGTTTTAGAACTAATCGTGTTACCTCTGGGAATTTTCGCCGGTGTCAAACTGGGTGCTAAGCAACCGGCTATGGAGTAACCCCAAAACAGTTATTACACAATCGCTTCAACAAACCTGCAGTTCTCCCTAACCCAGCGCTATTAGACAACTTTGCAAATAGTGATTAACTTTGTTGCCGTTCAATAAAGGAATCGGGCATGAAATCAAAAATCAGAAACACCGGCATACTGATATCGATCCTACTCTTATCTTCGGTCAGTTGGGCGCAACAAGTTCTATCCCCCACAGACTATTGTCGCGATCACAGGCCCACAGACATCGTGACATTCGCAGATGCTGTGTTAGAACAAGAAGTTCGTGATGCGTTATCACTCGGATCCAATGAAGCACTCACTTGTCAGCAAGCTGCCCAGCTGACGAATTTAGATGCATCAGGTGCGGGCGCAAGACGGTCAGTGTCTGGCTCACCCGAATGGCAAGACCCAGACCACCTGTTTCATGATCTTTCGGGAATTCAAAACCTGACGGGCCTTACTGATCTCGCGCTACGAAATCGCGGACTATCGGATATAAGCCCGCTTGCAACACTCACAGGGTTGATCAATCTCAATCTTCATACCAATTGGATTTCTGACATCTCACCGCTCAGTGGGTTAACCAATTTGGTCAGACTGCGTATTGCTGAAAACCCTCTAACTGATGTAAGTGCCCTAAGTGGATTAACTGAGTTAAGAGTTTTACGCATGCATCGCCATGGAGATTTTATCGGTGGGCAAAACCCAAGATCACACATGGGTGCTACAGGAATATTGTTTACTAATGCTGTTACGGATATTAGTCCGTTAGCAAACTTAACCAAATTAGTTGATCTCAATATTCACACACAAGACATTTCTGACTTAACACCGTTAAGAGGATTAACGGAATTAGAAGAACTACGATTGGCTGGCAATTCATTTACTGATCTTAGTCCATTGCGAGGACTCACTAGCTTGCAATACTTGGAGCTAACCGGAAACGATATTACTGACATAACACCACTAATTGGTTTAACCAGCCTGATGCAATTGGACCTGCGGTTTAATCCTGATCTAACTGACATCGAAGCGCTGTTTGAAAATCCTGGAATCGGAACGGGTGATATTGTCGAGCTCAGACACACCAATGTGTCTTGTACCGATCAAGCACGCTTAGCTGAGAAAGGTGTAGAAGTTCGCACTGAACTGTTCTCATCATGCGCCACTGCAAGTCGACAACGGTAGTCATTTAACAAGGAATTACAGAAGCAAGTTTTGTATGGATACGTCGACAGACAACTATGCCAGCTTACAGAATAAGGCCCTGTTCTTCCGAGTATTGGCGCACCTTACGATTGCCGGTTTAGCCGTCTATTTGCCCTCGGTAGGTCCCAACCGATTTTTACTTGCTGCGCTACTTGTTGGCGTCGGAACTCCAACAGCCATCATCGTCAACCGGCGCGTTAAAAGCATTGCCCGTAACTGGGCCGAGGCGCTGGTTGATCTCACCATGGTGGTCACCCTCATTCATTTAACTCCACACTTGTGGATGGTTGGCATGGCGCTTGGGTTGATGGTGGCGCTTGCACCGAGCATCAGCCTACACCCTCGCAGCCACTGGATATACATGGGTTTTGGCGCGGTGTTGTTAGTCGGCATGACTTTGGCAGCCGCGCTACATGATGTGCAGAATTGGGAGCTAGTTATTTTGGCAGTGGCGGTGACCTACCCCGCTTTGTTGTTTTACACCTATTCACAAATGCAAACCGCCAATGAATTACGGAAACGCGCTGAAAAAGTTGCAGGTATGACTCAGCTTGCCGGCAGCATGGCCCATGATTTTAATAACATGCTAATGGGTATTAGCGGCCACACTGAAGTCGCAATACTGAACCTGCCCGAAGATCACGCATCCAGAAGCAGTATGCAAAAAGTACTCGAGGGTACGAAGCGTGCGAGCCTACTAACGAATAAATTGCTGCGCTTCGCTGGTAGAGATGTAGGCCGCAAGGAACGGATTAATGTTGTTGCAGAGTTCAGGGAAATTTCAGATCTGTTGCAGCCTGCGCTACCTCCTGGAATTTCGGTAACGTTTTCGGCCTCTGATAAATCCCTATTCGTAGAAGCAAACATTTCTGATCTACACCAGGTATGGATGAATGTGGTGTTGAATGCCGGTGAATCGATGCAAGGCGATAACGGCGTAATCGAAGTCCATTTCTCTAAAATTGAATCTCCTGAAGCAGACAGGCCTGATCAAATTGCACTCTTGATAAGCGACAGAGGCACTGGAATTTCTCAAGAATCACTTGGAAAAGTATTCGATCCTTTCTTTACGACCAAAAAGAAAGGCCACGGGCTTGGGCTTGCTGTAAGCAAGCGCATCATGCAACGGCTCAACGGTGAAATAGAAATCAGTGAACGAGCTGGCGGGGGAACTGAGGTTTTGGTGACATGTCCCGAAGCTCCCGAGTCTGATGGTAAAGAAGCTTCAAGTGAAAAACCGGAATATGATTCTGACCCAATTATTCGCTCCATGAAGATACTGGTGGTGGATGATGAATCAGAAGTGCGTGAAGTGGCAGCTGGACTTTTGGCATCCATGCAACATGAAGCTCTGTTAACCAGCAATGCAGATGAAGCGGTAAAAGTTTTCGAATCACAGCATGAAAATATCGATGCAGTTATGCTTGATCTAAAAATGCCTGGCCGAGATGGTTGGTCCTGCTTGCAAGACTTACGGAATATTTCAGCAGACAAGCCGGTAATTATCTGCAGCGGATTCAATCCGGTAGATTCACTACCAGGCTTCGCGCAAAACGATGCAAAATTGCAATTTCTCACCAAACCGTTTCATAGTGAGCTATTGTCAGAAGCATTGAAAGCCACCCTTTAACTCCTCAGACACAAACAAAAAACACAATCAATTGAAGCGGCTCGCACACAGCTTGCTATAATCCCTCGAGTTATTTTTCTGGAAGTACCAATGAACGAATTACAAACTCTCAAGAAAGACATCAATCAAACCCGACTCGCGCAAGCTACTCTCGGCAGTAATGCAGACCTGGTAGAGGGTGAGCTGCTACTCAAAATAGACAAAGCTGGCTTTAGCGCTAACAACATCACCTATGCCGCGGCTGGAGACCAGTTAGGGTACTGGCAATTTTTCCCTGCATCGGACAATGAAGCTAACGAGTGGGGCATTATTCCTCTATGGGGGTTTGCTGAAGTTGAAGCGAGCAAAGTTGAAGGAGTCGAAGTTGGGGAACGAATCTTTGGCTACTATCCATCTGCAAGTTATTTGAAGATGGAGAACGTTAAGGTATACGACAATCGCCTGATTGACGGCGCGGCACATCGCGCAGAATTGCCAGTTGGCTACAACACCTATCGACGAGTTGCCGCCGAACCAGCGTATGACAAAGCCATGGATGACTACCGCATGTTGTTGTGGCCACTTTATGTCACTTCATTTTGTCTCTGGGATAGTTTGCAGCACAAGAGATGGCATGGTGCGGAACAAGTGCTAGTCATCAGCGCCTCTAGCAAAACCAGTATCGGATTGGGCTATGCACTATCCGCTGACGATAACGCTCCTACTTCCATTGGACTCACTTCATCCAACAATAAGGATTGGGTAGACAGCCTAGCTATTTATGACCGAACTGTGAGTTACGATGCCTTAACGGAAATCGACGCTTCAATCCCGACCGTCATTGTAGATATGTCAGGTAATGCAGAGCTACTAGCCAAGTTAGCCGAGCATCTACAGGACAATCTAAATTTCTGCCTCAATGTTGGCCTGACTCACTGGCAATCCGCCGGTCAAAGTAGTGCGATTCCAGCTGAACGACGCGAGTTCTTTTTTGCTCCATCCCATATTCAAATGCGTATTAAGGATTGGGGACCGGCAGAGTTCGAACAAAAATCTTCGGGATTCGTGCTGGATGCCAGCAAAAAGAGTGCATCATGGATGGAGCTGCAAACCCTGAATGGTGTGGAAGATCTTGCCAATATCTACGCAGATGTTTGCAATGGAACTCTGGCGCCTGAAAAAGGATTGGTTATTCAGATCGCTTAACTTTTAGTTTTTAGCTTTCAACCTTCCCATGCTTGTTTACAGACTCGGGACGCCGGTTTTCACATTAAGACAAAGGGCTGGTTTTAACAGACCAATGCCAATCAACTTTATTGTACTTTAAGGCCAGCCATACCTATTATCTGGTGTAGCAGTTGTCACGCCCCATGGGTTTAGAGCCCATTGTTACCGCTTCCAATCGAGGTGAATGCAATGCGTGTAAACAGTCAATCAGAATGCTCCCTGTCTCGAATTCTGCCCCTCATCACTCCTACGACGCATTCAATGCAGTCGAGTATCGTGTCGCTTGCACTTTTATTCTTGCTGGCATACTCCCCGCTGAGTTACGGACAAGACGAAACAGAAGAAAGCTTACAAAGCACTACCGAAGAAGTGCAGGAAGAATCAACAACAGTTGAGCAGCAGCCGAGCGCCCCTTTCGAAGTAATCGTCAATCCAATTTTAGATATTGGTGATCTTGAAAAGCTTATTGAACAAGCGGAAGACGATATGTTTGCCAAATACAATGAGCTTAATCTAGATGACGACTATGACATTCTCTGCCAAAACATCAGGCCCACAGGAAGTCATATTCGCGTGCGTTCTTGTGAGCCTGTATTTCTCGACAAAGCTCGCGCCGACAATCATGGTTTTTTTATGTTCATGATGACACGTGGCGGAGGAGTCGAACTCCTGGATGACCGAACGCTGCAACGAAATCATCAAAAAGAATATGAAGAGCTGCAGCGTAGAATGGAAGCGTTTACAGGCACGGACGCAGAATTCAGAGCGCTAACCCAACGGGTGCTTGATTTGCGAGCCGCCCTTCGAGAACGTTGATGCTTAGGTGCTAGCGGAATCAGGTAGTTTCGTTGCCGCCATTAGCAAAACAACAGTAGCTACCAACTCAATACTGGTAGGAACCATGGTCGCGGAACTAAACTCACCATTGATTGCAGCCAGGCCTCTGGCAACGACCATTACTGCTTCGATCGCCGCAATTGGAAGAAGCAATACAAACTGCTTACGAATCACGGCATAGGCGCAAACTCCACCCATAGAAACATAGTGGGCACCAATCATGGCCCGCACAGTTCCGGCACCTTCTGCGCTGGCCAAATTTAGCCCTAAGCCATTCGCAAAACTTTCCGGCGTGAACATCCCAGCTATGCCCAACAGTAGAAACAATCCTGCGATCAGAAAAACGATAACCTTTATTGCTATATTCATAGCGCTCTCCCCTTCTTTGATTAGATGGGACTAATCAGTTTGTTGTTAGCGGAAATTGATTCCGCCTTTCTTGTAATGATGTAAACTAAATTTAGATTACCTAAAAGCCTAGTAGGAAGAAATCATGAGAAACCGAACCCCTTCTTTCGGCCTAAAAATGTTCATCCCTTTGTTCTTCTTTTCTTTGCCCGTGATGGCTCAAGAGTTAACGGCAGCAGAAGAAGCTCTCATTGAAGCACAGGCTCAGCATCATGTAGAGCGATACTACAATTATTATTTTGAACGGAATCCAGAAGCACTCGCCACCGAGATATTTACCCTGCCCTGGTACATCGTAGGGGCAAACGGCATCGTTGCACGCTCAACTGAGGAAGAAAATCTCGAATATTTTTCGTCTGCCATTGATGGCTTACTTGAGCGCGGATGGAATCGATCGATCTTCACCACCAAAAATGTTTGTGTGTTTGCGGCGGGCGCCGCAATTGTTAGTGGTACCAATACCCGTACCCGAATGGACGGTAGCATTATGTCTGTCAATGGCGTGTCTTATACGCTTGGAATGACTGATGATGGGTGGCGCATACTCTCGTTTTCTAGCCATGCGCCAAACAAGGTAACGCGGTGTGAAACAGAGTAGTTTCCAGCATTAGGAACTATTGATACTAATTAGGCCGGTAATTCTTTGCCTTGCCATAATTTGCTTACCACCAACACTACAACCAACAAGAACAAGACGGGCAGAGTGAAACTCATCACTCCGCCCCATCCCAAGCTTGCGAGTAGTGCACCCGCACTCAATGAACCAATGGCTTGCAAACCAAACACCATGAAGTCGTTAACTGCCTGAACCTTAAACCGTTCAGACAGACGATAGCTTTGGGTTAATAGTGTCGTGCCTCCCAGGAAGAGAAAATTCCATCCTATGCCCAGCAGGATTAGGGTTCCTCCGTAATGCAACAGGGTTGGTTGACCCCACCCTATGGCGACACAAGCAAGCATGAGCACGAGTCCCACTTGAATGATGCGGTGTACTCCAAACCTGCTTATCAAAATGCCACTAAACAATGAAGGAAGAAACATCGCCAGGATGTGGGCCTGAATCACACGAGTCGTATCGGCGAGTGAATGCTGATCGATCTCGTGCATGCTCACTGGAGTGGCCGTCATGATTAAGCTCATTACACTGAAACCAATTGCCGCAGAAGCAACAGCAAGAATCAGGCTCGGCTGCTGCAGAATTTCAGTAAGTGGTCTTGGAGTATTGTCATTTTGCTCAACTTTTACCGGAGATTCACGGTAGAACAGCAACAGAATAATAAATGCGACTGACAACAACGCCGCTAACCCCAGGAAGGATCCGACATAGTCAGGCAAATTAGAAGTCACGCTGAAGCTTCGTCCAACTTCAGGACCGAGAAACGCCGCTACAATACCCGCCAACATTAAAAAAGAGAGACATTTTGGTATCTCATCTTTTGGCACTGATTCCGCCACTGCAAAACGATATTGCTGCAATATGGCGATGTAGTTGCCAATCAAAAATGCTGCGATACAAAACCCTAGAAACGATTCGAGATAGATTGCCCAGGCCGCCAACAACGATGCGAAGATCGACAATCCCGATCCGATGAGGAATCCAGTCTTGCGACCTAACCTGGACATGATGATTGAGGCAGGGATGGTTGCGGAAGCGAGCCCAACAATTTGAATCGCGATAGGCAGAGTAGCCCAGTCCAGAGAAGGAGCGATTTGCGCCCCTACGATACCCCCAAGCAGGACCAGAATTGGCGCTGCAGTTTGACCAAAACACTGGGCCAATGTCAGAACGAATAGTGTGCGATACTTGGAAAAGATCAATTGAATTCGAAGGGCTTGGGGATTAAAAAATCAGTGCTGATACTACTCGATCTTCATCCACAAACGAATTCAATTAAACAGGTTTTGCTCAGCTTTAGATCATAAGAAAACTGCCGGAATAACACTAAACCGTATGCGGAGATAACCATGCTATCCATCACACCCATGTATATTGCACTGCTCGGCCTGATTTTTATCCCAGTCACGATGAGGGCCGGTTTCTATCGTGCCAAAGTAAATATCTTTATCGGCACTGGCGACGATGAAGAATTGCTACGTCGCGTGAGAGGGCAAGGCAACTTTATCGAGACTGTGCCAATAGCATTACTGCTGTTAATCGCTGTTGAACTGTTAGGGGCAAGTGCAATTTGGCTTCACTCGTTGGGAGCTGCATTGGTACTCGGTCGAATCGCGCACTATTTGGGGTTAACCCAACTAGGTCCTCAAATGCTGCGAGTAGTGGGAATGATCGCAACTTTGCTGGTGATTGGGGTTAGCTCGATCTGGATTTTAATAGCTGTACTGTAGGTAACTGCAACAAATTCACTGCGCAAAGTGAAACTTGTCCATCACTGAGACTTCAGTTGCTGGATTAGCATCGTCACCGGGATCATGAAAGAAACCAGCGTCAACCTTCACCGAGATGGCTGGACTGGTTTCTGAAATGCAGGCGACCACGTGATTATCCGGATCGTCGTCGCCGAGTGAAATCGGAATCACATTACTGCCATTTGCCAGCGATACGGAAATAGCAGTCCTCTGTTGTTCCCCAAGCGCGGTTCCTTGTGGTCCGGTGACGCCTCCCTCCCAGGTTAGGAGTACCGCTTGAGCTGTATTTTGTGGACACTCGTTTTCCAGCCCGGGTTGGTTAGAAGCGAATCGCTCAGCGTAAGTGAGGCTTGGCCCAGCGGCTAACGCGGTGATGTTTTCTATTTTGAGTCCTTGCAGAGAGTTGCCAGTGACATCTGTTAACTCTCCTACAATCTCAACTGCTCGCGGTGGTGCTTGTTCGGTGCCAAACGGACCAACCAAGAGCACAGTACGATTTTCCAGAGCTTCGAATGCCGGACGAAGAGTCGCGCACAATGGAGTTACGCTTTCCCCTGTCGCGGTTTCAACCGCAAAATTTTCGACTCCGATCGAATCACCGTCGATTTGCACTGAGAATGTAAGAGGCATGCCATCCTGCCCTGCTACGTTCATTCCGCAGAGCAGATTCGCTCTGGCAGGAAGTTCATCAAGACCATGATAGGCAGAGAGAATTTTCGCAGTCATCTCGTTTGACTGCGCCCATACAACGGAAGTGCAGCACAGTAATCCGGCCAAGACTAATTTTCTAGGTTGGAATCTCAATTCGGTTTCTCAGTTTGTATTCTCTGATTGTTTATCCCAGGCAGGAATCATCGCTTCCCAAATTCCATCGCGTTTCTGGCGATGATAGATAGCGCCAAGAATATGTAGCACGATCAAATTGATGCTAGTCCAAAATGCGATCTCATGAAACAACAAGACAGCCTCCATCAATGCACCTTCCTTGATGCCAGACCAATATAACCCACCAATCACCAATCCTGACAAAGCAATCAATGCCAAACTGGCGTACATACCAAAGTGTACGGCCCTAGCGAGCAACAGGAGATTCTTGGGAGTATCGGCAGGCATAACCGTCGGGCGAGTGGTATGCATATAGAAGAATCGAGCAGCCAGCAAAATGAGAAAAATGGTCGCGAAAGCAAACTCTTCCAGTAACAAAGTGAAATCCTCTAGCTCTTCTACTTCATCCACTTGCTTACTAATCACGAAAATAAATACTGCGATGAATCCCCAATGAATGGCTTTTGCCACACTGCTATGAGATTCGTTTGACGTGTTATTGCTAGCGCTCATGAGATTCCCCACAAATCTTCGTTCCTTGCTAGTAGACGTCTATAGCAGCAGAAAGTTTCAGTAGTCGCAAGACCTGCTGGTCTGGCATCGTCTGTAGTAAACTATGAGAGATTTACAGGACGCAGGATTGAGGAGTTCTCCATGGTCGCCCTAGTTCGAATACTTATTGGCTTAACACTTTCCGGTTCCCTACTTGCCCAGCAGACTGATTCCGGCATCCCACTTGATGCACCCTGGAAGCAAACTGTTTATGACTATGCAGTGGAAAACCAACAGCACACTGCATGGGGATTAGAGCATAGTGAACGAGACTATATTCTGGCCAAAGAATTGGCAGACGCTGAGGGCTTGATGCTCGATTTGGACGTATTGTTCGCCGCCGCTTTTCTACATGACATGGGTGCGTTCGAACCGTTTGCCGCCAGAGGTAGCGACCACTCACAAGTAGCTGCGGATTCCATGGCCGAGATTTTGGAGCCAGCTGGTTTTCCAATGGAGAAACTCTCGCTAGCGCAAGGTGCAGCCTTAGCACACATGTACTATTCACCTGTTCCTGACGAACCCCACGCCCAGGTGTTACACGATGCCGATACATTAAATTTTTTAGGCGCCATTGGTGTCACTCGCATCATTTCGCTAGCGACTCGAGAAGGCCTGGCCCAGGACCTGCCTACTGCCATAGCGACCTTGGAAAACATGAGCGCTGAGTTACCTGGAACGTTAGTTCTAGATGTGTCCAATCGCATGGGAGAAGAGCGCTCGCAAGAGATGAATGCGTTCATCAATTCATTACGTGCGCAAAGCGCCGACGGGAAGGCTCTTTAGGCTAGAATCAGCTTGCGGCCCACTGTTTTGGGGTAAACTGACCTGAGTCTGGAGTGATAAAACCATCAATGCCAAGGTATCTCCGAACAACTCTCCCTTTTATTGTCGCGAGCTGGGTATCCCCCCTGCTCGGCGCTCCAGCATCTGATATTGATATTCAGAATGCCTGGCTGGCGTTTGCCAGTGCCCGGGGAGAAGCGTCACTCATTCGTGGCGACGTAAATCATCCAACAGCGAATGACGTCTTTCGCATTATTCCTATCCCCGGTGAAGAATTATTGGATGAGGCTAAACTGCAACTCGGTTTTGATCTCTTTAACGATGCACGCCTCTCCCGCGACGGAACAGTGTCTTGTGCGTCATGCCATATCGGAATGTTGGGAGGAGTCGATCGCCGACCATTACCTTTCGGGATAGACGCTACTCAGGGCGTGTTAAACACACCCACTATCTTTAATGCTGCGCTTAACTTCCGACAGTTCTGGGATGGGCGCGCGCTCACCTTGCAGGAACAGGCATTAATGCCAATCGAAAATTCTGCTGAAATGGATCACGATCTCGCCAGCGTTGTGGCCACCCTGAAGTCAATTCCAGAATACCAATCGGCTTTCGACGCTCATTACGCGGACGGCATAACTGCAGCTAATTTAGGTGACGCGATTAGCTACTACGAAACAATGAATTTCACTGGGCTTGAATCGCCTTTTCTACGCCAATTTGAAGTGGATCAAGATGCAATTAACGAGCAAGCCCGTCGCGGACAGCAACGGTTTGTCGAAGTCGGTTGTGCAAGTTGCCACAACGGAATCAATCTGGGTGGAAACTCTTATCAAAAAATGGGAGTGGCATCCCAGTACAGCACTACCGCTCAAGCGCCGAATTCAACTGACCAATCAGATCAAGGTCTGATTGCTCGCACAGGTCGTAACGATGATCGGTTAGTGTACAAGGTTCCTACTCTGCACAATGTCGCTATTACTGGGCCCTGGTTCCACGATGGCAGCGTGACAACTTTGCAGCAAGCAGTCGATTTAATGGCGCGACACCAATCAGGCAGATACCTGGATAACCAGGACATTGATGATATCGTCGCGTTTCTTCGCACCTTGCATGATAGTTTTGCGCTTATCGGAGATTGCACCGCGACCGGGAACTACGGTGTCACTTTGGATTGCGATGTAAAGCAGCGTTCAGCCGAAGTCACAACTGACACCACCCTGGCGCAGGATCAGTTACCAAACTCTGCAGAGTTAACGCGTCAACATGAAACAGAGTATGCCCTGGCACTGGAGAAAGTTGCCGCGGCGCCGGGAAAAATTCAGACTGAAATTCAACGTATTCGCACCGGTGAAGTTGCGCATTTTGATTTCTTACAATACGAACACATCGAGATGATGCGCTATGCGCGTGCACTTTCTATTCCACCAGCGACTACTGAAGCAAATCAAATGGAAGCGTTGCAGCAACAAGCGAAAGAGTGGCAAGAAACTGCAGCACAACTAGAAATCACTATTGCAGATTTCTTGCGTAAATTTGCAGTTGCCAACAGCGCAGTACTGAACTATCAAGATTTGTTAAAGAAGCTTGCTGAAAATTCTACGGAAGAAATTCAATTGCAGTTATCACAAGCCGAAGACAGTGCGTTCGCATTCTACTCAGCTCCGAATCAGGAAACTCAGCAAAACTTAGAGCGTGCCACCCAGGCACTACTAGATTATGACCTCAACGCAGTATTGCTGGACGAACTTCAGGTTCAGGTCGGCTTGATGGTCGACAACTTGTCGGGCTAACCCTTCTCATTATTCCCCTTTACATCCCCGCTCTTTCTGCCATGTCATTGAGCACATCAATGTAGTGCACTTGTGTGCCAAAGCGGCAATGGCCATGGTAAGGAATCCAATTGAATTGCGCATTCGCTGCGGGAGCCTCCATCAGATTCAGTGTTTCCTCAAGAAACCTCAACCCATTAGTCAGATAAAAATTATCCATATCCCCCATCCAGAACTGCAACTTGCCGGATAGGCTTGGCCCGATAGTGTTCCAGTTTTCCCTGACATAATAGTCCAGATCCCATGGTCGCCATGACGCAGCAACTGCAGGATTTATTTCGCCGGTATCCTGGTTCCAAACGGGAATTGGATTGCCCTGCTCGTCCGGCTGGCCGTATACCGCATTCCAGGCGCCCCATTGCTGGCCTGATGTGACGTAGCTTCCCGCTCTTCCCATCACGGCTTCCATGCGGATTTCATCGGCGATACTAAAGCGCGGATCACCATTGGTTTCTCTGGCGCTTGGTCGGATCATGCCGTTGGCACTGTAATAAGCATTCTCATCGTCGTAGAGGTTCACCAATTGAAAGGCACGAAAACTTGGAGAGTCCGGACTTAATGAGTAGGCACCATTGAAATAGTCGGGGTAGAGAATCTGCAAGGCCATGGAGACCCAACCGCCAGTTGAGCAACCGCTAACAAAACGACTGGCCGGCACATCGCGAATAGGAAACTGTTCAGCCAGATAGGGAAATAGTTCAGTGAAATTGGCATCTGCATAAGGTCCGGATACCGCGCTGTTCATTTGATAGGAATCACCATAGGGAGACTCGCCATCAAGAAACACAATAACGGCAGGGGGCGTTGCTGAATCTAGCCAATATTCCATGAATTCTTCATCTTCCAGCAGATTCTGACTACGGGTGTACCGCCCATTCAAACCTGCAACATGATAAAGCACTGGGAATTGTTGATTCGATCCCTCTGTGTAGGAAGTCGGAAGCAGCACAGACGCTCTTAGATAAATGTCTTCCCCATAAAATTGCGACAGCATGTCAGATCTAATGCGTACGAATTTCAATAATTCTGAATCTTCTGGCAACGATTCCTCTGCAACTGTATACGTCAATTCAAATTCTAAAGACTGTGTATTTGAACTTATCTGAATGGTTTGTGATGCAGAGTAATAATTGCCCGGGGAATCCAGATCGGATAACACGTTGTTCACGTCCAATAGTGCTTGTACGTGCCACTCACCCTCTTCAAGCTCTGAAAAGTTCTGCAATGGGAAACTTGCCGATGGACTGAATGGCATTGGCGCACCATTCCAGTTCTCAACATCCTGCGCGAAAAATGGAGACGCATTTATTGGCGCCGCTTCGTCGCCGATAGTTAAACGCGGTTCGGTATCGCTCTCTTTGGTAAACGCAAGAAACAATCGGCCTGTATGTGCTGCATTAGACTCAGGCAAAGAGATCGTGACTTCGCTAACTTGTGCTAGCGCGGTCTGCGAGAAGAAAAAAAGAAAACAAGACAGACCAGTAGTCTTGACCCAACGATCCATTGAGGATTCTCCTGACAGTAAATGGTTAAATCTTGTCTGTCAGATTACGTTGTTTTTTGCTTGAGTCAAGCCATCTCGACAATGATCATTCCGTGCGCAAGTCTTCTGCCGGATGAACCCGAGCCGCGCGCAAAATTTGCTGACTTACTGTTAGCCAGGCAAGCAATAAGATTGCAACACTGACTGACACGGCAATTATTGAAACGCTATCGATTCGCTCAGCAAACAGACTCAAGTATTGGGCGCCGGCGAAAATCCCTATTGGCGCTCCCAATACAAGCCCAATGAACACCGGCCAGGTGAACTGCAGTGAAAGAAACCGGAATAGGTTAGCTACCGTTGCACCAAACACGCGACGGATGGCGACTTCCTTTCTACGTTGCTGGGTTAACAAGCTGATCAGACCATAGAGACCTGAAGTCGCTAACACGATGGAGATCAATGACAGCACTATCAATGTGCTGGTGATACCAGCGAAGAATCCGAATCGTTGTTGGAAGTATTGCTCCAGAAAAACGCTTTGGGGCGGCAGATCAGGAAATAGTGATTGCCACACACCTTCAATCTCACTGAGTGCTGCAGCGCTGGCGCTTTCACTCAATCGAATAGATAGACTACTAAAGGCAGCGGGCTCTATTCTGAACACCGAAGGTTTAATGTCATTGGCCAGGCCTAGCAAATTAGCATCACTCACCACGCCGACGACTTGAAACGCTTGGGGAGTCTCTCCCTCATTCTGTGAATAGAATATCTCTCCGACGACTGGACTGTCTGCTGAAAATCCAAGCTGCTGAATCGCAGCATTGTTGATTACTACACTCGTGTTTGCGTTGTTGGACTCAGCATCAATCGAGTCATTAAATTGATCCAATGCCCGGCCCTGTTCTATTTCTATCCCGTAAAGCGAAAAGAAGTCGCTGCCGACTGAAAAGCGATAGAGACTGGTGGACAAGCCATCTAAATCATTAACTGTGCTGAACCTGCCCTGATCATGTATCTCCTGCAATGGGTGCTGACTGGCGCCGGCCACAGAGACAACATCTGGCAGTGCCAACAAACTTGTACTGAGTGTTTCAAAGCGTTGCTGTACATCCGCCTGCCTTATGTCTGTAAGTACAACAACGTTCTCTCTATCAAACCCGGGGTCTGCAGTTAGCAGATGTTGGTTTTGCAGTAAGCCTGTCGCCATCAATGTACCGAGAATGGCATTGAATGAGAATTGCACCACGACCAAAGTAGTGCGAAGTCTAGTTGCAAAACGGCCTCGCAGGGCTTGCCCTCGAAGACTTTGAGTAATTGAAAGTCGACTCACCACATAAACTGGATAGAGAATCGCCAGAACCGCGGTGACAAACACAACCGTCGTTACTGTGATCATTAGCTGCAAATTAATCAGACTCAACATACTGATTTCTTTTCCGACCAATTGGCCTATAGCCGGCAATGCAATACTTACAACTGCAAATGCAAGCACAGCAGCAAATGCTGTCAGCATCACAGATTCGATTAACATGAGCAGAATAAGTTGGTAACGAGATGCGCCAAGAATTTTGCGGATAGCCAATTCTTTCAATCTGTTGACCGTAAGCACTGTAAACAAGTTTGAGTAATTGAACACGGCTACCGTTAGCACCAGCCCTGCTAATACAACAATTACGCTTACCAACGGTATGCCATTGGCACTAAGAGATTGGTAGTTCCATTCAGTTAGACTGACCAAGCCCACTCCTGCGATGATGTCTCTGCCCGCTTCGCCAATATAGCCTTGCAGGAAGTTAGACATGTCATTGCTTAGCTGTTCAGTATCAGCGTTGGGCGCAAGTTTTATCCAGGTGCGGTAGCGGTCTGACACTGCCCCCCAACTACTCAGCAGTTCTTCTCCTCCCAATGCTTCCAGGGCATCAATAGGAGCAAGAATCTGCAATCTTTCGGCTGTACCGAAGCGATATACAAAATGGCTGTTACGAGGTAAGTCTTCTATAACTGCAGAGACTGCGAGTTCCAAACTGCCATCGAGGCGCAAAGTTTCACCGGCGGCATCAACTCTTCCAAAATAGCGCATCGCTGCCTCACGGGTAATGATTACACCCGTGCCTGACTCCAACGCTTGCTGCTCTTCACCCGCGAGATAATCAAACTCAAATATCTCTGTGAATTCTGGATCGACGAACTTCACTGACTCATAAAATGAGTCTGTGTTGACTTGCACCGTTTGCTGTCGCTCGAGATAGCGTGAGCTGGCTTCGATCACGGCAAAGTTGTCGGCAATCAGCGGCTCGATTACGGGGGTAGTGCCATACACCCTACTAGTGCCATACCCCGATTGGGGCAAGATTCGCGTATAGATTCCAAACACATTCTCCGCATTGGCAAAAAAGCCATCATGATTCTGCTCGTGTTCTTGCAAGCTCGTGGCCAGAAAAAATACGAACAACCCGGTGGAGAAACCAAACAGGTTGACCAGAACATGGCGCCAATTCTTGACTAGAAATCGGAACGCGGAGGTGAAGTAGTTTTTGATCATGGGTGGCACTCGCGTTGTTTCATCTCTGTATGATTGTCTCTATTCAGACTCTATTGGAAGCGGAATAGTTACAGCATAGAGTCAGATCAACCACGTACTGCAGAAAACTGCTATATTGCTTTCGTTGCAGTCATTACCCACGTTTTATACCAAGGAAAGCTCAATGACCGAAAGCGCAAATGGCCCTCGCACCAAATTAGTCAGAGGAAAAGATCGGGCTCATTATGAGAAAGACAGCATCTACAATGTGTTAGATGCCGGGTTTCTATGTCATGTCGGCTATGTAGTTGATGGAGAAGCCCGCGTACTTCCAACCGCCTATGTACGAATTGACGATGCGATCTACTTACACGGACATTTGAAAAACCAGATGATGAATGCCTTGCTGGATGGACAGCTAGCCAGTATCTGCGTAACTCATCTGGATGGTTTGGTGCTGGCAAGATCTGGGTTTCACCATTCGGTGAACTACCGTTCTGTAACCTTGTTCGGCCGGGCTGAGAAAGTGGCTGATGAGGAAAAGGAACCATTGCTTGACCAGCTGGTAAACCACCTTGTTGCTGATCGCGCACCGGAGTTGCGCAAACACACGCCACAAGAATTGAATGCTACGCTAGTGTTACGAATTCCAATCGATGAAGCAGCGGCCAAGATTAGAACAGGTCCACCCATTGATGCTGAGAAAGATTATGAATCCGATATTTGGGCCGGTGTCATTAATGTGCAAACTGTTATGACTGATATCGACAGGTGTCCGCGCTTGCCAGATACAGTTGCCACACCTGAACATGTAGAAGAGTTTTTACAGACAGAAGTGTTGTTCAAATAAAAAGCCTTCAAAGCAGTAACTGCTTTGAAGGCCTTATCAATCTAAACTTCCTTAGTTCCTAATTTGAGTCGCTACACGCCTGGAAACTGATAATCCTTGTACGTGTCTCGCAGACCTAGCTTGTTGATCTTGCCAGTAGCGGTGTGAGGAATCTCATCAATAAAGACAACATCATCAGGCACGGCCATCTTCTGCACCTTGTCTTTCAGGAATTCAATCATCTCATCCCGTGTTACTTCTTTGCCTTCCTGCAATACCAGAATAAGCAATGGACGTTCCGTCCATTTCGGATGATAACGACCAATTACTGCCGCCTCAGCCACGCTAGGATGGTTGACCGCGGCGTTCTCAATTTCGATTGAGCTCACCCACTCACCACCAGTTTTAATTACGTCTTTGGTGCGATCGGTAATCTGTAAGTAACCTTCAGGTGTAATCGCAGCTACGTCCCCAGTTTCGAACCAGCCTTTTTCATCTACTGGGCAGTCGTCGTGGCCTGGTTCATCAGACAATCCATAGTAGCCTTTCGCTACCCAGTTGCCGCGCACTTTAAGCGCACCAGATGCTTCACCATCCCATGGTAATTCTTCATTGTTTCCATCGACGATACGCATCTCGATGCCAAACACTCCGCGGCCCTGCAGACATTGCAAATCAGCCACTTCATCATCAGACAAATCTTCCATGCCCTTCTTGAGTGCAAACACGGTACCTAGTGGGCTAGTTTCAGTCATGCCCCAACCTTGTACTACGGTGCAATTATGATCATCTCTGAATCGCTCAATAATGCTTCGTGGACAGGCAGCACCCCCAACGCTTACTCGTTCCAAACTTGGAATGGTAAGTTTGTTGGCTTCTAAATAATCTAACAACGCCATCCAAATCGTTGGCACACCTGAAGTGACTGATACTTCTTCTTCAGTCATTAGTGCATGCAAGGTTTCACCGTCAGCCATCTTCGGCCCAGGCAATACCAGTTTGGCACCAACCATCAGCGCTGCGTAAGGCGCGCCCCAGGCATTCACATGAAACATGGGAACAACAGGCAAAATAGTCTGGAAGTTCGATGCACCTGTTACATCAGGCAATGCACCAGACAGCGCATGCAAGATTGATGAACGATGGCTATACACCACGCCTTTTGGATTGCCCGTTGTACCAGAGGTGTAACACATACCGCTGGCGGTATTCTCATCAAACTCTGGCCAATCGTAAGAGTCAGACTGCTCTGCTATCAAATCTTCATAACACAAGACATTGGATAGACTGGTTTCAGGCATATGCGCCTTATCAGTCATCACCACAATAGTTTCGACTTTGGCGATGTGATCTTTCAGCGCATCTAATAAAGGAAGGACTAATGCATCGACGAAAATAATTTTGTCTTCGGCATGATTGATGATGTAGGCCACTTGTTCTGGAAACAAACGAGGATTAATGGTGTGGCATACCATGCCTGCGCCGGACACAGCATAGTAAAGCTCCATGTGGCGATAATCGTTCCAGGCCAGCGTACCTATTCGGTCGCCATACTTGGCGCCCAGTGATTCGAGCGCATTGGCGAGTTGCCGGCAGCGCTTGGCGAATTCTCTATTGGTCTGTCGATGGCGTGGATTGTCGACAGTGAATGACACCATCTCTACTTCAGGGAAATTTCTTTCGGCATGTCTCAGAATCGATGAAATCATGAGAGGTGTGTTCATCATCATCGCTTGCATAGTACTTCCTTCTTCTATTGTGCTTTTCCTGGGCTTTGGCCCTTACTAATTACTCTTATTCTTGGTCTCTATTTGCAGGGCAAAAGGGCAGACCGGCTAATGAGACTGCCAGAAATGGGGCTGGGCAGCAAATGCTCAAGAAATTGACCGATATCATTGAAATTGTTATTGCGAATCATTATCATTTGCGTCCTTATTTGAAATGCAGGCCTGTGGCAGTTGACCTCAGCAAGAAGCCAGGAAAGTTATGTTTCGTAAAATTCTGTTTTGGATGCACCTCAGTGCAGGAGTGAGCGCAGGACTGATAATTCTGATGATGTCGGTAACCGGTGTGATTCTCACTTACGAGAGACAGATGCAGGTTTGGGAAGACGGCCCTTACTACTCAGATCCTGAACCAGGTCAGCAGCGACTTTCTGTGGATGAATTGCTCGCAGCAGCCAATCGCACCGAAGGATTTACCGCCACCAATTTCATCGTAAATTCTGCTGAAGACGCACCCTTCATTGCCCGAGCAGGCCGATCACAGACTCAGCACCTTAATCCATACACCGCTGAGATATACGCACCCCATAGCGACTCACTCAGCGGATTCTTCGCTGATGTCCGCAGCTTGCATCGCTGGTTTTTGGTGTCAGGCGAAGGCAGAGCAACAGCTCGCGACATTACTGGCGCTGCCAATCTGCTGTTTTTATTCTTACTGCTTAGTGGAACTTACCTCTGGCTTCCCAAGGTCATTAGCTGGGCAACTTTAAAAACCAGAATTTGGTTTAATCCCCAGGTCAACAATTCACAAGCCCGAGATTTTAATTGGCACCACGTATTCGCTTTCTGGGCCGCTATACCTCTGCTAGTAATTATCCCAACGGCCTCGGTGTTTAACTATGGCTGGGCTAATAATCTGGTGTATACATTGGCAGGAGATACTCCGCCGCAGCGCCAAGCATCAGTCGAGCCAGACCCTGCCGATGAGCCTGTTCGATTGCAGTCTTATGAAAGTTTGTTAGTGACAGCACAATCTTACAAAGAAGATTGGCGAACCATTAGTTTCAACCTGCCTCAAGCGGGCGCTCAAACTGTTAGCATCACTATTGATGAAGGAGATGGAGGCCAACCTCAACTCCGCCACAGTCTCACTCTAGATCGTGAAACAGGGCTAGAAGCCAATTGGGTACTATTCACCGATCAAGCATCCGGTGTTCAGGCTCGCCGCTGGGTTCGTTTTCTTCACACTGGCGAAGCTCTGGGGCTAACCGGTCAAACTATTGCAGGCATTGCTTCTGCCGCTGGCGCAGTTTTGGTGTGGACTGGACTGGCGCTTGCACTTAGACGATTCTTCCGCTGGCGTGCTAGAAAGAAAAAGGAAACAATAGTTTCTGGTGCGCAAGAAGAGTTAGCTACTTAACCTTAACCTTCACCTTCACCATTCCAATACTCAGCAATAGTTTTAACTTTTGCCAATTGAGAGCAATAGGTCTACCCTGCTCTTAAATTGTTAGGCAAGAGTTTAGCTCATGGACTATCCCACGCTGGATTCGACATCTGCTCAATTGTATGAGCGCGCGAGTAAAGTCCTCCCTGACGGGAATAGCCGTACTACGATCGCATTAAAGCCCTACCCCATTTACCTCAAGGAAGCCTCCGGTGCTGAAGTTATCGATGTGGATGGCAATCACTACATCGACTTCAATAATAATTATACGTCTTTATTGCATGGCCACTGCTATGAGCCTATTCGACAAGCGGTAGAGGCTCAGCTTACTAAAGCCACTGCTTGTTCATTCACCACAGAAGCGGAAATCGAGTTAGCAGAGCTGCTATGTGATCGTGTGCAATCTTTTGAAAAGGTGAGGTTCTGCAATTCAGGTTCCGAAGCCGTGATGAACATGCTGAAAGCAGCCCGGGCATTCACCGGCCGCCCAAAAGTCGCAAAAATAGAAGGCCTTTATCACGGCTCTTATGACTTCGCCGAAGTGAGTTTACGCGCCCGTCCAGAAGACCGTGATGGCGATATTCCAAAATCTCTACCCTATAGTGTTGGCACACCCCAATCGGTATTAGACGAAGTTATCGCACTGCCCATTAATGAAATAGAGACATCCCTGGAAATCCTAAAACAGCATGCCAGTTCCTTGGCCTGCATCATGGTTGATCTAATGCCACAAACTATGAGTATGAATTCACCATCATCCGAGTATTTAGACGCCCTAGTTGGATTCGCCAAAGAACATGATGTGCTTGTCGCTATCGACGAAGTGATTAGTTTTAGGCTGGGGTACTCTGGCGCACAAAAAGAGTTCGGCATCGATCCTGACATTACCAGCCTCGGCAAGATTATTGGCGGAGGATTTCCAGTTGGGGCCATTGCAGGACGAGAAGATGTAATGTCTGTATTCGACCCGGGCAGCTCAATCGCGGCGCGACTTCCTCATGGTGGAACTTTTAATGGCAACCCCATAACCATGGTAGCTGGTAAGGCTGCCATGGCTGCCATTGATGAAAAAGGATTCGAACAGTTAAATGCACTCGGCGACCAATTGCGCAATCAGCTGGTTAAAGTCTTCGATGATTTGGATTTACCCGGCCGTGTAACCGGACGAGGATCTCTATTCGCGATTCGTTTTCATGATCGACCTGGAAAATACTTTCCTGACATCGTTATGCGCGAAGACGAAGCACAGTTTATTGCAGCGCTACGTAACCATTTTATTAGCAATGGTATTTGGATCGGTGCCAATCCCCTTGGTTGTATTTCAACTGCAACCACACAAGATCACATCAATACATTGTGCGCAGTGCTCAAGGATGGGATAGTGGCCAACCGAGATTGCTATCCAGCTTCTTAGACAATTCGAGTACTAATTCCCCAATAATAAGAGAAACAAAGTGGGCAACGTTCGTTTACATCGCAAAATAGGTCTTGCTGGCGCCATCTTCTTGATGGTGGGCAATGTAGTTGGTGCTTCTATATTTATCCTGCCGGGAAATCTTGCAGGCATTGCCGGCCCGGCAGTTTTCATTGCTTACTTGATTGCCATAATTCCTGCCTTTTTCAACACACTCGTGGCCGCACAAGTGGGCAGCATTCTGCCGGTTAGCGCGTCTGACTACGTGTTTACCAGCACAGTACTGCACCCGGTATTGGGATTTTTGAAAGTGTGGGCGGCAATGTTGGGCGCACTAGTTGGCGGACCGCTGCTTGCCTACGGTTTTGCAGATTACATGGCATTCTTTCTACCTGATGTTGATCGGGTGATCATTGCATGTGTGTTAGTGGCGTTTATTACGGCGCTGAACCTGTTGGGCATTCGATCCAGTGTAAAACTGCAAATGGTGATGGTTTCAATTTTCGTCACTGCTTTGTTGATATTGTCTTTGGGTGGGCTGTTTTATATCAACATTGATTACCTCACTCCGATCGCTCCACAAGGATGGGGGGCAGTAATTTCAGTAGCGGTTCCTGCCTATTACTCCTACACCGGATTTACCATGCTGCTTTCCATCACTGAGGAAATTCAAAACCCCGCGAGGAATGTACCACTAATCACTTTTTACACGTTTCTAATAGTTGCTTTCATTTATACGTCCGTGACCTTTGTCGTACCTGGCCTAATCCCCTGGCAAGAACTGGGTAGCATTGCTGCTCCATTGAGCGCAGCATCAGCGACTTTTTTGCCTGAGTGGTATGCCTCAGCAATTACCATTGCTGCATTGTTAGCCGCTGGTACATCAATCAATATGGTAATCATCACCTGTTCACGTTCGGTGTTCGCAGTGGCGCGCAATCGCATCTACCCAGACATTCTTAGCCATGTGGGTAAGCGTACCGGCGAACCCGATGCTTCAACTTTGTTGGTGGCGATAGTTATTTTGGCAGGCATCGCCTTCCAGGGAAACATTGCCCAGTATGCTTCAGTATCGGTAATAGGCTGGATGCTCTACGGAATCATCTGGGGCATCGCGCTGGTTCGATTACCCAAGATGCTGCCAGACCACTACCATAACGCCCAGTTCAAACTCAGCACGCGATGGATATGGATCACTGCTGTTGTGAATGTTGTAGTGGGCGCTTTGTTTATTTTCATTGCCGTGCGCGACAACTTCGAACCGTCGATGGGCTATTTCGGTTTGCTGTTTATTGGTGCAGTCTACTATTACTTCAGAAGGAAGAAGCTAGAGCGAGAAGGAATTTCACTGGAAGCATTGCTTACTAACGAAACAGAGGAAGCTGCCAAGGCGACAGCGATGTAGCTTCAATTCAATGCGCTTAGTTTAGCGGGAAGCGAGTGTTTGCTATAAATTCATTGATTGCTGCCAACAGATTCTGACTGCCATCGCTTACTACAAACACTGACTCTTCACGCTCACCCGGTGTTAAGTCGTGGTGGTCTATCAGCACGATGTCATCGCCATGGGATGGAATCACTGCACCATCAAGAGAGTAATACTCGGCTTCAGCGATAGCATCCAAGTTACCGGCATCGAATTCAGCATACAGTTCAGGGAATGTGGTGGTTCTTGTGACAATCACTCCATCTGGGGCGCGTCGATCCACGTCACGCTCCGCGGCCATACCGGATACAACACCCACTGTTAGACCGATAAAATCATTAATAGTCTCGAAGCGCTGCTGGTCTTCCGGCCGAATGCGCAATGCACGACGCTCATAGAGAAAAGGATCAGAAAAAGTAGCGCCTTCACTTTCACGATCAGAAAAGCTGGCCACATTGGTTGCCACTAAATCGACTTCATTTCTACTGGCCAGCAACCACGATTCATTGAATGGCACTTCTACCCATTCAATCTCTAAGCTTTGTTCAGCTGCAAAGCGAACAACATAATCATGTATCCACAGTTGGGCATCAAAAGGATCTGTGGGAGCCGCTCTGGTGACCGCCACTTTCAAGACGCCCGGGGAAATAGTTTGAATCGCAGTATCTGATCCACAACTCACCAGGAATATGCTTAACCAGATAATGAATATCGAAAATGATTGTTTCATTGATTGCTATTTATTCCCCAGGAGAATTTTATTGATTGCCTCATCCATAACGGACTGAACTTCTTTAGTTAGCTCGTCTCGCGTAGCGCTACTTATTGGATGTTTGATGTGGCTGAACGCATAATCATCCGCACCCAGGCACGCCAAAGTATATTCCGCCGCATCAATAAACTCATCAGTCACAACTGCCAGAGCGGGAACACCTTGTAGTTCGCAAGTAATCGCGTCATGCAAACTGCACGACGAACAACTGCCTCAGTCGCCAATACCAGTAATGGCAACATCCCACTCGGTAATTCGTGACGTTATTTCCTCTTCGGCAGGAGCACTGTAATTTTGTTTTACCAACGTCTCGACCGATTTCACATCAAACTTTTCTTTAAGGAAGTTTGAGAAAATTTCAAAGAACGGATCGGTGCCTTGCTTTCCGTTGGAAATAATTCCAACAACAGCGTTGGATAAACTGTCGACACGCTCTGCCAGATTAAAGTCCGGTATCTGTGCCTCGATGGTTGGATTTAGTATTTTCATTAACTGCTCTTCTTTCTAACTATTCTTCTAACTAACTATTCTTCTAACTAATATTTTTTAATCGATTAGCAATCAAGACAAGCTCCGATTGGCACGGTAACCGCCTGACTCTTCAGCCCTAGCCAGGGCGGAATAATTGCCCCGAATCCCCCGGCAGGCCCACCCGCTGCCAACACCATTAGATGGTCTGGAGTAGGAATCGCTGCATACTCGACATCGCCTTTGTCCTCTACCACTGCCCCTTTGCCAACCTTGGCCCAATCGGCGCGATGAACTTTAGCGTTGCTGCACACATAGGCCTGAATATCCTGCTTACTCCAGCCGGCGCTTTCCATATGAGTTCGATGCTGCTTTGGCATCACTAACACATAGTTACCACCCCAAATGGAGTAGTTGAGCATGTTGGCTTTTATCTCGGCCACGTAAGTATCGAGTATTTCCTCAGGAACCGTTGTCCATTCATTCATAATCTGTCGAGGACTGCCTGCTGCTAGCACCGTTACCGCTGATATATTGCCGGGAACACCGCGACACTCCGCCACCGATTGCCAGCTAGTGCCTGCTTCGTCTTCGGCAACGCAGTAACTAATCTTGCCTGGATGGCCCAGGGTTGAACGATCAATAGTGCCTGGCTTTAGTCCCAGAAGATTTATCAGTGTCAGTCGAATTGCACGCCCTATAACAAGTGTTGCATGGCAATTGCCGCCCAATGCACTGAAAGAACCGGAAGCGCCAATCTCTTCCAAAATAGGTCCATTCAAAATTGTCAGTACAGCGGTCCCTCCTGTACTAGAGGTGGCACCATGTAAAAGAAACTCTTGGCGCAGCATGGCATCCCAGGCAGAAACAACGATAGGGAAATGCACATTGCTGCAGCCAGCCATGATTGCGTTGATCGCAATTTTTTCCGCAGTAATCGCTACACCCCTCACCGGCTCGATTCCCAACAAGTGGTCTGGTTGCACACCAGCCCACTGCAACATATCTCTTACCGCTTCTTCGGTTGGCGGGACAATTGGGAGTCCATCGGACCAGCCTTGTTCAACCACAAATTCTTGTAGTTGCTCAGCGGAAGGTATTTCGACAGTACTGGACGACAGGTTCACAGCAGTTTCTCAGCGTAGCGTATTGAAGATCGCAACAAGAGTAACACGACTACCATTTACATGGAGGGAAAGTCCCCGCTTATCTCGCTTGACTTCAGTCATGGAAATTATTGTACTGGGTACCAACACAGACGATTCAGGGAACTCTCATGGAACACATTAGAAGAATAACTCCAGCGCTGATAATTCTTACTTGTTGCGGAATATTAGGCGCAGCGAATGCAGCGGAAAATCTCCCAAATGTTCCCTTTGGCGCGCAAGCAATATCATTGCAAGGAGAGGCTCTGTACTCGGTCGAGCCAGGAGCAGGTACTGCGGCAAACCTGGAAGCAGCGCGAGCAGACTATGAGGCTGACTCTAATGATGCGGATAACATAATCTGGTTTGGTCGTCGCACTGCTTACGCTGGAGACTATCGCCGTGCAATCGAGATTTTCTCCGAAGGCATCGAAAAGTTTCCCCAGGATCCACGCTTCTATCGTCACCGCGGACATCGCTATATCTCCATTCGAGAATTTGATCGCGCGATAGCAGATTTCGAACAAGCAGCGAACCTCATGCGCGACCTACCTGTGCAAGTAGAACCGGACGGTTTACCTAACGCACAAAATATCCCGCTAACAACGACGCAAGGTAATGTTTGGTATCACTTGGGATTGGCTTACTACCTTAAACAGGATTGGCCAAATGCACTTGAAGCCTTTCGCAATGGCTACAACATGGGCGGCTATGACGACAATCTTGTTTCCACCGGGCACTGGATCTATATGATCCTGCGACGCATGGGTAATGATGCGGAAGCTGCCACTGCGCTGGATGAAATTTCAGCGGACATGAATATCATCGAAAACATGAGCTACCACGAACTCTGCCTACTCTATAAAGGAGAGATGGAAATAGAGAATATGATGGCGGCGAATGGTGATGATCCGAGTAATGCTGCGGTCGCTTATGGCATCGCCAATTACTTTTACTACAACGGTGACCGTCAACGGTCTGATGAGATGCTGCAGCGCATTGTGTCTGGCTCCAGCTGGAGTGCCTTCGGATTTATCGCAGCAGAGGCAGACCTGGCTAACCCTAACCGTTAAAACCGGGAAGTTTTGGGGCAGATTTTCCCTGCCCTTCTCCAATAAGGTACCTAAACGCCGAATTGTTCCCGGGAATGCCCCGCCTTATCCATTACCCTGGAAATCCCTTGTTGCTACAATTCCGCCCATAATTAACGGCGAAGTGAAGAATATGGCGGACACACCACAACTCCCAGACCTGGATAGCATCCTCGAATCTGACCTCCGGGCCTTTGTAAACGACATCCTTCACCAGGAAGGTGGCATTGATCACTTTCGTGAACTGCTGTCCGATGATCAGCTCGCCAAACTTGAGAGTCGCCGCAAGCTAGAGCTCGTCACGCGATCGGGCGTGATCTTCACCCGCGAACGCAACATCGCCAATATTTTGGAGACCACCCTCAACACCGCACGCAATCTGACTTTTTCTGATGGCGGATCAATCTACATTCTGGAAGAAATCTTTTCAGACAATCCCATTGATCCCGGTGAAATTGCCAGCCGAAATTTAAAGTTTGTTGCCTTACAAAATGAAACCATGGGCACTTACTTAAAAGGGGATGACATCGACATCATGCCGCCAGTGCCACTCGAGGTAGATGGCGAGCCTAATATGGCCAATGTCTCGTCTTACTGTGCCATCACCGGTGAGATGCTGAACTTCGATGACGTTTACGATGCAGAAGGCTTCGACTTTTCTGGCACTTCAAGTTATGACGCCGCCAACAATTACCGCTCGCAATCGATGCTGGTTATTCCGTTAGAAGACCACGAAAACAATATCATCGGTGTCCTGCAACTCATCAATCGCAAGTTGCCTGATGGAACTATTGGTGGATTCAGTGCGGAAGATATCGAGCTTGTGCAATCGGTTTCATATCCAGCTGCCGCTTCGATTACGCAACAACGTCTCATCAACGAACAAGCCGATTTGTTCAACGCATTCGTCACTGTGCTGGCTCAAGGTTTGGGCGAGAAATCACCTCATACTTATAACCACATTCGCCGTGTTGCCGCGCTAGGTGAAGCGCTCTCCGAATCTCTCAGCAATTGGAAGGAAGGTCTCTATGCAGACATTGCTTACAACGAAGACGAGATGGCTGAAATTCGCTTGGCTGGTTGGATGCATGACATTGGCAAAATCACGACTCCGGAACATATCGTTTCCAAGCAGAAGAAACTGCAAATAGTGATGGACCGTTTCGAGTTAATCGTCGAACGATTCTCCTCGAAGATGAAAGACCTGAAAATCGAAATGCTTGAGAAACAACTGGAAGCTGTTATCGCAGGCGAAGAGGAAGCCAAACTAACCGCGCTGGGCAAAGAGTGTGAAGACAAAATTGCCCAACTCAAGAGTCAGCTAAACGCATTGTTCGAAGCCAACAAAGGCAGTGAGAACATGCCTGATGAGCAAGTTGCATTGATTGAAGAGCTCGCCAATGAAACCCGCGATGCTTTGTATCGCACTGAAGTTGCAATTGATCATGGCTTTCCACTACTAAAGAGTTTTTCCGAAGAAAGTCACAAAGCACCATTGATCGAAGAAAAAGAAAAGGAAAGCCTGCTAATTCGCCGCGGCACCCTGAGCGAAGAAGAGCGCGAACATATCAAACTGCATGCCGACCGTTCCTGGCGCTGGCTGATGGAGCTGCCATTCCCGCGTAATCAAAAACGACTGCCTTTATATGCGGGCGCGCATCACGAACACTTAAATGGCAGCGGTTATCCCAATGGAATTGAAGGCAAAGACATGCCGATGCAAGCGCGCATCTTGGCAATTGCTGACATCTTCGAAGCACTGGTAGCCAATGACCGACCTTATAAAGATCCAATGCCTCTCTCCCAAGCCATGGACATACTTGGCGACATGGTTAAGCGCGGCAATTTGGATGGTGAAGTGATGAAGATCTTTTTACTGTCGGGTGACTATCTAAAATTTGCCAAAGAACATCTGAATCCTGATCAAATCGATGACGTGGATATCGAAGCGTGGATCGATCAGTACTACGTCGAGCCAGAAAGACCTAACAAATAGTTATTCAATCAGTATTTCGTCAGAGTCTGCTGGCAAGCTTATTGTCATTGCATCTTCAGTGAGGACTGCACCTTCTGGGATTCCCCGATTGAAAGCTGCCAAGGCCATTGCATTTCGCGGTGCTGGCACTAAGTGGTAGAGCGCCAGTTGCCCAATGTCTGCCTCATCAATTAGACGCTGTAAATCGGTTGTCGTTGCGTGATAGTCCTGAATGTCATGCAGCACAGTAGCTAGCCTCTCATTGCCCAATGAGCGCGTCGCGTTTTCCGCACCTTGTACCAATTGCAATGCCATTGCATCGTGTAAGACGACATCAACACCATCAGACATTTCTACTATTTTGTCAGTAACCAAGCTATCACCACTGATCACAATCGATCTTCCTGCATAATCAAATCGATAACCAAACGCAGGCTCAATAGGTGGATGAGAAACTTCGAATGCGGTAATTACAAGTCCATCCTGATCAAGGATCTCCCCTTCCACTATTGTGCGAGATTGCAATTCTCCGAGTTCTGGATTCAATAGTTCTTCGCCATGATGTGCCACCCGATACTGTCGATCGAGTTCATAGGCGATATTTAATCCTTCAACTAAACGGTCAGCGCCCTCAGGCCCTACCACTTGCAGAGGATCTGGCCGGCCCGCAACCCAGGAATTCAAATTAAAATCACTGATGTCAGAAATATGATCGGAGTGATAGTGAGTAACCAGGATTGCACGCAATTTATTCATAGGAATGCCTGCCAGATTGGCTGTTGCCGCAGAGCCTGATCCTGCATCCACAATATAAACATGATCTGGCGTTTCAACTGCAACGCAGGCTTGTGCGCGTCCCGGAGCCGGTAGGGGCGATGAAGTGCCACACATTGTCACTTTCAACCCAGTTAACTGACTGTAACTGCTTGCAGTCCACATCAACATACTCAACACAACACACTTTAGAACTGCCTTCATTTATTCACGCCTTCTTTTGATAGAGAAAAAGATATTTGTTAATTGTAATCAGAAACAAAAAGCCCCAGCTAGTAGCCGGGGCTTTTTTGTTGGATCTTACTGTTCGATCTACTGTTTGTTAAACCGTTCCAGTTTCTTCAACTTGAGGATTCAGATTGAAGCGATTTAATGGCAGCTGTCGTACTCGAATACCGGTAGCATCGAATACAGCGTTTGCCAATGCTGGAGCAATACCCGGTGTTCCAGGCTCGCCTGCTCCACCAATATCATGCCCACTATTAATCACATGAGTTTCAATAAGTGGCGCTTCATTCATGCGCACTGACTGATAGTCATGGAAGTTACTCTGAGCGATTGCACCATTCTCAATTGAGATTTCGCCATGGAGTGCAGCGGTAAGTCCATAAATGATGCCGGACTCTAACTGAGCTGCAATACCGTCAGGTGCCACCGCGATACCTGGATCGATTACGGCAACCACACGATCAACAGCTACCTGGCCATTTGCCACAGTCACTTCGACTACTTGTGCCACTAAAGAACCGAATGATTCTTGTAGTGATATGCCACGTCCGCGACCAGCAGGTAATGGTGTATTCCATTGCGCTTCTTCCGCCGCTTTAGTCAGTACTGCTAAATGCCGTGGACTGTCTTGCAACAGTTCAGCGCGGAATTCGAATGAGTCTTTGCCGACTTCGTTAGCCACTTCATCAATAAAGGATTCGGTGAAGAATCCGTGTTGAGAGTGATCCACACTACGCCATGCACCAAAAGGAATATGTACTGGGCTGCTAACGAATCCAATATCCTGCGCAGCTACTGCGTATGGAATGAGTGGCGCCTCAATTGGTTCATTCTTATTGGTGTAAGTGTTTTCCCATGCCAGCAAATTATCATTGGCATCGAATGCAGCGCGGAATCGACTTTGTACTGCCGGTCGATAAAAATCCTGACGCACATCTTCTTCACGGGACCAAATAAGTTGCACTGGTCTGCCCACTTCTCGCGCTAGTACCGCAGCCTGCATTGCATAGTCAGGTCGCGCCTTACGGCCGAAGCCACCACCCATTGGATGGTTGTGCAAAGTTACGTTTTCGGGGTCCAAGCCAAGCGTTGTCGCAACATCACGACGGAAACCTAATGGGTTCTGACAACCCACCCATATTTCCGCGCGGCCATCGCGCACATCTGCTGTGGCATTCAGCGGCTCCATACAGGTATGAGCCAGGAAAGGAACAGTGTAGTCGGCATCAATAATTTTAGATGCTGAAGTAAACGCTTCTGCGGTTTCACCCTGCACGCGATCAGTCTGACGATCGGTTCCGGCAGTAAGGTCATTATCAAACTGCGCAAAGATAGTGTCGCTTGATACTGACTCGTTACCTGTCTCGCTCCATTGGATCTGTAATTCTTGAATTGCTTTATTCGCAGTCCAGTAACTGTCGGCTACTACTGCTACTGAATCAGTAGAAAGGGTTTCACCTAACATATTGGTCACTGAAGCAGACGGAATAACCACAACATCAATTACGCCTTCAATTGCGCGAGCCGCACTATCATCTACTTCAACAATATTAGCGCCAGGAACTGGAGACCTAACTACAGAGGCATAGGCCATGTCCGGCAAGCGAACATCCAATGCGAATTGGACGGAACCATCTACCTTGGCTGGGATGTCTCGACGTGGTCTGTGAGTCCCAACGATTTTGTATTCCGATGGATCTTTAAATTCAGGAATATAGGACGGTGTCATCTCAGCGATTTCCGCCGCAAATGCTGCGTATGGCGCGCGGCGATCGGTGCTCATATGAATGAGATGGCTATTCTCAGTCATGATCTCTTCGACCGGAACTCCCCAGGAATCCGCTGCAGCTTGCTTCAACATTTGACGTGTTGCGGCACCCGCTGTGCGCATTGCCAGGATACCGGTTGTGCGCACACTCATGCTGCCACCCGTAATCTGCAGATTCAGCGTATCTGCAACACGCATCATCATTCCGTCGATTGTTGGAATGACCAGATTTGGAAAATCAATTCCTGCCATCAGATAACGACGGCCAGCAGAATAGCTTGCGTACTCACCGATGGCCGGTGCTTCTTCTGTTAGCAACTTATCCCAATCGGCATCAAGCTCTTCGGCAAGCATCTGCCCGAGTGATGTTTGAACACCTTGCCCCATTTCTGAATGAGGAATAATCGCAGTGATTACATTGTCACTATCGATCTTGATATAGGTATGAACAAGTTGACCACCTTCGTCACCAAGCTTGCCAGCCAAGTCTTTAACTTGGTTGCCTGGGCGCAGTGCAACACCGACGGCAACACCGCCACCAGCAATCAGTCCAGTTGTAATAAATGCGCGTCGAGTCCACTTAGACATGATCAACCTCCTCTGCGTTGTAGAAGAGTTGTTCATTAGCAGCAACGTTTACAGTATTAACTGATTTGATTGCATTCTTGATTCGACCATACATGCCGCAGCGACAAATATTGCCCTGCATTGCCGCATCGATATCTGCGTCAGTTGGATTAGGATTCGCAGCGAGTAACGCTGAAGCAGACATCAACTGACCAGACTGACAGTAACCACATTGTGGAACTTGATGATCAATCCATGCTTGTTGCAATGGATGTAACTGCCCCTCTGAAGAAGCAAGCCCTTCGATGGTTGTGACCTGTCTGCCTTCAACAGCTGAAACAGGTGTCACACAGGAACGCATGGCCTGGCCGTCTATTTGTACGGTGCATGCGCCACATTGGGCGATGCCACAACCGAATTTGGTACCGGTGAGCGCCAGTTGCTCACGAATCACCCAAAGCAACGGTTTTGATGGGTCTACATCAACCGTCTGCTGAATACCGTTTACCCAAAAGGTAGTACTCATCATGTTCTCCACGATTGGTTAAGGAAGCTGGCCAGAGGCCTATCCGCTTGATTTAAATAGAATTCCTGTCAAAAAGAGCTGATCCGTGCTGGTGGTTCTGACAGGTACTGTAAATTATTGATCTTAAATTTTCTGACATATTATGCACTTTTTGTCAGATTGTCTATAATCTACTACCATTCACTAGTGAGCCCCTTAGCCAACACCAGCTAGAGACCATGGCAGAAGCAAAACGAGTCACAGCCAAAGCTGAAGAAAAACAGTTCGCAGTATTTGATGCCGCAGCGGATGTTTTCGCACGCTACGGTTTCAAGCGCACTACCATGAATGACATCGCGGAAGCCGCTGGCATTTCACGTCCGGCACTCTATTTGATGTTCGACAACAAAGAGCATCTGTTCCATGAGCTGGCTGCTTATCGCATTAACCTGGCGATGGATGCGGCGAATTCGGTGCTCGCAGAAGAAGGCGAAGTAAATGATCGTTTCATTAACGCGTTAATGATTTTTGAAAAGGTTTACACCGAGCCGGTTGCTAACTCGCCCCACGGTGAAGAGCTTATCGATGTGAACTTAAACTTGGCATCGGATGTTATGGCTGAAGGTCACGGACGTTTAGTGACAACATTGGCTGAAGTGTTAAAGGAAGCGGACAAAGCTGGCGAAGTTAACTTTCAAAACTCTGCGATGACTCACAAGTCTTTTGTTGAGCTCTTGTTGTCTTCAATCAAAGGGATCAAGAAGATGGCAGGGAGTAAAGAAGAGTACAGAAAACAAACTCAACAGGTAGCGCGTATTTTCTTACAAACAATTGCTATTTGATCAGCTTTCTATCTTCGTCACGATCTTACTTCAGTACACAGCATTTTACTTCAGAGCAGCAAATTCACGCGGGCGATATTCGTCCAATAGCGCCCAAAGTCGCGCCACTGTCTCCACATCTATATCACCGGAATAGTTGCTTGCACGGAAATGCAACTGAAAAGCGCGTAACGCAAATTGAGTTTGTTTATCAAATTGCCCCGTTACTTCAACTTTATATCCCAGTGCGAGCAAAGCAGATTGAATCAAAGGAATTCCTGGCAAATCATTGGAAAACAGCTGCCAATAACTGTTAAGCAACTGATCATCAGGCCAGGCACCGATACCCTGATCATGTAATTGTTTCCATGGGAACAACGGCCCAGGGTCCGACTTACGCATAATAGCGATATCAGAATGACCAACCACATCGATTGCATCAATGCCTGGATACCTTTCCAATATCGATTTGAGTAGTTCAGTAACTAGCTCAATCTGTTCATCTGAGTAAGGAGGGAATTCACATTCAACATTTGCAAGATCAATTTCCGGCACCGGCATCTCTGTGCCGCTGCATTTAAACTCATTGACCACTTCGATACCGATCGATCTGTCGTTAAGGTTCTCTTCTTCCGCCCAATAACTCACACCCGCATGCCATGCTCTTCTGTGCTCTTGCACCAATGAATAAATTCGTAGCTGATCATCTGGGTAAGTTGGATCGTTCAACTCGGGCACTAAATAATGAGAACTAACTGGATTAGCGGTGGGTGTGGAAAGCAGGCGTAAAGACTCACCAAAATTTTCCGAGGTAGCATGAATCACTATGTAGTCAATGCGACTACTTTGGTTAGTGGATTCGATATAAACCATCGAGTCTGATCTACATCCAACGAGTAGCAATATGATCATCACTACTGCCATCACTTTTGAGAGGTGCCACGATTTTGAAATAGATGTCATTGGTGTTCTTAGAATATTGGTCCCAACTGGAGGCAATAATAGTCCTTTTTAGCTGAGAACTCTCTAACCGTTCTTCATATGTTTATACGCTCTCAATTTACCTAACACAGAGATCATGGGGTGGTGAGCCCAATCAATCTATGCGAGCATGCCTATCCCCACTACCCAAATCCCTAAGGAAATAATATGACACTCATGATTGGCCAGAATAGCGTGGTCTCCATGCACTACACCCTAAAAAATGGTGACGGCGATGTGATGGACAGTTCGGAAGGCAAGTCCCCTATGGTCTATCTCCATGGCGCCAACAATCTCATTCCAGGCCTAGAATCAGAGCTTACTGGGAAAACCACTGGCGCTTCGTTTAATGCTGTCATTCCCCCAGAGCAAGCCTACGGCGAGTTCAATGAGGAACTCATTCAAGTGATTAGCAAGAGTATGTTCCAAGGCGTCGATTCAATTGAAGTCGGTATGAGCTTCATCGCACAAGGTGAAGGCGGTGCGCAGCGTCAGGTACGAGTTACCGCGGTAGAAGGTGACGATATTACTATCGATGCCAATCATCCGCTCGCAGGCCAGACATTGCACTTTGACGTAGAAGTGGTCGATGTTCGCGAAGCCACCACACAAGAAATTGAACATGGCCATGTCCATGCTGATGGCGCCGATCACTAAACCAATAAAATTAGAATAAGAACTAGAATTAATCCATGTTATGAAACTCTATAACTGCCATAACTCTCGTTCCTTACGCCCATTGTGGTGTCTTGAAGAAATGGAACTTGAGTACGAACTCATCAACATGCGCTTTCCGCCCCGCTTCGAACACGAGGGGTATCTCGATATCAATCCGCTGGGCACGGTACCTACTTTTATAGATGGTGATCTGGTGATGACAGAATCTACCGGCATCTGTCACTACCTGGTGGATAAGTATGGCCCTACACCCCTTGCGATAAACAAAGAAGATGATGAGTATGGCGACTATCTGAATTGGTTGTACCGCAGTGATGCCACTTTCACTTTCCCGCAAGCCATCGTTTTAAGATATAGCCAACTGGAACCCGAAGAGAGAAAACTCCCACAGGCAGTTGAGGACTACACTATTTGGTTTCATTCGCGTTTGCGATCAGTTGAAGCTGCGCTGGAAGGAAAAGACTTTCTAGTCGCTGATCGATTCACCATTGCAGATATCGCTGTCACCTATGCTCTCACTATGGCAACGCGCCTTGGTATAGATGATAGATTCAAGCCCAATACCAAACGTTACCTGGCAGCAATGATGGAGCGTGATGGATTTAAACGAGCCATCGCCCAGGGCGAAGGGACTCGATAGTCGAATCTATCGATTTGCTGCAAGTCGATTTGCAACCTTCCTCTTAGACCGTTCGTCTAACTCTCTTTAGACATTTACAGGGATATCCTGTGGACACGTCTTAAAGGGGATAGGTTTATGCGAACGATTACAGTGCAATTAACAGCACTAATTTTTGGGCTAGCTAATGTTTCCGGTAATGCTCAATCACTTTCACCCGAACAATGGCAACAGGATCTGGATCAGCTCACCACTGCAGTGAGAGAAATTCATTTCAAACCTTTCCACACACTGCCAGAAGATGAATTTCAATCAGCAATCGATTCATTGCATGAGCGCATACCCGAACTCACCGACCAAGCAATCATTCTGGAGATGGCAGCAATAATCGCGCGGTTCAGGGACGGACATAGTCGGGTGCATATCCCCAGGCTCTATCCTGAGCTAGCGCTTGAAGCTGAGCTTGGACATTCCGGCACTCCCCCGCCTAAAGTAGATGCATTGAAATTTATGCAATCCCCATTGCAGTTTCAATTGTTCGATGATGGCGTTTATGTCATTGCGGCAATTGAACAATACCAGCAATTGATCGGGCACAAAGTTTTAGAGTTCGATAACTCAACGATTGAGCAAGCTTTAGACGCGGTGATTCGGGTTAGTTTTTTTGAGAATGACAGTCGGGCCAAGTTAATGGCGCCCGACCGACTCGCTCTGCCACAAGTACTTCATTTCCTCGATATCATCGACGATGCTGATCGTTTTTCAATTACTACCGAAGATTCGAATGGGGCAACTCGAGTGTCAGAACTAACTTCCCTAACAACACCAGGTGAAGCGTTTGTGCACCGGCTCCCTGAACCACAGCCGTTATGGACACGACGCCGAGATCAATATAAATGGTATGAAGTCTTACCTGAACAAGATGCAATCTACGTGCAGGTGAATGAGTTTGAGGAAAACCCACCAGTTCCCTACGCTGACTTTGTTGCTGAAACCATAGCGAGCGCCAGAGAAGGGAATGTTTCCCGCTACGTTGTGGATCTGCGTCACAACTCGGGTGGCATTGGCGCATGGGTAACCCCATTCGTCACCGGTCTCGCCAATAGTAAATTCAATCAATATGGCAGGCTTTACATCTTGATGGGAAGAACTACCTTCTCTGCAGCGCAAACCTTCCTGCATCGGTTCGAAGAATTTACCTACGCTTTGTTTGTTGGTGAACCCAGCGGTGCCAAGCCCAGCCACTTCGGCGACAGCCAACGAATCGTATTGGACAATAGCGGTTTAACCTTGCGCCTTTCTACTATTTATTGGCACAGCTGGCTCGCCAACGATTTTCGTGAAGCGATTAATCCCCATATCAGCTCTGCATACAATTCGGACCATTACTTCGCCGGCGAAGATCCGGCCCTGGAATCTGCTTTGACTTACATCGGCAGCGCTAGCCTAGCCGCACAAATGGATGAGCAGTTTCGACAGGAGAAAAACCAGAACGCGTTATTGCTCTACAATCGATACATGACTGATGGTCGTTTTCAAAACCATCGTCAAGTCGTGCCTGAGTTACTCGCCATGGCAGATGAGCTAATCGACGATGGCTATGCGAGGCCGGGATATTTTGTTTATGTCATGGTGAATCAGTCTTATCCCGGAGATCCAGCAATCGAAGAGGAGTTGGAGCGGTTGGAAGCGAACTTATAGATTCTCTGTTTTCCAAAACAAAAGAGGCTGAGTTTTGCAACCCAGCCTCTTTTTTACTCAAATACCTTCCTTGGTATAGCCACTCTAGTTTAAGTAAAGAGTGAAAACTACTGGCAGAATCAACCATAACAATCCCTTTATGGTGAAAAACAATACTCCCAGGTAGCCAAACTTCAAAAAGACTTCTTTCGACTGTTCCATATGCTTGGCAATCATGATCTGCTCCTTGCTTATGCTATGGAAGTCTCTGCAGGTTGACTCAATCGTCGCTTGAACGAAGGAATCAATGCAGGAACTTTACGTTTGTATTGAGAGTACTCTGGATGCGCCGCTTCAAGATCGCGCTCTTCCAACTTAATACCCACCAAGATGTAACCTGTCGCGCCGATGGCAAAGATCGCGTGAGTAAGAGTCATCACCGGTGTGAACCACACGATGCCCAACCAACCCACATAAATCGGATGACGCACTAATCGATATAGCGCTGGCGTCACAAATTTGAGATCGACGTTGTCACGCTCGAGGAATGCATTCCACACCTGACGCAATCCAAACAGATCGAAGTGATTAATCAGGAATGTGGCGTACAGCAGTAGTCCCCAGCTGGCTAAATAGAATCCATGTAATGTCATAGTGGCAGCTTCACTTTCTACCGCCCAAACAACTCCACCCAAAGGTGCCCAGAAAGCCATAAGTAGTGCCAGGCACACCGTGGACATCAGCACATAAGTGCTGCGCTCAGCGGCCTCAGAATGAAACGAGTCAGCCAGCGCTTGAATGCAGGTCGAGCCATACCGCTGTGCTGAACCGCAAACAAAGTCAGCAGAGCGACATCGATAGCCAGAGCGGCTGCAAAAGACATGGTCGGCTCGGAATCAATCGAGCGAGGCACCCATAGGTTGCCGACAAAGCCAATTGAATAAAGGAAAGTGACAAAGAAGAATGCATAACTTGCCACGCCATAGGCCAATATTGATATTTTTTTCATGTTCATCTCCCGTATGTTTTTGAAACGTTTGCCTTGCGGCATGGGGAGGCATTATTCGGATTCGCCGGTTTTGAGTCCTAACCAAGGCCAGACTTTTCCATGACATTTGCATGACCAAGTGCTGTGAAAGACGTGACAACGCCCAGAATTGGGCAATTTTCAGTAATCAGAAAGCAGAAGGCGGCGCTGGAAGGCCGATATTCTGTGCTAATGCAGCAAATCGTGGATCGCCGTACAAATTGCCCAGATTGACGCTGGAATATAACTCCGCCAATCCAGGATCCCCTTGCTGAAAGGCTCGATCGAACCATTCGAAGGCGAGATCAGCTTGCTCCCAGGCAGCATAGACCTCGGCAATTTGAAATGCGGCACCCTCAGAGTCAGTCTCGATCAACTCATCTAGGGCTTCTTGTGCCTGTGCACTGCGGCCCAGATTGTTCAAAATCATGGCTGATAGGGAAAGGCGCAGGTAATCCAATTCTTCTAATGCAATCCATTGCAAGGCATCGGTATTGCTGCCATTGCGGATGTGCCAATTGGTTTCCAACCAGGGTATGTCAGCATGATCTGGGGAGCTGGATTTAAATGCTTCCAAGGATTGTCTCGCGGCTTCCAAATCACCCGCTCTGATAAGTCGTAGCGTGAGAGATGAACGGGCACCGGCAGACAAAGGATTTAGATCGATGGCCACCCGCGCTTCGCTGACTGCTTCTGGTTGCAGTCCCGCTTTGGAAAGAAAGCGGCTATAGGCTGATCGAGCAGAA
This sequence comes from uncultured Pseudohongiella sp., assembly GCA_965262465.1. Taxonomy (GTDB): domain Bacteria; phylum Pseudomonadota; class Gammaproteobacteria; order Pseudomonadales; family Pseudohongiellaceae; genus UBA9145. The sequence continues at coordinate 310,473 of OZ253535.1, read as the reverse complement.
GCATCACCCGGGCTGGCTTCTATGGCACGCTGGTAATAAGAAGCAGCATCGTCGAATTCCCAAAAGTGCCGATGCTGGATTTCGCCAATTTCTACCAGGGCTTCTACATGTTGAGGATCGATATCCAATGCCTGATTCAATAACACCAGCGCTTCAGAAAATGTACTTTCTCGGGGTAACTCACCGATAACGGCGCGAATACGTATCGCACTGGCCAAAGCAACAATGGCATCTGCGTAGTCAGGTTTTAACGCCACCGCCTGCCGAAACAAAGTTTCTGCGTTTATATATTCAGACCCTACTCCGCGACGCACAATGGCTTGCCCTTCCAATAGTAGCCGGTAGGCTTCCGAATCATCCGAGTTTGAGGTGATTAGTGCGGCATCATCAGGCAATGCCAAACTTGCTGATAAGACGCCTGCCATTTGCTCGATAATTTCTCGGGAGATTTCATCGTGCAAATTGAAGATGTCGTCGAACTCGCGGCTGTAAAGTTGCGACCACAATTGCGTGCCATCATTAACACGCACCAGACGAGCACTTATTCTCAGGTCTTCTCCGTCACGTTGCACACTACCCTGCACTACATGCCCAACACGAAGCTGGTCATTCGGCAGATTAAGATCATCTTCAACATCTCGCAGACTAAATGCAGAGCTGCTGGCGATTACCCGCAGACCGTTTACGCGGGTAAGCGAGTTGGTCACTGTTTCAGTAAGCCCATCGGTAAAGTAGGCAAACTCCGGATCAGGCGTAAGATTTGAGAAGGGCAAGACGGCGATGGAATTGCTGCTAACTTCTGGCGAGGCGGATTGGTCAGGGTCATCGCTGAAATAATTCCACAGACCGAGTCCAAGCAGTGCGATGACGGCGACTGCAATCCAAGTCACCGGTTTCAATTCACTTTGAGCCGGGAGTTTGGCAATGGGCTCATCGGTATCTACGGGGTGGGCAAACTGGTAACCGGCGCGAGACACGGTGCGAATCACATCCTGCTCAAATCCGTATTGGCGAAACAAATCCCGCGCTCGTTTTATCAGCTGAGTTAAAGAGGCTTCACCGACCACGACCGAAGGCCAGATGGCGTCAAACAACTCGTCCTTGCTTACCACCCGATCACGGTGACGAATTAGAAACACAATCAAGTCGAAGACTTTGGGCTGAACTTCCGCAACTTGTTGATCAAATCGAATTTGACGAGAAGCCGTATCGATTAGCGCAGGGCCAACACGATAGGTGGCATGACTCTGAGGTGTGAGCTCGGACTCGTTTAAATCTCGCATGAGGTTCTGCAGCTGGAAGTTAAGTTATTCTTATTAGTTAGCCATGCTCAGAATAGCATGGTTTGTCTGCGGGCAACGACACTCATCCTCACGGACTATGGAGCCAAGTAGTCGTTTCAGCAGGATAGGATTTGTTCTATTGCAGGCGTTTAACTACCAAGGCTAGCGCCGCAGTTAGGACAACTAGGTGCTGCTCGATGACTCTGTCTTAAAGAAAATCGCAGTATATGTTCCGCGTCTTCTTCGGAAACTCCTAGCTCTTCTTGTATGCGTTCAAGTGAAGCACATTCTGCATCCGTCAATTCGCCATCTTCCAGGGCCAACGCTAATTCTTGCTCATAGCTTACGCGTCTTCGACGAAAGGCATTGGCAAAACCAGAGGCCAGGATACCGGCTGGCATAGCAACCATGCCAACCCCAACGATTGCGACCACGACACCAAAAGCTTTGCCACCAGCTGTTATCGGTGTGACGTCTCCGAAACCTACTGTGGTCAATGTGATAATCGACCACCACATCGCCGCCGGAATACTGCCAAACGCTTCAGGTTGAATATCATGTTCGAGCAAATAGATACCGCTGGATGCCAGCACAACCAAGATGAACATGATAAAGGCTGCAGCAACCAACACTGACTTCTCTTCTCGCAACACTTCAAACATCGTAGTCATTGCTTCGGAATATCGAGTGAGTTTGAAAATTCGAAGCAGGCGCATCACGCGCAAGAATCTTAGATCTACTCCTATAAGGAATGTGATGTAGAAAGGCAGAATGGCCGCAAGGTCGATAAGCACCATTGGGGTTGTCATGTATTTAATTCGAGCCATCATTGGTTTGGCTCGAGCCTTGGGACTCAACTCAACGCAGCTCCACACCCTTGCCAGATATTCCAGGGTGAAAATAAAGACCGAGATCAATTCGAGCACATAGAATTGCTGCTCGTAGGTCGCCATTAGTGATGGGACTGATTCCAATGCAATCGCTATCACGTTGACCAGAATCAGTAAGATCAAGCCAATCTCGATTGCACGATTAATCGGGCTGGCAGTGCGCCCTCCTTCCAGCATTTCTGCCACACGCAGACGAACACCCTTTTCAATAGAAGGCGCCATGGTGGTAGCTGGAATGATTCTATCCATAGGAGCTGGCCGCGATTGATGAGTTCTGCATGAGTACTACGACATTTCCGGGATTTCTAATAACCCAGTCAGCTGTCATTTAGATAAAGCCCCAATTTTCGGGGTCTGTGAGAAGTCTTTACGCGGCTGGCGCAAACTATGTTAATGTCGTTCACAATCGATCCCGAAGTAGGACTCTATGAGACTCAGCGCCACCGACGCAGCCTTCCTTTACGCTGAAACAGCCAGCGGTCCGATGCACATCTCATCGATTCTGGTATTGGAAGGCGAATTAGATTACGAGCGGTTTTACCAGCACTTCGATGATCGTATGCATCTCGTGCCTGCTTATAAGCGCAAAGTGATGATGGTGCCGTTCAATGTGGCACATCCTAAGTGGGTCGATGATCCAGATTTCGATTTAAAGAATCACCTGTTTGAGCATGAGCTCCCAAAAGGTGCCAGCTTTCAAGAAGCCTTAGATTTCACTGCAGCGTTGAACGAACCCATGTTGGATCGTTCCAAACCGCTATGGGAATACCACATTGTTAAGGGCCTGCCAGACAAAACATTAGTTCTCACCATTACCCACCATTGTTTAATCGATGGCGCGTCGGGAGTAGAGCTGGCACAGATCGTTTACGATTTCGATCCGAATCCACCGACACCAGAGCGTCCAAAGGAAGAGCCAGAGATAGAGCCTCCTCCTTCGCAGATGGAGTTGTATAACGAAGCGCTGGCCGAAAACATGCGATCGCTGACGCAACTGAATCCATCGCAGTTTCTCCCGGACACTGACCAACAACGCAACCTTACCCAACGAGCCGCAAAGGTATTTAGTGATTTCATCACTAAGCCTGCCATCACCGCTCCTTTTAATTCCTCTTTAGTTGGCCCGCGACGACGGGTTAATTTTTTGAAACGCGCATTTAGCGAAATTCGCGAAGTGCGCAGAGCATTTGGTGGAACGATTAACGATGTAGTGCTCACTGTGGTCAGTGAAGGTATGGCCAGATACCTGGTTGAACGCAATCAGAGAGTCGAGAACAAACATTTACGCGTAATGTGCCCAGTCAACGTACGAACAGAAGATCAGAAAGGTGCACTGGGCAATCAAGTGTCAGCGATTTTTCCATTGTTGCCTGCCTGGCCAATGACGCCACGAAGTCGCCTGGCAGCGATCTGTACGGAAATGGAAAATATTAAGAGCAATGGGGATGCTCAGGCAGTAACCCTGGCCTCTGATATGGCGAACGAAATTTGGCCTCTCGCTATGGCTCCGACCCAGGTTGTTGGCACACCACTTGATCCGAGTGTGTGGGCGGCTCGTTTTCCTTTACCAATTCTTCCGGATTTAGGCTGGCAACCGCCAAACGCCGGAATCAATTTCGTGTGTACTAATGTGCCAGGTGTGCAAGTTCCGCTTTATCTGGCAGGGCACAAAGTTTTAGACACCATCGGCTTACTTATTCTATGCGGCAATGTTGGATTCAGCACTACCGTACTCAGTTACAACCAAGACTTATATATCAATTACATTTGTGAACCTCGTTTAATGCCGGACCTGGAAGTTCTTACTGAAGCAACCAACGATGCATTCGATGAACTTTTGACTGCGGCGCGAGATCACGTAGACCAACTTAGTGGAACTTAAGAATAGATATGACAGATTCAACAGCTAGTCACATCCTCAGTGACTACCCACAGAGCATTGAATTGGGTGATGAAACAACCATCACCTTACAAGCAATGGGACCTGATGATCGGAAAGCAATTTTGGAATTTGCCAAGAACCTTCCGGAAGAAGACTTATTGTTTCTAACAATCGATTTAACTCAAGATGAATCCATCGATGGTTGGTTGGCAAACATTGAAGCTGGCATTACTACATCACTGCTGGCATACGCCGATAAAGAATTAGTGGGATATGCAACTGTGCATAAGGAAACTGCTCCCTGGACGCGACATATGGGAGAGATTCGCGTCAACATAGCACCATCCATGCGCAGTAAAGGCCTTGGCCGGGTGCTAATCTCACACATCTTCGACATTTGTCGAGGCATGGGGTTAACTAAAATTTTGGCCCGCATGACAGCCGAACAGAAAGGCGCACAAACAGCCTTTCGCAAGCTCGGCTTTATTGCAGAGGCTTTGTTAGCTGACTTCATTATTGATCGCAAAGGGCTTTCTCACGATTTAGTCATGATGACTTACGATGTTGAAGGACTAAGTGATCAGGCGGGAGATAAAGTGCGTATATAAGTAGTGACGCACTTAAATACATATAAATAGAAGAGCTTAATTTATGGCCTATAAAGAAGTGGCAGGTGCCAAAGCACCGCCCTCAAGTCTCGATGCACTCAGTGAAATTCTTCGCGCCGGCTTAGAAGCCAGCACCCTTCCTTTCAGCTATCCATACCTGTTGGCAAAAGCACCACGTGCCGACGGTCACCGCGTTTTGGTAGTACCTGGTTTTCTCGCAGGAGATCGGTCAACGGCCGTACTCCGACGATTCATCGATCGATTAGGCTACAAGTCCCTTCCCTGGGAGCTGGGCTCGAACAATGGTGGGCAAGAACAACACGAGATGCTCATTCGTCGATTTGAAGCCCTCGTCACCGAAAGTGATACACCTCTCTCCATCGTGGGACAAAGCCTGGGTGGAGTCTATGCTCGAGAGCTAGCCAGACTAAATCCAGATGCAGTGCGGATGGTAATTACTTTAGGTAGCCCCTTTGGTTCATTCCGCAGCAATGTGTCCCATCCTTTTTTAACTCGACTATTCGAGATGATGTCAGGCACAACTCCGGAGCAAGCACAAAAGCAACGTCTTACAGCTGATCCGAAAATCGCCCCGCCTGTACCCTGCACTGCGGTGTACAGTAAATCCGATGGCGTAGTGCCATGGCAGACTTGCATCGAATATGTTGAACAGACCAACGAAAATGTCGAAGTACTCAGCAGCCATATCGGCATGGGATTCCATCCCCATGTCCTCCATGTGATTGCCGATCGACTTGGTCAATTCAAAGAGAGTTGGAAACCATTCGACCGCAACACGCTAACTCGGCAGATGGTATTCCCACCGCCTTCAGCTCGGGCCGTCGGTTAGGCAATCTCAAATACCCAACAGGTTAATCTGCACTTAAAGTGCAGGGAGCACGTATTGCCGTAAGGCTTGCAAGAATTTGCTGCGCAACCAGAATACGCTGTGGCTGCCATTCTCGATTATCACCGTGCGTTTTAAAGGTGCAGTGATTGCAGCTTCATACTCTTGCACGACCGAAGTTAGAGAGTAGAAGTCTTCCGCGCCCTGAATAAAAAACATTGGCATTGAAAACTCCAACGATAATGCAGCGGCATCGAATCCCAAATATTGCCCACGCATTATTTGATAAGCATTAGTGGCAAGTTGTCGCGGATCCCCCAATGAAACGCCTGATGGAATATAACTCGCATTCTCTGGTGGGTTAGTCAGAGCTTCAGTCATCAATCCAGAAAAAACTGGAAACTCTGCCATCTCTTCAGCAGTGAGCGCCGAGTGATACTTGGATTTAATGACATCTGATTCCAGATCTTCATAAGGGGGCGGCCCCAAGGTTAGCAACTCCTCTACTGCTTCCGTGTTACCCAGATCCCGTTGTTGATCTAATAGTAATTGATATCCCTGTGCATCCTGCTTTGCCCAATTGACGAATTGTCCGGTACCAACATAAGCCGAAAACATCTCAGGTGATTTCGTCACCATGTGTAAACCAACAATAGAGCCCGCAGATATACCAAGCACCGCAACTTTCTCAACGTTTAATGATTGTTGAATGTGGTTCACCACTGCCAACCCATCGGACACCAATCTTGCAATGCTAAGCTCGCCCTGCCCTTCAGGATTTCGCCCATAGGTTGCACCTGATCCTGGTTGATCCCAGTGAACCAGAGTGAAACTCTCTTCCCATTCCGCAAAGAAAGGCGCGATGGCAGAAAGCGCAACGCCCGGGCCAGAAAGAACTAGAAGCACAGGATTCGAAGAATCTTCACCTCGCATGACTAGCCACTGATCTAAACCATTAATCGAGACAAATTGCCCGGTTTCTACATTTCTAGTCATTGCTGATTCCTCCGCTGCCAGCGAAATTGGAAAACCACATGTGATTACTATTATGCATAGAGTAATTAGTGTTAATCGCATTTTCAGGGTTCCTTGTTTTTGAATTGGAACCAATAAAAAGCCCCGGTCGCGTTCTCGCGGCCAGGGCTTTAGGGTGAAATCCAATATATGGGCTCATAGTAGTGGCCGGTCCTGATGCTTGTCAACATAGACTGAACCCGGAACAGCTTCTTTTCTGCGACTAATCCTTCTAACATTAGAGGCGAATGCAATATCACTTTTGAAGGTAATTTATTAAGTGGATAACAACATCATACTTTGGGGCGCAGGAACCAGCCGTACTTTAAGACCTATCTGGGTTGCCGAAGAGCTGGGCCTGACGTACGAGTTAAAACCTATCGGCCCGCGTACCGGCGAAACCCAGACTGCTGAGTATTCACAGCTTAACCCCAAACAAAAAATTCCGTTTTGTGAAGATGGCGAGATTAAGCTCTCAGAGAGTGTAGCTATTTGCCGCCACCTGGTTCGACGTTATGGAAGTAGTGGCACTCTTGAAGCACCACAATCCTTAGAACAAATCGCTAAAGAAGAAGAATGGTTGTGCTTCATTTATGGTGAACTGAACGAAACCAGTTTGTATGTTATGCGTAGACACGGCGCTCTATCCGATATCTATGGCGAAGCACCACAAGTGCTGGAAGCTGCCGCAGCTTATGTGGTCAGAATGCTAAATGTGTTTGCGCAGCACTTAGCTGACAAATCATATTTGATGGAAGATAAATTTAGCCTTCCCGATCTGTTTCTTATGACTTGTTTAAAATGGGTGGAATCTTATGGTATCGATATGCCAGATGTACTCCGGGACTACCAAGCAAATATTGCATCACGGCCAGCCTATATCAAGGCGCTGGCCATTAATGAAACAGTAAAGATCTAACGTGTTAAGGAATTAATAATGGGACCACTTCACGGAATAAAAGTTGTTGACCTCACTAGCATGGTATCAGGCCCTGTGGCCGCGATGATGTTAGGTGACCAAGGCGCTGATGTGATTAAAGTTGAACCTATCCATGGTGAGCAACTACGACATTTGGGCGAACCCCATAATGGAGTTCCTGCCACGTTCTATTCCTGCAATCGCAATAAAAGGTCCTTGGCAGTCGATCTGAAAAGTGATGCCGGCAAAGAAATACTGTGGAAACTGATCGAAGATGCAGATGTGCTGCTGCAAAACTTTCGGCCCGGTGCAATGGACCGAATGGGGTTTGGCGAATCTGATGCTCGCAAACGCAATCCCAAATTAATCTACGTATCAATCAGTGGATTTGGTGAGAAAGGGCCATATGCCAATCATCGCGTCTACGACCCCATCATCCAGGGACTCTCTGGCGCAACCGATATTCAATATGATCGAAACACCGGTCGACCTGGGATGTTTCGCATTATTCTTGCAGACAAGGTGTCGGCGTTGACCGCCGCCCAGGCAGTTTCTAGCGCACTGTTCTATCGTGAAAGACCTGGAGAAGATCACGGCAAGGGCCAGCACATAAAACTTTCCATGTTAGATGCGACTGTAGCGTTTTTCTGGCCAGAGGGAATGATGGGGCTTACGTTTGCAGAAAAAGAAGTAGATGTGCGCAATACTTTTTCATCTATTGATCTAATTTACGAAACTGCAGATGGCTATGTCACTGCGAGTGTAATTTCGGACAAGGAATGGGCCGGTATTTGCAAGGCGCTTGAATGCGAAGAGCTAATTACCGATGAAAGGTTTGCTACGTCGCTAGCGCGACGCAAGAATGCAGCGGAACGCAGAGAAGTGACCGCCGCTGAAATCGCTAAACACACCAGCGCCGAAGTATTGAAACGATTAAGTGAGCACGACGTGCCTACGGCTCCATTGTTGAATCGTATGGAGATGCTCGACCATCCACAGCTGGTGGAGAGCGAAACTATTTCTCGTGAAGTAGTCGATGGCTTTGGAGAAGTACGACAAGCGAAACCGGCAGCAGAGTTTCTGCATACCCCAAGTAGTATCCGGTTACCCGCACCGAAGTTAGGCGAGCACAGCCTGGAAGTCCTGCAGTCTCTTGCCTATGACGAATCGCAGTGCAATGAGTTGGTTGAGCAGAAAGTAGTTCTACAATCATGACCAACTCGGCATAACAGCCGCTTTCGGGCAATCTAAAGCTTCAGTAAAGGGAACCGATGTATCGACAGATAAATAGATAGAACAAGAATGAAATCCCCTGAATCCATAGTTGATAGTTTTGTTCCAGAGTCGTTGCACGATTCGCTGGACCAACTCTATCGATCACGCATTCTGGTAATGGTGAGTTTTTGTGCCGGCGGCATTCTTCTGCCCTTCTGCTTCGCGCGCATTTACTATCAAGGCTTTCACCCCTATCCCATTGTTCTCTCTCTGATCACCATACTCTGTCTAACTACGCCATTCATTTTGCGCCGAGTGCAATCCATTGAGTTGGCTGGTGTCTATTTCACTTTGCCCGGCACCTTTTGTTTCGCCGGGCTCTGTGTGGTTGATGGTGGCATCGAATCAGCAACCATTGTGGCACTGCCCATCTTGCCACTATTTGGCATCTTCTTCTCCGGATTTAGATTGGGCGCAGTGATCCTGGGCATCAATACCTTCGTGATGTTTACTCTTGCCACGTTTCCAGATGCTCCCTGGATTTTAGATAACAACTTTGGCCAGGAAATGGAAAACTTTTTCTGGGCGGGTAGCGGTATTGCTGCCAGCTTATTGCTGGTTTCTATGGCTTACTTTTTCGTTCAGTGGCAACAGCTAACCCGCGAAAGACTATTGGCGGCCAACAAAGCCAAGGACGAATTTTTATCAGGCATGTCTCATGAAATCAGAACACCGCTTAATTCAATTATGGGTTTCGCTGATGTCTTGAAGCACAGCTATCACGGCGACTTGAATGACAAGCAATCCAAATATGTTGATCACATCCTCAGCGGGAGTGAGCATCTATCAAGTCTGGTAGATGACTTTCTCGAACTGACAAATATTGAAGAAAATAGAATTGAACTAAACCGAACTGAGTTCGATTTACGTCATTTATTAGAGGACTGTGTCGTTTCCTTAAACAACTCCCATAACAATCAAATTGCCCTGTCTATCGATGATGACATTGGCAGTGTTATGGCAGATAAAACCCGGTTTAAGCAGATCGTGTTGAACCTACTCAACAATGCACAGAAATTTACTCCTGTAGAAGGCAGTATCAGACTACAGGCGGAACAGAATTCTGACGTCACTACCATTGTTGTAGAAGATGAGGGGCCTGGCATTCCTAACCAGTTTAGAGAGGACATATTCGATAAGTTCTTTCAGGCGAATGTGTCCTTGTCAGAAAAAACCAAGGGGTCGGGTCTCGGTTTATTTATCTCAAAGAAATTGTGCGAATTACATGGGGGTGATCTAAGGCTAGATCATAATTATGAAGATGGAGCGCGCTTCGTTTTTTCATTTCCAACCTCCCCTGCCACATGACAAAAGTCCTGATCGTCGAAGATAACGAACTCAACCGGGAACTCATCCAAGACATACTGGATGGAAACGGTATCGACTGGCTAAGCGCACCAGGCGGTGCAGCAGCAATTGAAATCCTACGAGCTGAAACAGTTGATATCGTATTGATGGATTTACAGATGCCTGAGATGGATGGCTTCCAGACATTACAAGAAATTCAAAGACTACTCGGAGAATCGGCGCCCCCCATCATTGCGGTCACGGGCAATGCGATGGAAGTTGATCGCAAGCGCTGTTTCGATAGCGGCTTTGCCGACTTTTTGAAAAAGCCATTTCGTATACAAAACTTCTTAGAAGTTCTGCAATCCCACCTCTAAAAGCAAACACCCCGGACCAACTTAATGATCCAGGGCGTTTTTTGATTGCCAAGGAGAGCTTGGACTTATTCGGTTACCGTTACCGGTACATAGCCATTCGACCAGCAGCAAACATTGTCGAATTGACTATCTGGGGCTTGGAAGTTATCAGCACGGAAACGAATGACGTATTCGCCCGGTTCTGAGAATGTCGCTTGAGTAGACACTTCTTCCCAGCCATTGGCACCGGCACTACCACTTTCACCACCTTGATTCGCGCGCTCACGACCAGTGATCTTGGCAGTTTCAATGTCCGGCACTGCTGGACCTTGGTGCAATAACCACTCAGTACCTAGCGGATAATAAAGACTTTCGTTGTCTTCATAATCTGCTCGATTACCTCGGTCCTGCACATAGGCAGTTAGCGTTACTGCATCACCAACTGATGCGGTGACACGCGGAGCAACCAGCCCTTCCACGTCTGCAGATTCGGGCCCACTGGCATTGAAGCGTATTGCCGGTTTCAGAGAACCCAGCGCTCGCTCACCATGGCTCATTTCATAAGCTGATGAAGTGGCGCGACCCGGTACAGAATAAGTCTTTCCACCAGAAGTCAGTGTCCAGACAACTTCAGTGCCAGCCTTTTCAGCTGGTACTGTGATGGCGAATGCGCCACGCTCCTGTATGCCTACGAATCCGCCGCGGCTGTAAACAGGAAAGTGCGTTGGTTGCATGCCATCATATTCAGCTGGCTCGATTCGGTTGTTCGGACCCAAAGGTACGTCGATAGCTTCTTCGCGATTCTGATTAGCGAATCCGAAGATCATCATCACCGAACCATCTTCGTTCTTAATCCAGCCGTTAAACATGGGCGCTACTGATTCGCCTGAAGCGCTTCGAGTTGCCAACGGAAAGTCTCGCAGACTTTCTGGAAGTTGTGCGAACAGCGGCGCTGATACAACAGTTAACAACGAAGTCAGTGTTATCGCTTTTAGCATTTTCATTCGTCACCTCCTTCACCAGCAACCATGCGACGATCGCGCTCTTTGCGTTCCGCCAGCATTTGCTCGTAGCCATCATCATCGAGATGAGTGACTGCGATCCAGGCATGAGACATTTCGTCAGTAGTACGCTGACCTGCTCCTACCCACTGATCTGGATCCGGATTGCGTGGATTATCAGCAGTATTGTCATACCAGGCTGTCAGGATGATTGTGGATCCTGCTGGCAGTAAAGGTTGATAGCCTTCTTCATAAGTGTGGCTGTGGTTCCAACCGGCATTCCAGTTAGAAGCCTGGCTCAACACTTCGCGACGGCCAGTGTTTGGATCGAACACTTCCATCGACATGGCGACTCCGCGTAAGTGCAGATGCGGCTGCCAGCTATCAATGCGCACCGGATGATCAAAGGAATGGAATCCCTGTGTCATCAGCTTGCCGTGAGGAGGAATCAGATAGTCGCCACCACCACTTAGGTTGTAAGCGCGAAGATCCTGTTTGTAAGAACTATCTTCATCGAAGTTGTCTTCTTCATCGTGATACCAGATACCAACAGACACTTGATCGTTAGCGACTGCCTTGCCATCTGGATAGTAATGAATGCTCCAACCTACTTTAGAACCAGCTGGAACTCTGCGGCATGCGCCTTCGGGAACCATTTCACCCAGTTTGCCGAAAGCAAACTCGGAAAGACGATCGCCACGTACCCAATTGCCTTCTTCATTTTGCACAACGAAGTGTGAGTTAGCGTGATGGGTTGAACCATGAGCGTTGGCAGAAGGCAGTGTTTCAACTGCTTTGATGCAACGGCTCTCTGTTAAACCGGCGTCAACTTCAGGCTCCCACCAGAGGTCTTGACCAGTCGCAGGAACATCCCAAGGTGAAGACTTGATAATGTGATCAGGTGGTCCGAGTTCAGCCGCCATTCGCCACTCACCTACTTGTGGGAAATCTTTTGGCTGAGGAAGATCTTCTGGATTTCCAAATGGTGATCCAGCATTCACCCAATCAACGATGGTATCGATGTCTTCTTGCGACATACGCCAATCGTTTTTAAGTTCCTGCACGCCAATGTCTCCATCATATTGATACGGAGGCATTTCTCTTTGTGCGACTTTCAATTGGATCAAAGGAGCCCAGGGTCGGACTTCTTCATAACTGGTAAATGACATAGGACCAATCTGTCCAGGTTGATGACAGATTTGGCAGTTTTCTTGAATGATGCGAGACACCTCACCGGCATAGGTGGGGTGGTCGGCAGCGGGGTCTTGGGCGCTCGTCAGGGATGGCGCCAGGGCTACTGCTGCAAACAGCCCGATAGCTCTTGTTTTAATCATATTGCTCTCCTGTTCAATCGCGGCGAAATATATCGGAATCGCCGTAATGCCAATTGTGCTGAGAGAGAGCCAGGATTTACTGATTTATGTCAATTTTTGCCTCGGAGAATTGTTACAAATTGTGCGTAATTCAAGCTGAAGACCGCAGAATTAGGGCGCTCAACGAAAAAGGGGTATTCCGCGGAACACCCCTTTGCTCGGTCGATTCGCCGTGGCTTTATCTTAGGGAGATGGCCAAGGGAACAGGTCAGGTCGAGGCACATCCAGATCAATTTCATTGCCTCTGGCCATTACGAAAGTTGGGTTTAATAAAGTAGAAAGATCTTCCAGTGGATTATCACCCACCGCAATGATGTCTGCGTCTTTACCGCTTTCAATGGTGCCCGTGATGTCAGTCAGACTCATCAAATCAGCGGCGTTCACAGTAGCTGCTATAAGAATTTCCCGCGCCGGCATACCAGCTTCATTCATCAACACCGCTTCGTAGGCATTCGTACCATGATCATTAACTCCGGCATCCGTACCGTAAGCAATCTTCACACCTTTCTCATGGGCAATTCTTAATGCGTTGCGCATGATGGGGCCAACTTCCAATGCTTTCTGTCTGACTTCCGGCGTATAAAAAGAAGGTCTCTCTGTAGCGATACGTTCAACAGTATGACCAGCGATAAGCGTCGGTACCAGATAGGCGCCCGTTGCAATAAACAGATCAGCAACTTCTTCATCGAGATAGGAGCCGTGTTCAATAGAATCAACACCTGCCGTTAGTGCCGCCATCATTCCGGTTTTACCATGTGCGTGAGCAGCGACTTTTCTTCCCATGGCATGAGCAGCTTGCACCAAGGCAATCTGTTCTTCGTCAGTAAATTGCTGCTCAGTTCCAGTAGCTGTCATGCTCAACACACCACCAGTCGCAACATACTTAATGTGATCAGCGCCGTACTTAATTTGTGTCCGCACCGCTTTACGACATTCTGCTATTCCGTCGCACACGCCAGAGTGTGGATGAGGGAATATGTCATCACGAAATCCGCCGCCATCGCCATGACCACCGGTAGGAGTAATGCCCTGTCCGGCCGCACGAATACGAGGACCTAATACGATGCCCTGATCAATGGCATCACGGAGTGCAAATATCGCATTGCGGGCACCACCTACATTTCGGATCGTCGTGAAACCAGCACGCAAGGTTCGCATGCCGAATTCTAGTCCCATGAGGGTGCTGAATTCCGTTGTCCTGGTGACTGCTATCTCTCTGCGATTAGGTTCTTGCTGGCTCAGAATGTGCGTGTGAGCATCAATCAAACCAGGTAAGACGAATTGATCACTTAGATCGATTACCGTTGCATTGTTGGTGCCACTAACCTCACCCGGCGATACGAATCCATCGCGCACATCAATGATCTGACTGTTTCTAACAATGATGCTTTGCTCGGTTAACACTTCATTGCGTGCGTCTGCCAAAAGCATGCCGGCGTGAATGATGCGTACCTGGTTTCCACCTTGAGCGAATAAACTACTGCAGTAAGTCAGCACCAGGAGTGCAAAGAATTTTCTTAGCATGATGACCTCTTCTTCTTATGCGTTATCGAGTGAGAGTAACATAGACTGTGGCCTGTAGGGGATCGTCACTCTCGTTATTGTGGCTTATGCTGGGGAATCAGCGGCGGCATTGGGCAATCCAACACTGCTGCAATCGCCCTGACCAACTCCATCTCAATCGGCTTGATCTGATTATCGGCGCTGACTGTTTCGACACAGGCTTTCAATAGGAGTGGCATCTGAAGGGGTTTTAACTCAGACAATCGATCAATCGCGCGATCCAGTTTTTTGAAGCTGATAGCTTCTTTCTCAAGGAAAACTAAACCAATGTTCAACTTGGCAACTCCGCGAGAAAACACATCTCCACTGCTCAACCCCTCATGAGAAGTAGAGTGGGCAAGCATAGATAGTAATATTGCCATGTACTCTTTCACATCCTTGAGTGAACGCTTTCCAATCTTCTTTCTTTTATTAGAGTAAAAGTTAGTATCAAGAGTTCGAAACACTATTTTTTGTAGTGCCCATTCCATTAGATTTATTTTTTTGTCAGCTTCAATTAACAATTGAAAGTTCTGATTGAATTTTTCATATTGCGCTAGAGAGAGTTGGCGCAAGGAAGACAGTGAAATCGAAACCAAAGGTAATCGTTGTTCGGGTTTAATTTCAAAATTTAGATCCTCCAGCCTGAGTACTTCAGCATGGACTCCCTGATCGGCACCGGTTTCTAACACCCTATGTTGGATTGCTCGAGTTTCAGGTTTTGAACTTAGAATTAGAAGATAAGTAACTGCACGCGCACCGGAAGGCTCATGAGCAGCAGAAAGAATTTTATCCGGGATCGTGCGCAGCACACTATCTGCATAGGAAATATGTTCCGGAGCCGGATTCCCAATCTGATTCAGAAGGGCTTCGGCAAGTATTACACTAGTAATGCCTCCTGCGAATGCATCTGCTTTAGTTGCTTTCGATTTGTCTTCTGAATTGGGAGCAGCATCGATTTCGTTGCCTTGCTGCTGCGACCATGCATCCATTCCGCTTTGCTCTTCCCCAATAAAGTCCCGTATTAAGTCATACTTACCATCCCATCTTGGCAAAATCGCTTTTATCCGGTCATGAATTGGTGGATGTGTTGCCGTCGCTCCTCGCATATCGGATCGACTACATGCTTCGAACAAAGAATGATTTATTTCTTTGGCTTCTGGCCGCAGCATGTAAGACTGCAAGCTATGCTTGTTGATTTTCATAAGCGCTGCAGCTATTCCATTTGGGTTTCTGGTAAATTGAACAGCAGCTGCGTCTGCCAAAAATTCTCTTTGCCGGCTCACGGCAGCCTTGATAAGCCCACCAAAGTACCAACCGACCATGCCGGCTGTGACTAAAATCAATCCTATGATCGGGTTACCTTTTTCTCGCCTTCCCCTGGAATTGCGATTTCCTCTGAGGAACATTTCACCTACCAATCGAATCGCGAGCAATCCATGAAGCACACCAACGAGCCTTAGATTCAGCCGCATATCCCCATGCAGAATATGGCTGTATTCGTGAGCTATAACTCCTTGCAGCTCTTCTCGATCGAGCGTATCCAGCGCTCCCTTAGTTATCCCGATCACAGCATCAGATGGGCTGTGGCCCGCAGCAAAAGCATTTATTCCTGACTCATCGATTAAATACACTGGAGGGACTGGTAAACCTGAAGCAATTGCCATCTCCTCGACTACATTAAGCAATTGCTGCTTCTTAATGTCATTGTCACTGGCAATAACAAGTTTTCCATTCATGTTCTCTGCGACTTTTGCCCCACCACCGCGCAAAGAAAACATTTTGTATAGGCTTCCAAAAACTATGATGGCAACCATGATGCCTCCGATGACAAAGAACACGTTCCAGCTATAGCCAAAAAAGCTACCTTCTGGCAATCCGAGATCTTCGCTCATTTCCATCATCCCTAGCGCAAGCAACAACAAGATATTAGTAACAACTACTATAGCTATCACTGCCAAAGCGAAAAGAGCTATTAACTTGGTTGTATTGCTTTTAGCTTGGTCCTGGGCTTGGAAAAAATCCATTTATAGTGCACCAAAGTTTGGTTTAAAACCCATCATAGCAGATGGCCTGGGGCGAAAAAATTGACTGGCGACCCCTCTGAATTTTACCTATAGTTGGTTGCTCAGCAGTGACACCCAGCGTGCTACAGAGCTGAATTTTAAAAACAATAATGTAAGGGAGAGACGATGGAAGCCTTCCTCGGCGAGGTGCTTGGCACCTTTATTCTGTTAGTACTTGGGGCCGGCGTTTGCGCCAATGTTGTTTTAGAAAAAACCGGTGGTAATGACAGTGGCTACATAGTTATTACCTGGGGCTGGGGTATCGCGGTGTTTGTCGCGGTATTCGTCACTGGCAGCGTAAGTGGCGCTCATATCAATCCTGCCGTCACCATTGGACTAGCGTCTTCAGGCCAGTTTCCCTGGGCAGATGTGCCTGCCTATCTTGCGGCTCAGATGATTGGTGCTTTCCTGGGCGCAGTTGCAGTGTGGTTTCAGTACGCCGATCATTTCGATGCCACCGAAGATCCGGCCAGCAAATTGGGAGTGTTCAGCACAGGACCCGCGATCCCAAATACATTCAGAAATCTCTACTCGGAAATCCTTGGTACTTTTATGTTGGTGCTGGGAGTGCTCTATATCGCCACTCCTGAAGTTGGATTAGGCGCACTCGATGCGCTACCTGTTGCGTTATTGGTATTTGGCATCGGCATGTCGTTAGGTGGTCCAACCGGATATGCAATTAATCCAGCACGAGACTTAGGGCCACGCATTGCTCATGCGGTACTTCCTATAAAAGGGAAAGGTGATAGCAACTGGCAATATGCATGGATACCAGTGGTTGGGCCGATCATCGGTTCAGTGATTGCAGCTATGGTGTATACACTGCTGCCGTTTTGACGTTTAAATTGCGCATCGGATCGCGCGCGCTACATCCGAAGCTCAAACTCAAAGGAATACAACACACCGGGCGTTGATACATGACGCCCGTTTACTTTGCGTGGAGAAAATTCAAAGTTACGCAGTGCAGCTATGGAAACATCTTCAAACACTAGTGGCGGACTGGAATACAGCAAGATAATACTCTCAGGATCAACTTTGCCACGCTCATCCACGCGAAACGTAAACTGCGTAATTCCTGTCTCACCTTTGTCCACTGCATCTTGCGGATATTCCGGAATCTCGGAATAAACAAGTCGAAGGTCATCAGAAGAGAAACTGACACTATCATTCAAGGCAAAAACTTTTCCAGCACTGGCGAGCAGGAAGGCAAGCAGTAGCGCGACTATAGGTACCAGACTGGAGTGGGTGCGGCCTTCTCCAGTAATACAATTTCCATGGAGAATGTTTTCAACCCGTTGAGTAAGTTGCCCCTTCGCCACCATTGGTTTAGCGGCGAGACCTGGGTTCAGTTTTAACAAGCCGGTGCGGGCGATATTGACCAACTGTTTCGCGAATTGAGTGCGGCGATGCTCATTACGCAACACTTCATCATCACAGGCGAACTCACACTCCAAATTGAGACGATTGAGTGAAATCCACATAAATGGGTTGAACCAGTTACATGACGCCAAAAAGTAAGCAGCTAAATGCGTAGGATGATCAAAGCGCTTCACATGGCTTAGTTCATGTATCAACACATTTTCTAATAGCTCAAGATCTTTGTAGTAATCCGTCGACGGCAAAATTATTGCTGGTCGCATTGTACCGAATGTGACTGGCGAAGCGGTTAGGTCGCAGGTACCTAGTCGAATTTTTCTTTCTATGCCGTGAGATTCACACAGACTCTTGAGTAACTTTCTTGCATCTCTTGGTGCTGCAAAGATTGCGAACTGATCGAGGCGACGAGTTTGCGAGAAAGACAGAATCAGTTTAAACAGCTGTAATCCTAAACCGAGAAAGTAAAGCGGTATGATGGCGCGCCACCATCCTCCGGATAGATTGATGACATCAGCATCACCCGGAGCAACTGCGGGGGCTGGCACGTCTACGAGCACCATGTCTGCCGGCAGTGGCGAATTAGTCACTGCCTCATGCAAGAACACAGAGGCAATAGGCAGGAATCCAAGCAGCACGAGAAGTAGCAGCCACAGCTGACGTCGCTGGTGGCTGGCAAAAAACGGCGACATGATCTTCTCAAAATAGATGACCAATGCCACAAGCAGGAAAGACTTGAGCAGGAAATCAAAAATTGGCAACACAAACGCCAAATTTACCTGCATAAAAGCCACAAACTGTGCAATAAAGTTAGTGACCATAACTGTCGGCTACCCTATTTTTTCTTAGGTTTAGTTTTGTTCAGTAGTGCTTCCAGTTGTTCAACTTCTTCTAACGTAATTTTGCCTTTTTTCATTTCCAGTAGTGAGCGTACTGCTAATACTGGAGACTCTTCAAAGAAAGTACTGACAACACGTTCAAGTGCTTGTCGAGATGCTTTCTTTCTCTCAACAGCAGGGGAGTAAATGTAGCGCATGCCGCTTGGTTTCTTGATGAGTTTTTTCTTGTTCACCAAGATACCCAGAAGCGTGCGAATAGTTGAGTCACTCGATCCATCGTTCAGCGCATCTTGCACATCCTTTACACTACCGCTTTCAAGTTTATAAAGGATGTCCAGTATCTGGCGTTCGCGACGGCTCAATTCATTTTGACCGGTCATGCATTACTCCAACTTCATTCAAAGCCACGCAAAAAATAATTCCTTGACAGCGTGGAGCATAATGTTAAATATTTAGCGTTGCGCTAATATTTTAGCGTTACGTTACACCCATAAATTCGCAATTGCAACGAATTGGAAGCATCTATTTGTATTTTCCAATGCTAAGTTATGGGCGGCTAAGTAGCTGGATCTCAGTTTGGGAAAATAGTAAACAAAGGTGTTACAGATCGACTCAAAGATCACACGATCATAACACCCAGTAAAGGACACTTAGATGCGGCTTGCTGGCATGCCAAACACACGCGACTCTGATCGCGAATCCTATATCAATCGACGCTTTACGACTTTTGATAAGGAAACCCAGGCGCTGGACAAGTTGCGTTCAGGCTTTTTGGGCTTACAGATTGACGAGCATACTTTTAAGGATTTGGAAGTCTTTGAAACCGAGAGCGATGCCAAAAGTCTGTTCGAGCGTTGCAACTTTACCCGCACAGAAGGTGGCTCAAAACTACTAAGACAACGATTCGAATCTCCATGGTGTGAACCAGAGCGAATCAAGTCTACCCAACAATCCGTAGCGTTTATTAAAACGCATCGAGAAATTTTCGCGAAACTCCCTGCTTACATTGTGCAGAGTGTTGAAAGTTATCAGCGAGAAATTTTATTAGGTGTCACCAAGAAGAACGCCATAGAGTTCTACATTCAATCAACCAATATCTACTTCAATCATGACCGGCACTATCGAAGCCTGGTTAGAGGTGTGCAATACACCTGCAGTGTCATTCGTGGACTTCGCGAATTCATTGGATGCAAAGAACTAGAACAAGCAGAAGGGGAAATCGTTCCTCATATCGAAGAACTGCGCGAAATACTCAGCGAAGATTGGGTGGCAGAGATACCAGAGGAAAGAGTTTCCAGCACCTGGCCCTGGCAGAACTTCAGATGGGATCAAACATTCAGACAATACAAAAAGGCCGTCATCCTGCGATTGCTGCAACTGGTATACGAACTGGACGCCGTCATCTCAATGGCCGATGCGACGCAAGAATTCGAATTTAATCTACCAGAAATTTTACAGGGTCCATCCAGAGTAACGGCGGTTGGCCTGACCCACCCGTTCTTGAATAGTCCTGTGGCTAATGATTTCAGTCTTGATCAGGCGCAGCGAGTATTGTTTCTCACCGGCCCTAACATGGCTGGTAAGACAACTTATCTAAGAGCTGTAGCGACAGCACTTTATCTTGGCCATTTAGGTATGGGTGTGCCCGCAAAAGAATTTGCATTCGTGCCGGTGCAAAGTTTATTCAGCTCGATTTCACTTAACGACGATCTACATTCCGGCATCAGTTATTTCCGTGCAGAAGCGCTGCGTGTTCGTGCAGTAGCTGATGCTATCGCGCAAGGTCAAAAAGTAATTGCTTTGATGGACGAGCCATTCAAGGGTACCAATGTCAAAGATGCATTCGATGCATCATTGGCAATATTGAGGCGCTTCGCGACCAAGGAAGGTTGCCTTTTTCTGTTTTCATCTCACTTGATCGAGCTCGATGAACAACTGGAAGATGTGGAGCAGATTGCACGGTCGCATTTCCGAGCCTTGGAAAACTCTGGCAAACTTAAATTCGATTACTTGGTTAGACCTGGAATCTCTACGCAACGTTTAGGTGTACGTGTGCTGGAAGAAGAAGGCGTATTCGATTTACTTGATGCCAGCACACCGTCGCAGGAAATCTAAGGTTAGCTGAGCCAACCCCATTTAAGGTATGCTTGCCGCCGCACTTTCATCTCAAGCGGCATATGGCTCCTCAAGAAAAACATACCACTCTCGCTTTTTCAGTCGCCTGCATTGGCATTGCGACTTATGCCGGCATGGATGTCGTCATGAAAGGCTTGTCATTGGAGATTGGTGCTTACAATGCCATGTTCTGGCGCAGCATGATGTCAGTTGCGATGGCCGGTTTACTGTTTTTCTGGCAACGACCGGCTTGGCCGGCACCCAAGGTACTCAAACTGCACATCTGGCGTGGTGCGGTTATTTCTCTAATGGGATTTCTATTCTTCTGGGGACTAAAATTTTTACCGGTAGCTGAGGCTATTGGCCTGACTTTTATTGCCCCACTGCTTGCGCTTTATCTAGCAGCGATCATTTTGAAAGAGCACATTACTAAACGCGCAGTATTGGCATCGCTTATGGGACTTAGCGGCGCAATCATAGTTATTACTGGGCGATTAAGTGGTGACTACAATGAGGATGTTGGTCGGGGCATCGCAGCGATACTGTTTTCAGCCACACTTTATGCTTACAACTTGATCTTGCAACGTCAGCAAGCGCTGGTAGCCAATCCGATAGAGATTGGCTTCTTTCACAACTGCACGGTAATTGTCCTGTTTGCTGTATTGGCGCCATTCCTGGCCGTGCCGCCATCTATTGCTCTGGCTCCCAACCTGTTTGCCGCTGCCTTTCTAGGGCTGATTTCTCTCTTGATGATGTCTTGGGCTTACGCACGTGCGCCTGCCAGCACCCTACTACCGATTGAGTACACAGCATTTGCCTGGGCTGCTCTTCTGGGTTGGTTAGTTTTTTCTGAAACCGTTACCCTGACAACAGTTATGGGTACAGCACTCATAGTATCCGGCTGTTTGGTAGCCGCCTGGCAGAAACCCGGTCAGGTGGATCATATCGAATCGACCGCTGCCTAAAATACATCCGATGCTGTGCGAACCAATTCTGATTCGCTATTCTGTGCAACATGCAATTTCGCTTTAACATTCTCTTTCTCCTTCTAAGTACACAACTATTGTTTCTGCCTTCAGTGTTGGGGCAGGACCAATGGCAAAACTTAGATGAAACATGGCTGACTGAAATTTTTCCTCAGGCGGTTACGTTTACTGAGAAACAAGGCAACCCGCCAGTAATCGCGGCTTATGCTTCAAACAACGAAGATGCTGAGTCGCTTCTCGGCTATTTGTTTACAACGCCTGACTTTCTTCCGGAAGAAATCGGGTTTAGCGGGCCCGTTGATGTACTGATAGGAATGGATCTCGACGGAGAGATCGTCGGAACTAAAGTGCTGTTCTATCTGGAATCCTATAAAAATTTTCGTGGCGACTTTATCAGTGATTCTGGTTTCGCCGACCAGTTTGATGGGAAGAACATAAGCGAGGAGTTTCGCCTCGGGGAAGACATTGATGGCATGACCCGCGCCACAATAAGTAGTTGGGCCATTGCACGAGGAATTCGAAATGCTTCCCGTAGAGTTGCTGAAAATTATCTGGCTGGTATCAGCTATGTAGAAGAAGCCAATGTCGCTATGCAAGCACTCGACTCTTTAGTTAATCAAACGTGGGAAGATTATCGAGCATCAGGTTTTGTGCAGTCGCTTAGTGTGCCTATTGAAAATGAACCTGAGCTGCAATTGGAATTTGCTTACATGGGGCACTATCGTCTTGGTGAGTTATTGATTGGTGCTACTGCGTACTCCAATGCTGATCGCACTGCCAGCGGCATGATCGAAGATGGTCATATGATGCTTGTTGCGCTTAGCGGCAACACAGTGAGGCTGCAACAACAGCGCCTAGGAGTTTATCAAGATGATCAGTTGTATCCGAATCAGCGCAACCGCGTTGTGTTTGCTGGCACAGCGAATGAAGGAAAGGTTGCAGGCCAGGCTCGCCATGCTGTTGCCATGTACATCGATGCGGCTGTAGACATTAGCAGGCCATTCACATTGGCCTATGACATCGGCGCCGCGACAGGCGAGTTTTCAGACACTGTGTCAGTGGAATACCAACTTCCTAATGAAGTTCTTTCACTTGTAGCTGATTTTGTTCCGGTTTCAGAATCTAACTTGGAACTTTCTCAACCACCTGCAACTCCTGAGCAACGAAACCGGTCTCAACTTGGAACGATTGTGTTGTTTATATTGCTCTTATCTGTGCTTGGTGCTTTTGGGTTGAGAGTGCACCAGATTCGATCGAGCGAGAACTAGAGACTTTCAATCAAGTTTCTCAGCTGATCAATGACAAATGGTCGATCGCTGTGTACCACCATATGACCATCTTCAGTCCGGCGAATAATGGTCGCTGGGAGATGAGTCAGTTTGCGTTCGATAAAGTCAGCGTTATCTGGGTGCACTAACATATCTTCTTCGCCCTGAATTACGGTAACTGGCACACTGATTTCCTGCCAACGATTTTGTACCTCTTCTAATCCAGCGCGCACATGCATCATTTCATCATTGGATTGTTTTAATCCCATGCTGCCCAAAGATGCCAGCCAGGACACTGGAGGCACATTGGTCATAAGGTTGTACCAACGGGGCGCAGTCAATTCAGGATCCGCACCTCCTGCTAATAATAGTGCTCCTGCGATGCATTGCGGATGATCCATCATTAAGCGCGGAGTAAGAGTTGCGCCGTATGAATGGGCAAGGATTACAAGCTGGTTAGTTGGTGATTCGGCTGCGGTTTGACATAACCAGTCACCCAGCATTTCTGATTGAGAACCCAAAGTTGCATCAAACCTACCCATGACTTGTGAATCTCCCCAGCCAGGTCGATCAATTGCGAGCAAACGTAAGTCTTGAATCGTTGGATCGGTAAGATAACTGGAGAAGAAACCTGCACTGCCCGGTGTGCCATGGATAAGCACAACAGGTAGACCTGATGGGTCGCCACTTTCCAAGACATTGAGCTCTACTGCATCAAGTTGAACTTGAGAGGCAAACTCAAGATACAACTGCGAGCGATCGTCGCCCATCATTAAACAACCGCTGATCGAAAGTACGGCAAAGATACCGACAACGATACTCACTTTCTTTAAGCGACTGGATCTCACCACATCAAAATCCAACTAGATAAATGACTGTGATTCCTAATTTCTAAATCACATTGGTTTTTGAAACTTGAGCAATAATCTATCCGTGCGTCGTTCAAGACTTGGATCAAATGGACCTAGAGTATGATCGTCATCTGGATTTGCCAGCAATTCACTAACACCAACCAGCAGGAATCCTGCGCTCAATACTGATTTCACTGCATCCTCAAACGCTATCCTATGCAATGTTGGATTATCAGCCCCGAGTGTTCCTTCATGATCGATTATGCCCAACACACCACCTGGTTTTAGCACAGCCTTGATATCTGCCAATAGATTTGCAGCATCTTCTGGAGAACGGTTGTAGACATCATGAAAATTAAGTGCAGTCATCGCATAGTCCACTGAATCAGAAGGCAGTGAGGAAATACTGCCAATGTAATCTTCAACATTGGCTAATCGACTGGTTCTCTCTGCTCTTTCATCGGTACTCCGCTCAGTTATCGGAATCGGATTGTTATGCATAACAACTCGTCCACTTGGGCCTACCGCATAGGATAGTACTTCGGTGTACCAACCACCCATAGCGATCACGTCTAGTGCGGTATCACCGTATTGCAATCCCATAAACTCTAAAACATCAGGCGCTCTCCTACTGGCATCTCGCTCTTTATCCTGCGCAGGCCTAGCTGGATTTTCCATCGCCTGTGCAAGAGATGAACTGTTTTGTGCATACGTGAAGCTAATGCTCGTAACTATGCCTAGTGCTGCAATTAAAATTCTCATACTTCTTCTCTTTACCTACCCTTACCTTGATCTTCCAATTCAGTTTACCGTTTGACGAACTTAAGTACTTCGCGATCGCCTACCGAAGCACCCCAGATAACACCGTCGTCACCGACTGCAATGCCTTCTGGAAAACTTGTTGCGCCTGTAGGACTGGGATCGGGAATGAAGTCGGTAATCGTTCCGTCCAAAGTGCCGACATAGATTCCACGATGCCATCCAGGATTAAAACCGTATTGGCCCTCTGCCGCGCGGGATTCAGAGTCAACGGCATAGAGCGTATCGCCCAGAATTCGAATTCCACTTGGTCTGCCCCAATGGGCCCAAATAGCTATCAACTCGCCATCCGGCGCTAGCACTTGTAATCGATTGTTCGTGCGATCGCCCACATACATGCGGCCCTGAGAATCGACAGCAATCGCATGGGGACCTTCAAATTGCAGCGGACCGTACCCTTTCTCTCCCCAAGCTTCGATAAATTCGCCCTCCGCAGTGAGGTGCACAATGCGCCGATTGGAATCAGGATTGATATGGCCATCCACAATATAGAGTGACCCATCTGGACCAATTGCCAAGTCCGACGGTTCGTCAAACTCACCCGGCCCATCTCCTCGAATACCTGGCTGCCCTAACTCTATGAGCAATTCACCTTCAGGGCTAAATTTGAAAATTTGATTTCCTTTTTCTCCATCAATAACCCCGGCATCGATTAACCACAGGTTGTCTTCGTCATCGATGATAATTCCGTGGGGCCAGACAAACATGCCACTGCCGAAACTGAACAACAGATCGCCATCTGGACTAAACTTTAATACGGGATCAACGTCGGATTCAGGACATGCGCCGTTGTTGCCGCCACAGCGTTCAAATACCCAGATGTTTCCTTCTGAATCCACATCGATTGCATTACCAGAACCCATTTGTCGGCCAGCAGGCATAGTGACAACATCGCGAACGATCTCGTATGAGTTCGGGTAATCAGGCAGGACGGTGTTTTGTTGCGCCGCTAACTGGCTAGAGCAGAATAACAACGCAACTGATGACGTGAGAGATACGAGACTGCTTATCTTTTTCATAAAACGTCTCCTATTGACTATGGGATCTAAAAAATTCTTTCCATGCAGTAGTGCTTATTTAACACCTACGATGTAACAGAGCCAGCTCTCGTCATTATCCATTTCTGTGACCGAGATCCATTCTGCATCTTCGTCATCATCGGCTTCATCCCAGTAAATAAGACTGTCACGAAAGCCGGCTTCTGCCAACATCTCGCGTACTTCTGGAATAGTCCAGAACCGCCAGTTGTATTCGAAGGCATTCTTAAGTTTGGAACCATCACCAAATTTGAAGTGGATCTTGAAAGTACAGTCTGAGTTCACCGGGTTGAAATAGGCTTGTTCCCAGTGGTACTTGAAGCCTTTCTTACCTTTAACGATGGTGCGTTTCTCAGTGTAATCCGTGTCGTAGCAATCACGACCACCCATCATGTCCATGATCATGATGCCTTCGTCGGCTAGATTGGCGTAAGCCGTTTTAAAATAGTCGATCACTTCTTCACGGGTTTTGAAAATCCAGAATGAGAAATTCTGAGCTGCTAACACATCAACCGGTGGCGTATTTTTTTCCCGCACATCCTGTTCGAGCACTTCGACGCGAGAGGCTTCTTTCGCCTTTAGTTTATTTTGATTGTTGTCCTTGCCCCACTGCAGAGTTTCACCACAAAGATCCACTCCCCATGCTGAGCGTTTCGTATGGGAACTTACCCATTCACAGCACACGGCGAACGTGCCGCAGAAATCTTCACGTAGTGTGAGTGGTTTTCGATCATAGACCTCTTTGAAAATGAGCTCGAAAGCATCGACTTCGTGTTCGGGCTCCTGGACCGACTGCTGATAACAATCAAACTTGTCCGCCGCCGCTGCTAATCCAAACAACCCTTTTTCCTTGTTCTTTCTTTTCTTACTATTATTACTATTCTTGGCCAATCTACTAATTCCAAATGAGTTAGACGAAAAAATGCACCCTACTGCAATACTGAAAGCATCGCAATCAATGTTTTAAGGGTACTCATCCGTATTGAATCGGACCTCCAAATAAGTCACAGATCCATCGACAGAGCTATACCAGTGAGGTGTTCCCCGTGGGATTAAAATGGCATCACCCACTGATACTTTGCGCGCTAAACCGCCGTCGATATACCCCGGTCCTTCAGGGTCTGGTCGTACAACGATTCCTCCAGTGACTAACGTCCCTCCGCCGGCGGTGATGTAATGCAGCTCAGTTCCAACCTCATGCACGATTGCAGTTGCTGCTCGTGTCCGATGAATTAGATTGATGCGGTAATCATCTGCAGTCGACACTGTGCCTACCCCCATATTGATTCTTTCAGCCAGGGTAGCTTCTACTGATTGAGACAGATCTGCTGCATCTACATAGAGCGCTGGTGGTATAGGTTGCTGCGCCATGGCACAGGCGCCGAGCAATACAAAGAGAGTTATCAAACTTGTTTTTTTCATAGTAGCGGCCTCTTTGATAATGAATAAGTTTTGGTTTTGGTGATTAGTTAATCCAACCAGTCTCGATGGCCTTTTGAGATGTTAGTGCCGCCATCAATCGGAATTGTAGTGCCGTTGGTATAAGAGCCGGCTGCAGACATGAGATAAGTGACGATACCGACAATCTCCTCCGGCTTCCCGACCCGTCCGAGTGGGCAATCAGATTCAATATCTTTCAGATAATGCTCAAATACATAGTCGGTCATCTTGCTGGCGAAAAATCCTGGCGCCACTGCATTGACTGTAATTTTTTTCGACGCCATATGTACTGCCATAGTACGAGTGAGATGATGCAGCGCAGCTTTACTTGCTGAATAGGCAAAAGTTGGAATTCTTTGCACTACCGGAACGTGCAAACCATCCATTGAGCCAATGTTGATTATCCGGGAATGATCTTCGTCAGACGCACTGCGTTCGAGATGTGGCGTCAAGTCTCGAGTGAGTGAGAACACTGCTGACAGATTTGTATTGATAACTTTTTCGAAGCCCTCATCAGGGTAGTCTTCCAATTTGGCGCCATAGTTTGTGCCAGCATTGTTGATCAAGACATTGATGCCTTGAAAATTTTCTGCAACATAATCTACCAAGGTTTTTCTGCCATCGGCATCGGAGATATCCGCCGCTACAGCTTGCACATCACCTAAGTGAGCTAAGGATTCCAATGCTGAATCACAATTCGCTTGTTTACGGGAAGCGACAAGCACCTTAGCTCCATTTTTTAACAAGCCTTCCGCCATGATTAGTCCGAGCCCTGAAGTGCCTCCCGTAATGAGCACATGCTTGTTTCGAACTGAAAATAAGTTATCGATGGCGAAAGATTCAGCAGTTTCTGACACAGTTCTTGACCCCTATGGCTGTCGAAATTGATTAGCGCTTCGAGTTTCCATGCTTGGACAAGGCTTTGCAAGCCAGAGTACACTAGCCCTGCATTCCCCCGGGGTGTGCCGATAACAAATCAAAGAAAATCATAACAAGATAAAAGGAGCACCCATGGCTAGTGATGCCCATACCCCTGACTTACAAGAAGCCGAAGCCCACCTAAAATCAAATATGCGCACCGTGGCTCTCACGGCGTTGGCGGGAACCAGTATCGAGTGGTACGACTTCTTTATATATGCCACTGCGGCAGCTCTGGTGTTCCCTTCGTTATTTTTTCCTGAAAGCACTCCTACCATCGGATTGATTTTGTCATTTAGCACCTTCGCTTTTGGGTTTATCGCACGCCCTGTTGGCGGCATTCTGTTTGGCCATTTCGGTGACCGCATCGGACGCAAACGCACTCTGGTACTTGCTTTAGTGCTCATGGGCGTCGCATCAACCATGATTGGCTTGCTGCCTACCTTCGCCACAATAGGCATCGCGGCGCCAATTTTGTTATCTGTGCTGCGTTTCGCCCAAGGTCTTGCCATCGGCGGACAATGGGGTGGAGCCATGCTGTTAGTGACTGAAAGTGCGCCAGCAGATAAGCGTGGGTTTTGGGGATCGTTTGCGCAAGCTGGCGCGCCGGTTGGTGTGATTCTGGCCAACTTGGCATTCTTTGGAATCAGCGCCACGGTATCGGAAGAAGCATTTATGAGTTGGGGTTGGCGAGTTCCCTTCTTAGCCAGCGTGCTGCTCATTGGCATCAGCATGTACATTCAGCTGCATCTTGAAGAAACCGAAGCGTTTAAAGAACTAGAGATGGTGCGCGAAGCTCATCATGAGAGTGGAGAGGCACCTGCAGTAAAACGCTCCCCTGTTATCGAAGCGCTGGCAAAGTATCCAAAGACAATTGCTTTGGCTGCCGGGGCCTTTCTCTCGGTGCAAGTATGTTTCTATATATTAATCGGATTTATTCTCGCCTACGGATCGGACCCGAATGGAGCTGCCCTGAGTAGGGATAGTATGTTGGCTGCGGTATTGATTGCCTCCGCCATCCAGATTCCTTTTCAAACCTGGGCGTCTGCCTATTCCGATCGACATGGTCGACGCGGCATATTCATGATCGGTGCGGTGTGCATGGGAGCGTGGTCGTTTGTGCTGTTCCCATTAGTTGATACCGGCAATTTTATCCTGGTAGTGATTGGTGTATCTGGCGGTCTAGGCGCGCTGGGAATGATGTATGGTCCTCAGGCAGCGTTCTATACTGAATTGTTTAGTACAGAAGTAAGATACTCAGGCGCATCACTGGGTTATCAGATTGGTGCGATCGTGGGTGGCGCGTTCGCCCCAACCATTGCAACTATTCTATGGACAGAGTACGCGATTATCTGGGTGTCTGTTTATATGGCGCTGGCGTCGTTAGCGACTTTGATATGTGTGTGGATGCTGACAGAAACGTCTGGTCAGAGTCTCTCAGCCTAAGCACCTCAGTAACTTGATTCCCTCAGCCTACTCTTTTGCTTCAACGAAAGAAGTAGGCTGAGTTTCAACTTCCTCATCACTGCCTGACATTTGTTCTTGCCAGGCTTTATTGATCTCCAAAGCACGCGCTACATATTCTGGATTCTTGTGCGCAGGAATCGCTGGATCATACACATCTGCCATCTCCCGCATAAATCGTCGATCTGTCGCGGTGAATTCAGCAACATAATCTGTCGCTTCTTCCAATGAAAATCCCAGGTTCTCCAAAACAACTCTGCCCATACGCAAAGAGCTGTCGTAAGACTCTCGAATAATTTCTCGGCAGCCAGCAAACCAGAGATCGTAGACATGGTGACGATCTACTGCCCGGGCGATTACTTTTACGTGGGGATGGGTTTCCATCACGTACTTTGCCAGATTTGTAATTTGTTCTTTGTTGTCTATCGCGATTACAAAAACAGAAGCCTCGTCGATCCCAGCCGCATGCAAGAGATCTGGTCTGGTGGCATCGCCAAAATACACCTGGATGTTATAAGTACGGAGCACTTCCAGGTGCTCAGAGTTGTAATCAATCACTGTGGATTCGAATCCCTTTAGTCGCAGCATTCGATTGATGATGCCGCCGATACGCCCATGCCCGGCAATGATTACTTTGCGCTTTTCTTCAATCTCATCCGAGTCTCTTTCCCCTTGCTTGGAGTAACGAGGAGCAATCACTCGATCAAACAATAGAAATAGCAGCGGAGTTAGCAACATCGAGAGCGCAACTACCAATAGCAGCTGATCCGCGAGGGATTGCGGAATCACTGACAAGCCAACTGTGTAGGACAGCAACACGAATCCAAATTCACCGGCTTGTGCCAACCCCAATGAGAACAACCAGCGATCAGCCCCTTGCAACTTAAACTTCACTGCCAACACGAACAACACAAACACTTTCAGTGCGATAAGCCCACCGGTGAGAGACAAGATCGAGAGCAGGTTTTCCGACAGCAACTGAAAATCAATGCTCGCACCCACTGTCATAAAAAATAGACCGAGCAACAAACCGCGAAACGGATCGATATCCGACTCAAGTTCATGGCGATATTCACTGTTGGCCAACACTACACCGGCCATGAATGTGCCCAACGCAGGTGACAAGCCAACCAGGGTCATGAGCAAGGCAATGCCAATCACAATCATCAATGCAGTCGCGGTGAACAGCTCCCGCAGATGCGCCATGGATATAAATCGAAATAGCGGGCGGGTTAGCTGACTTCCCCCTACTACGACAAATGCGATTGCTCCCAAGGTAATCAGGGTTGCCTGCCATCCGGGCAATCCGGCGACCAAGCTAAAACTCTCGCCACCATGATCATCGGCGGCATGGTCATCAACAACATCTGCTCCCACAATTTCCGAACCCACATCCATCAGCTCTGGCATGGCTAACAATGGCATCAGTGCCAACATGGGAATCACTGCGATGTCTTGAAACAACAATACAGAAAAGCTCGCCTGCCCTCCGTCAGAGCGCATTAAGCCTCGTTCGTTTAAGGTTTGCAGCACGATGGCAGTTGAGGACAACGACAGCACAAGTCCAATGGCAACAGAGATCGACCAGGGTTGTCCAAGAGCGAATGCGATACCTGCCACAGCCAAAGCCGTGAGCCCAACCTGCAACCCACCCAATCCCAACAGACGAGAGCGCATCTCCCAAAGCATATGCGGCTCAAGTTCCAGACCCACCAGGAACAGCATCATCACCACGCCGAACTCAGCGAAGTGCTGGATAGAAATCACATCGACGTGGAGCAATGCCAATAACGGACTAATGGCAATGCCAGCGATTAAGTAGCCGAGCACGGAACCCAATTTCAATCTCGACGCGATTGGCACCATCGCGATGCCAGCAGTGAGGAAAATAAATGCCAGTAACAGAAAATCAGTCATCCAATGGGCCCTGTTATGAGTGTTAGTGTGCTTTCTATACAGAGAGTAAACGCTGGGCTGCCAAATCGAGATTAGCAGCACAGTGTGGGTGCTCTGTCATGATACACTGCCTATATGCTGTTTGATTGGGCAGAATACAAGTCTGAGGTTTTTGGCGACATTGATCTCGGCAACAAAGACCAAGTAAATGCGATCGTGCAATGGCTGGACGACCGTAAGGATTTTCACGTCTGGTTCGCCTCTATCAATACCGCCAGTTTTGCCATTTTCACCTTGTTTGGCAGCAAGCCCGACTTCACTTCAGTTAGCGGCATATTTTTGTCAGTGGCGCTTATGAGCTTTCTGCTTTCAATCCTGGCTAACCTGGTGATCCTTTGGTCTATTCCTAGTTGGAAGATCACTATCAAACTGGGCGCTGTGACCAATGCCAGCAAGATGCGGTGGAATTTTCGAATCACGACATGGATCGGGGTGCTGGGCTTCCTCGTTGGGCTGGTACTAGGATTTATTGGAAACATTCCCGCATGAGTAATTCTCTAGCCCGCGAAAACAATAACCAGCCATTTGAGCTGAGTTTGTTTTGCCTGATTCACGGAGATCGCTTAGGGACTTATTTAGGGCGCTACACTCTTATAGCACCTTTTCCAGCTGCAATAGTTTCAGCTGCTGCGAGTTTCTCTGCTGCAGTAATCACAACAATCGAGGGCACTTTTTCCAATCCCCAACTAAGTCTCGATCTAATTCATGACATTGGCTGGTGGAACCAATTTTTCCTGGCATTCGGTGTTTTAGTCTATGTGGCAGGAGCTTATTTTGGAGCCTTTCCAAGAACACTGCGCCAATTGGTCGACAGTGGCGTCATCCTAGCAACAGATGAAGAATGGAAAAAAGTGAGACGATTCACCAAAGGGCGACTGACGAATCCAACAGTAGTAGCTCTTCCTTATGTCTGCGGTGGCACTTCGGCTCTACTCTCTCTATCTGTCATTGATGCACCTGGTGCGTGGTTCAACAGTGAGACATACTATGCGGGGTTTTTGGTCCCCGTTCATTCTTTCTTCCTTTATTACCTTCTGACTTATCTAACCTTGCGCTTGTACATTGCCTACTTGGTGTTACGTATGCTGTTTGGATTCAAAGTAAACATCCAGCCTTTCCATACCGACGGCTGCGGTGGATTAGGGAGCCTGCGTGATCAATCAGGGAAGCTGTATTTTGGTTTACTGATTATGGGCTTGGTTGCTGCTTTGACTGTAATTTCAAATACAGCGAATTACGGCACTGAATTGTTCGCTTTTTATAATATTGTCATGCTCGCTTCTTACGTACTCATTACGAGCATTGCTTTTTTCCTGCCTCTCTATGCGACTTCTTTTCGCATGAATGAGGCCCAGGCCAAATTCCTCCACTCAATCAACGATCGCTACATGGCGTTGAAAGAAAATCTGGGATCCGATCTAGTCCGGACTGGCAGCAATGAGGACATTCTGGCGCTGGAGACTCTCAAGGCGACAGCCCGTGCAATGCAAGTATGGCCATTTAACTATGTTGCAGTCATAAAGTTCGTCGCTGTGGCTCTTTTCCCATTTCTGGTCATAACGCTATATTCGCTAACGCTATAAATACCCATTCCGTGGCGTCAAGAATGCTGGCAAAACCGGTATTCTCACTCTAGACTGTAATCTTTGAGCCCCCGAAAACCACTAGAATATGGGAGGTTTGCATGAACTGGCACACGCTCAAGCTTGCATCTGCAGCGCTCTCCGTTGCACTTGTTTCAAGCCCTGCCCTCGCTCAAACAGATGACATCCCGCGTACCGCGTCCGGTGTTCCTGATCTGCAAGGTATTTATACCTACCGCACATTAACTCCACTTAATCGTCCTGCTGAGCTTTCTAGCAAAGAAGTGCTTACTGCAGCTGAAGCAGAGGAATGGCAAGCCTATGAAAATCGCCGACAAAATCGCGATTTGATTATCGATTCAGTAGGCGGTGCGGGTTACCCACCAGGCGTTATTTCTTACAACGAGTTTTGGTATGAGCGGGGCATTGAAACCATTGCCGATCGCCGCACCTCTCTCGTTTACGATCCACCTAGCGGTCGCGTACCTTCATTGAATGCAGCAGGTAGAGAAAGAGCCAACCTTCGTGCAGAAAACCGTCGCCTGAGTGCAGGACCCGAGGCACGAACCTTGGCTGACCGTTGTCTGCGAAGTAATGGTGCCGGCCCACCGTTGGTTCCTGGTTCATACAATAACAACATCCAAATAGTACAGACCGATACTCATGTCATGATCTTGAATGAGATGGTGCACAGGGCGCGAATCATTCCATTCGCCGATGAACATCAGACGCGTAACATTCGACGCTGGGATGGTGATTCAATTGCACGTTGGGATGGCGACACCTTAATCATTCACACCAAGAATTTTTTCTACGATGACAATCCCCGTGGCTTATCTACTGACGGCGTAGTAGAAGAACGAATCCGCCGATTAGACGCTGATACTTTGGATTATGATTTCACGGTGAGTGATCCCAGGTCGTGGGACGAAAGTTGGTCTGCGCGTTTCCCATTGCGCAGAATCGAAGATCCTATCTTTGAATATGCTTGCCATGAAGGCAATCACGGACTTCTAGGTATTTTGGCAGGTTGGCGTCGCTACGAAGTCATGGGCTTGAATGGTGACGGCAGTGAAGTTGATCTCAGTGATGATGATCAATAACGACAGGTATATGCCATGGCACTAAAAGCAAAACCATTATTAGTTCTGCTATTTCTGTTAGCAGCATTGTTCTTTTATGCCATTGGCAATATCACCGGCATTTTATTTCTAGTAGTGCTTGGTGGTTTTTTTGAACTCCTGTTTTGGGCCAAGTTGTTTAAGCGCAAACGCTGAAGACTATCCACTATCAATTCGGGAGCGATTATGCAGTTCGCTCCCGCATATACTCAGCAGCCACTTCCCATACTGCTAGATCAAATTTTCCGAACACCCAAGTCATTCCATACGCCAGGGCAATAACCACCAGTTGAACTGCACTGCTTGTAGTTTCCCATGGCACTAAAATCCCAATTGCAAGCAATACCGCACCAAAGGCAATCATGATATAGGTCGGCTTCACGTGCAGATCGACGATCTCTTTACTTACCTTGCGCATATGCATCCCTTCCAATCCGTTATAGCGGTACATCAATCCCGAACCAACGACAAAAATACCCAAGGTGAGTAGCCAGTAGCTGAAATTATTATCAATAAATCCAGCGACCAGATCGAAACCGATTAACATCATGAACATGCTTAGCCCATCAAAAAATCGAAAGCGCCAACCAATGGTTGATACCCATCTTGATGAAACCCACCACAGCAATGCTGCAAGAATAATCGAATAGCCACACTGCAATAGAATTACTAACCCTTCCAGTGAAACGCTAAATGTCATGTCTGACATCCGCGATAACAATCGTTCTGCGGATAGTGCAATTACCATACTCACCAGCGTGATGTAGAGCATAGGAAACTGTTGGTCTAAGGCATCACCGAACTCATGGTTTTTGTTCATTATTGTGGTCCTGTTTAGAAATGATGTTTAATGCAGCTATCTACTCTCTGACATAGCCCTTATGAAACAAGTTCACCGCATTTTTTTACTAGGATCAATCAGTTTACTGGTTGCCTGTGACATCCAATCTGTCAGCGTTGGCGAATGGGCGGTTATTACTGAAGAAATAGGAGCTGGGGACAGTGATATGGAATCTGTTTGGACCATATCTGACGTTCCGACACTCTCGGTGCAAGGAAATCCTGCGCTCGAAGTTGGAGAAATTGAATTGGTGGGAAGCCGCATGTCCTGGTCCAGTGAAATGACCGACCCATCAGACCCTGAAAGTGAAACGACCCGGGTAAATTTCAACGGCACGGTAAATGGCAATACCTTTGCCGGTACGCTATTCACTCAGTTTGGAAATTTTATAGTGCGCGGGACGCGCCAGTAACTCAGCTTTGAATACTGTCGAGGTAGGCAGCAGCACCCAATAGCCCTGGCTCTTCTTCAGTAATCAGAAACACCGGAATATCTACCACATAAAAATGAAATCGTCCTTTCGCATCAAATCGATCGCGGAATGCCGACTTCTGGATAAACTCTTTTAGCTGCGCTACGACGCCACCGCAAAGATAAACGCCACCCCTGGTATTGAGATTTAGCGCCAAGTTTCCGGCGAAAGATCCCAGTATGTTGACGAACTGATGCAGTGCTTCCGCACACTCACTGGATGTATTAGAGAGCCCTTCTCGCAGAATCGCTTCTGGTTCAGAGAATTGCGCTGAAACTTTCTTGCGAGACACAATGGAGTTATAAATCTGCACTAAGCCGCGACCGGACAGTATTTCCTCAATCGCTATTGGTTGCATCTGTTCTTGCATGTGATGCCACAGCACAATGTCATTTTCATCAACCGGCGCAAAATCTACATGGCCACCTTCGCCTGTTAATACCTTCCAGCCATCAACAGTAGGCGTGAGGTGTTTCACACCAAGTCCCGTTCCTGGCCCAAGCACAACTATGTTGCCTTGCTGATCAGGCTCTCCTCCTCCAAGTTGGATGGTGTCTTGCGGAGTAAGGTTAGGTACCGCTAGCGCCACAGCTTCGAAGTCGTTGATTACTGCGAGACGCGAAAGATCAAACTGTTGCTTCAATTTGCTCATGGAGAAGCGCCAGTCACTATTGGTCATGATTACCTCGTCCGCATTGATGGCAGCCGCCACCGCCAGACAAGCCTGATCAATTGAAGCTAGGGAATGGGATTGCAGATAGTGGTTAATTGCGTCTGCCAAGGTTGGATAATCAGTGCAAAGATATTTTTCGATCGCCAACACCGACTCACCCTGACTTTGCGCAAGGCGAATATGGGTGCCGCCAATATCAGCAACAAGTTTTACATTTTCATCGAGAATGGTCATGAATCAAGCAGCATGATGAACCCACTAGGATTCTGTTTCTTGCGTCTCATCTTCGAATGCGAATGTAACCAGCGCTGCGGTCAGTAAGGCGATAGTAGCCAAGGTAAACCACATGCCGGCGAAGTTGGTGACCACACCTGCCTCACCGAACACGCTACCGAGCAGACCAAGGAATGGCCCGGCGATAATCGGCCCTAATCCAAGAATGATAATGCCGAAAACCGTTTGTGCAGAATTTCGAATATCATCATCGGCGATACGATCCACATACATGAAAGCTGATGCGAAAAAGCAGGCATAACAAAGCCCATGCAAGATCTGGCTGAACACTCCAATCATCAGTGGCGTGGTCCATACGAATTGACCAGCCGCATCGACTGAAGGACCTGAAGCCTCTCCCATACTGATCAGACCCCAGATTGCATAACGCGCGAAATACGCCAATGCTCCTATCGTAATCGTCCACTTGAAACCTAATCGCAACAGCAAGGTTCCTAAAATAGCCAGGAATCCGATCTCGGCGAATTGACCAACTGTCATCGCCGGAGCGATGTATGTCACCAACATCCCCAACTGGTTTTCAAAGAACGGGCCCGTCTGCATGAAATAGATTTGATGGATCACCGCAATTGGCAAACTTGCGGCAACCAGAATCGCGAACGACCGATGAGACAAAAGACTAAATGCTTTCTTGAAAGCAAGTTTTTCCACACCATCTTTCTTAGGCGGTGTGTGAGGCAATAGAAAACAAAAGCCTGCGTATAGAAAGGCAATCACACCAGACACTTTCAAGGTGTCTGCCAAGCGCGCAGTGGCATCAGGAACTTCGGTTCCAACAAAAAATGGTGGCAGAATTTGAAACTCTAAATTGCTTTGCAGCCAGATCATCGGGAAAAACCAGCTCGCGGCAATCCAACCAATTGTTCCCCACACTCTAATGCGCGGAAATTCTTTCTCGGAATTTTCCAAGTGAGCGAAGGCCATGGAATTGGTGAGTGATAAGGTAGGCATGTACAGCACACTATAAAGTGTGGCCAAAACTAACCAGGCAGAGAATGAATCCTGAAAAGACAAAGTAATCTTTA
This sequence comes from uncultured Pseudohongiella sp., assembly GCA_965262465.1. Lineage (GTDB taxonomy): Bacteria > Pseudomonadota > Gammaproteobacteria > Pseudomonadales > Pseudohongiellaceae > UBA9145. Next base: position 273,054 of record OZ253535.1, on the reverse strand, counting down.
CAGTGCCGCCGAGAACCAAGAGCACCGCAAGAAACTTTTCGGTGGAGAAATAGCGATCGGCAAATTGCCCTGCAATAAATGGTGCAGTAACAGCACCTATTGAACCAGCAACTCCGATGATTAGCCCGACTTGTCCTGAGGTGAATCCTAAACCACCATCTGCGATGGATGATTGCAGGTAGGTAGCCAATACAGGCAACCATACTCCCCATACAGCATACTGAAGAAACATCATTAGGCTGAGGCGGCTTTTAACTAGGTTCAAAATGTTTCTCCGATTGATTTTTATTATTAGTAATTGTCAATTTCGCTGCGCTGGTAAGAGTTACAAGAAAAACTCAGCCAGTTGCATGAGTGTGCGATGCATCTCTCTGACACCCGCAGTATCGGTTACGAAAAAGACTTCGTTTGGCCGAGGACCGCGACGAAAATAGTCGAACAGCGGGTCGATTGCAACGATCTCACTGCCATCACGTGCATCGAAAGGACGCAGATCATGCATCGCTTCAAGCGCTATCAATTTGCGTCTGCGATCCTCTTCTGACATCGGATGGGAATACAAACCACGGAAATACAAATTTCCCTGATTCCATGCAGGTAATCCCATCATGCCGTCCCGCGGGCCAAGGGGGTACGCCTCATTACCCACAGCATGATTGGTATACAGCAAAATTTCCGCTTCACCCTGCCATTGAGTAATGGCTTCGAATAGAGCCAGTGCGGCAAATTTATGATCGCCATGGCGATCCAGCATTGGATGCGGGGCTACTATGGATTCAGGATTTACTCGCTCTAGTTCCTTTAGCAAATCCGCAATCAGTGCAGGCCAACTGGATTCGAATTCTCGCTCCCGCAATTCCGCATCGAAATTAAATTGCCGGTAGTAAGCAGGATCTTCCAGGACTGCCAATGGAGGCGCTACTGTTTCCGGCTTTCGCTCCCATAACGTGCGAAGCGTGGCATCGTAGTACCCCAAATTACGCACTGACTCGTGGCTCATGCCAGATAGTAAGGGCACCACCAAACTATCCAGGGTTCGAATCCGCCCTTTTGCTCTGTAGTGAGCACCATCGTCAGCCCAAAGACGTTCAAAATTGCGGCCTCCGGCATCACCTGAAGTTACCGTCACAACATCGGCGTTGGCTGCTTTATAGATACCATAAGCTGCGATCTCAGCATCATCAGGATGGGGCGCCACCACCAATACCCGCCTATCTTCCATGGGCGGATTATCAAAAGTAACCAAGGTTGTTGTTGAGCCGATCCACTGCGCTCCCTGATCTAACAACTGCACCATTGTCCCCGCAGATAAACCAGCACCAAGCAGTGGGCTGACGTCCAGATAACGCTTCCCTTGCCCGCCCTGTTCAAAATATTGCACGAAAGAAACTTCACTTGCCTGAATTCCAATGGCTGGATCAGGAGATGAGTTTGATTGAACATGGATTTCTAAAAAGGCCGTGTCTGCACCACCAACTATGCGAGGCCAAGCGAAGCCATCGTCACCAAGGTCGATGTCATAGCTCGTCGCTCTTGGTAGCGATTGCAAATCGTATTCGTAATCTGCGTTGCGATCGAAAGGTTCAAGCCTGTTCGGCGCTGAAGGGTTGGAAGGCGAACTGGAGAGCGAATTAAGAGTGCAAGCGTGAAGCCAGAGCAGTAGAAAAACTAAACTTCCAGTTTTATGACTTTGCATCTTGCAGAATTTCAACTCTAAGTAGTTATTGAATCAAAGGAAGGCAACGGCCTTCTTTAGCACTTTGAAAAGCAGTATCAACGATTTGTTGTCCTATACGGCATATCTCTGGTGCTAACGGTCCTTCTATGGGTAGCTCATTTTCCAAACAATGAATCATGTATTGCACTGGATTTTGAAACGGAGCAGCAATTGTATCAACTGGAATAGTTTCACCTTCTGGCTTGCTTCGCGACTGCACTCGAATTGTGGATTCGTAGTCGTAGTTAGCAATCGTGCCTTCGGATCCGACGATAGTGAATCCACATTTAGGTTGGGGTTGGTGAGTCCAGGGATCGGTAAATGTTCCCCAGCGAGTTTCAAACTTGGATAAGCCGTGGGCATAACGTGCAACAGTGATGCTGTGCTCATCCACCTCCAAGCCTTCTGGCACATGAGTCATCGAGGTAACTTCTAGTGGCGCCCTCCCTCCCTGATACCAGGTACCCAGAGTTGTGCCATAGCCAAGATAGTCGAGCAATGATCCGCCGCCCAGTTCAGCCTTATAAAACCAGCTGTGGGGTTTCGCTGCGGCAACCTCTTCAGCGGTAGTTTCTACTTTGTCCGCCAGGTGCCATAGAGGCCCCCGATTGCCATCGTAAAAATGCACCTCTAACACATCGCCAATCTGCCCTTCATCGATTAAACGCTTGGCCGTGACATGAGGGGGGTACCAGGCTAATGGCCAATTGATGGCGAGTTTTTGATCAGAACTAACCGCCGCAATCATTCTGTCCGCATCCGCCAAAGTAGATGCGAATGGTTTTTCCATAATGATATGACTACCGAACGGGGCAATCTCTTCTACCGCTTCGGCATGCCGACCAGTTGCAGGACAAAGCAAGACGATGTCCGGTTTGCTGCTTTCCATGCAAGCCTGAAAGTCGGAAAACACTCTTTCTGGGGGAATCCCAAAATTGTCGATACTCGACTGCATCTTTTCCATCGACTTATCACAGATGCCGACAATCTCCACCTGTGGATGATCGAATGCCATCCGCAAGTTGTCGCCCATATGAAAGTGTTCGAAATCGATTCCTGCAATGCGCCAAGTTTTTGCCATGATGAATACAGTAGGTTGTTATTTTGAGGCCCATATTGGAGCAGATCAGTTGCTGATCGCAAGCCTGATGTAATCGACCGACCTGCTCACCTTTCTCCACCCCACATCCACCCCACAATGATCTTCAGGCGGCCATATCACGCTGCTTTCGAAACGTGGGCCGAGACTGGGCTTGTGATTAGCGTTTATACTGACAGTCGGGTTCAACGAATAAAAAAGAGACAAAAAAACCATGAGAACCATTAAAGGCCCTGCGATTTTTCTCGCTCAATTTGTCGGCGAAGAAGCACCCTTCAATTCATTGGATAGTATCGCGAGCTGGGCTTCCGACCTGGGATTCAGAGGCATCCAAATTCCAAGCTGGGAGTCCAGTCTGATCGACCTTGAGACAGCGGCAGAAAGCCAAAGTTACTGCGATGACCTCAGAGGCTTGCTGGCTGACAGAGGAATCGAAATCACCGAATTATCCACTCATTTACAAGGTCAGCTAGTAGCTGTTCACCCTGCATATGACGAAATGTTCGACGGTTTCGCAGCACCGGAAGTTCAGGGCAACCCCACCGCCCGACAAGAATGGGCGGTAAATCAGTTACTCCTGGCTGCTAAAGCATCGAGCAACTTGGGTTTAACCACCCACGCCAGTTTTCCCGGCGCCTTAGCCTGGCCGTATTTCTATCCTTGGCCGCAACGACCGAGTGGATTAGTTGAGGCGGCTTTCGATGAGCTAGCAAAACGCTGGCATCCTCTTCTCGATGCGTTTGATGATGCAGGCGTTGATATCGGATTCGAAATTCACCCGGGTGAAGATCTGCATGATGGTGTGACATTCGAAATGTTTCTGGAGCGAGTGAACAACCACCCACGATGCAACATTCTGTTCGATCCAAGTCATTTAATACTGCAACAGCTGGACTATTTGGCATTTATGGATGAATACAAAGACCGCATCAAACTTGTACATATAAAGGATGCAGAATTTAATCCCACGGCCAAACAAGGAGTCTATGGAGGCTATCAGCCCTGGATCGATCGTGCTGGAAGGTTCCGCTCTTTAGGTGATGGTCAAGTGGACTTTAGCGGCATCTTTTCCAAGCTGGCTGCCAACGATTTCGAAGGCTGGGCTGTATTGGAATGGGAATGTTGCCTTAAGCACCCTGAAGATGGCGCGCGTGAAGGTGCACAGTTCATCAGCGATCACATTATTCGAGTTACTGAACGAGCTTTCGACGACTTCGCCGAATCGGGAGCGGATGATGATACTAATCGCAGAGTGCTGGGTTTGGAATAATCGCTATATGGCACGATACATCGTTAAAAACTCACTCAAGGTTGTCACGTATTTTTATATACGCTCCTCCCTTTCGCTCCTTTTTGCCTCGTCTCGCACTCATATATCAATCATTCCTAAGTTGGTGTAATTCTATGACTAACCAAAATACAAAAATAAAACTCGGGATGATAGGAGGAGGCATTGGGGCATTTATTGGGGAGGTTCATCGCATCGCTGCAAGAATGGACGATCGCTATGAACTAGTTGCTGGCGCCTTTAGTAGCGACCCGCAACGCTGCAAAGAAAGTGGCGAGGAATTAGGTATTGATCCTACCCGTTGCTATGAAGACTTCGCTACCATGGCGAAGAAAGAATGCAAAAAGAAAGATGGCATTGATGCTGTAGCAATCGTTACGCCGAATCATTTACACCATGGACCCGCTAAAGCGTTTCTCGAAGCCGGCATTCATGTCATCTGCGACAAACCCTTAACGTCCACCTTGGAAGATGCCAAAGAACTTGAGTCACTTGTGGCAGACTCAGGATTGAAGTTTGCTGTTACCTATAACTACAGCGGTTACCCCATGGTGCGACAAGCCAAGGAAATGGTTGGCCAAGGTAAGCTCGGCCCAATACGAGTGGTTCAAGTGGAATATCCGCAAGACTGGCTGAGCACCGATCTGGAATCCGAAGGTCAGAAGCAAGCAGCATGGCGCACTGATCCTGCCCAGGCTGGGGCTGGCGGTTCGCTGGGTGATATAGGCACACACGCCTTTCATCTCACCGAATTTGTTACCGGCCTGAAAGTTAAAAGTGTATTGGCAGATCTCAACTCCTTCGTGCCTGGCAGACAACTAGATGACAACGCGCAAGTACTTATGCACTTTAACAATGGTGCGCGGGGTGCGTTATGGGCCAGTCAGGTGGCGGTAGGTCATGAGAACGGTTTGAAACTCAGAGTCTATGGTGAGAAAGCCAGCTTAGAGTGGTTTCAAGAGCAGCCCAATCAACTTCATTATCGAGTACTGGGTGAAGCGCCTCAGCTTATTACTCGGGGAAGTGGTGTTGCTGGAGAAAGTGCGAATCAGGCAATTCGAATTCCTAGCGGCCATCCAGAAGGATTTCTGGAAGCATTTGCAAATCTCTATCGCGATTTCGCAGATCAAATTGAAGCCGCGAAAGAAGGCGATAGCGCTGAGAGCAAAGCTAGTTTAGTGCCTACTGTTGAAGATGGCGTCAAAGGCGTTGAGTTTGTAGAGAAAGCCGTTGCATCTTCAAAAAACGGCAGTGTTTGGCAAAGCATGGAGTAGATGGACAGCTTTCTGCCCAACCGCAAATAGGATAGGCTCAGAGACTTAGGAGAATTATTTTGAAATCGACTCTGACAACGAATAGAAGACAATTTCTGAGGAACACTGCAGTAGTAGCTGGCGGGTTCGCCATCCCTTCTATAACACTTGGACAATCACGTCGTGTTTCCAATGCTGGATTACAGCTCTACACGCTTCGCAACGAGATGGCGCAGGATTTTGAAGGGACTTTGGCCAAGGTTGCCGAACTTGGATATAAAGAAATGGAGTTCGCGGGTTACTTTAATCGCAGTGCTCGTGACGTGCGGCGTGTTCTAGATGCCAACGGCTTAAGCTCACCTGCTGCCCATATTCAATTGGCTGCAGTGCGGGCAGACCTGCAACGTGAAATTGATTTTGCGGCCGAGTTAGGGCAGCAATACATCGTCGTTCCGTTTCTTACGCCTAGTGAACGAACGTATGATCATTACCAGCGACTAGTTGAAACTTTAAACTCAGCTGGAGAAGCCTGCCAACGTGCTGGCCTTAAAATGGGCTATCACAACCATGACTTCGAATTTCTACAAACTAACGGCGTAATTCCTTTTGATTATATTTTGGAAGAGACTGATCCTGATCTTGTAGATATTGAGTTGGATTTGTATTGGGTTACCAATGCTAAAGTCGACCCATTACCCTATTTCCAAAATCATGCCGGTCGTTTTTCAATGCTCCACGTAAAAGACATGGATGAACATGGAAGAATGACTGACGTTGGTCTTGGCACTATCGATTTTGCAGGGATTTTTTCCCACGCGGACCAAGCGGGTTTCAAGCACTACTTTGTCGAACATGACAATCCTGGCAATGGCATCGCTTCCATTGCGAACAGTATTTATACGGTTAGAAATTTACGATTCTAATTCTTAGAAAGATCAAAAAAGAGTAGCAAATGCAAACGAGAAAAGAACAATGAAAACTAGAAGAGAATTTGTACAGGGACTCATTGTCTCTGTAGGAGGGGCAGCGGCGCTTAGCTCCTGCGGAGGTGCTGCGACTATCACAGCAACCCGACCTGGAAGCAGCGGGCGCTTTTATACTGCAAGTGAGATGACTCTGGTGAGCCGAATAAGTGATCTCATTATTCCTCGCACAGAAACCCCCGGCGCTGTGGATGCCAATGTACCCGGCTACCTCGATGGCTTGATGGCGGACTGGGCCAGCGAAGAGACTCGCAGTGCTCATCGTGAAGCCATTCAATTGCTGGCTGCTCGATTGGACTCCGCCACTGGCAACTTTCTCGAAGCAGACGAAACTCGTGCTGTTGCAGCGCTAACGGTGCTTGATGCAGCCGCATTTGATGGTGATAGCTCATTGTCTGGTTATCGATCACTTAAGGGTTACATCACGCAAGCCTATTTCGCGACTGAAGAAGGCGCGATGCAAGAGCTGAAATGGGTTGCGGTACCCGGTCGCTGGGATCCCAGTGTTGATATTACGGCGGGGGGCTAATTCCATGGCAGATTTTGATGCAATCGTAGTGGGTTCTGGCATGAGTGGCGGTATGTCTGCCAAGGAGCTCACGGAGCGAGGACTTAAAGTATTAGTGTTAGAGCGTGGCCCGGAAATTATTCCCGAGCGTGATTACACAGATCAGTTGGCACCGTGGCAGTCGCCAAATCTGGACAACGTTCCCCAGGACGAAATCGAACGTCACTATCCCAAACAATACGGTGGTGTGGCATATGCCATCAAAGAATCCACCAAGCACTTTTGGGTGAAGGATGATGAACATCCTTATGAAGAAGCTGAAGGCACTTCTTATGATTGGCTGCGTGGTTACCACACAGCAGGTCGATCCATTATGTGGAGTCGACAAACCTATCGATTAGGTCCACAAGATTTCACTGCGAATCAGGAAGAAGGTGTTGGAGTAGACTGGCCCGTGCGTTATGAAGACATCGTGCCGTGGTATGAGAAAGTCGAAACTTTTATCGGCATCGCTGGTTCCGAAGAAGGATTGGATCAATTGCCCGACAGCGTCTTCCAACCTGCTTTTGAATTAACCGATGCGGAGAATGCGTTTAAGCAACGCGTGGAGACGCGCTTTAATGGTCGCAAGATTATTCCCGCGCGGATTGCGCACTTAACTGATGCCACTGAAGAACAACGTGAGTTAGGGCGCACTAATTGCCAGGCGCGTAATCGTTGTCATCACGGCTGTACCTTCAAAGCCTATTTTTCATCGTTAAATGCCACACTTCCTGCTGCGGAACGTACTGGTAATTTGACCATGGTGCATAACGCGATTGTGCAGGGTCTCGATTACGACCCAGCAACAAATCGAGTTACCGGCGTACGAGTTGTCGACGCCGAAACTAATGAGCACCGAACCTATACCTCAAGTATCGTATTCCTCAACGCATCGGCCATCGCGTCGGCAATGATTCTTTTGCAATCCACTTCCGAAGCGTTCCCAAATGGTTTAGCCAATCGATCTGATCAAGTCGGTCGAAATTTGATGGATCACGTGAGCAGCGCCGGTGTCGCTGGGATCATGAATGGTTTCGAAGACAAAACCACGTTTGGCCGCCGACCCAGTGGTGGTATCTATATTCCACGTTATGCCAATGTTACTGAGAATGACAAACCTTATAAGCGGGGTTTCGGTTTTCAAGGTGGCGCTCGCCCAATTGGCAATGCCGGCGGACAGATTGCGGGTATAGGCCGTGAGTTTAAAGAAGCCCATCGTAGACCAGGGCCATGGCGAGTCAACGTTCTCGCATTCGGCGAACAATTACCGAACCCAGATAATCGTGTGACATTGCATTCCACGAAAAAAGATCGTTGGGGCAATCCTCTTGCGCTGTTCAATGTCACCTACAGTGAAAACGAGCGCATTATGCAGGAGGAAGCGGTTAAGGATGCAGTGGCAATGTTTGAAGCAGCAGGCTGTATCAACATCACTGTCTCCAACGCTAACTTGTCCAAGCCTGGTAATCGTATCCATGAAATGGGAACGGCGCGCATGGGTCGCGACCCTGCGACTTCCGTGTTGAACGAATGGTGTCAGGCGCACGATGTGCCGAATCTGTTTATTACCGATGGTGCGTTTATGACTTCATCAGCTTGCCAAAACCCTTCGCTTACTTACATGGCGTTTAGCGCCAGAGCAGCTGATTATGCGGTGGGATTGTTAAGGTCCGGCGTTCTCTGAGCTAGTTGCAAGGCAACATCAGACAAGGTTCAGATGTAGGTAAAGGCAGTAAGTCGATCTTTCTGATTTCAGTTGGATGGCTTTCTGCCTGAACCGATATATACCCTTCCCGTACGAAACGACTAATCCCCGCATCCAGTAGACGTTGCGCATCCGGATCTTCCAGATCGAGTTGCACATTCGAATATTCGAAGACTGTTTCGCCGTTTACCCGGTGAATAATTGATTCACTGCCACGGACTTCTATTTCCATCGTTACCCACTGATCGCCGTGGTAAGTTTGGGACGTTGAATTGGTGCAATGCACCGTAATCAAGTCACGATTCATTACATAGTGTGTGCCTGGTGAACAGACATTTGCTGTTTGTCGCTCGTCGGTACCGTTACCCCCAAGCATTTGCGCTTCAATCGAAACAGGAAACTCCTGATCGATAGTCATCGATTCTGGATCTTGACTGTGAAACATTATGCCGTTGTTGCGAAATGCCCAAGCGGGACCATTGGTTACCTGATCTTCAACGAATCGATATTCAACTCGCAACAAGTAATGTGAGAACGGTTCTTTATAGAAGATATGGCCAAACTCACCATCAAAGTCATTCCAGTTGTCATAGGACACTTTGAATACACCATCTTCAACCCGAAACGTATCTAAATGGTTTACGCCTAATTCATAGCCGGTGAATTTAGGAATCCAATCATCCAAATCTGTTCCATTGAACAGAGATATCCATTCTTGTTCTAACGCTTGCTGCGCGGTTGCTGACTGCATCACTAGCGCTAACGCAATGGTAGGTAGAAATTTATTCATGCGTTAAAACTCTCACACTCCAGTGTTATGCAATTCCAAATCCCGGACGATAGGCTTTATCCAGATATGCATTTGCACCATCGTCATTAGTAAAACGCATTGTCTTACCATCGTACTCCAACACTTTATGCTCGTTGGCACGTATTGTGGCAATGTTGCCAAGCAACATTGTTTCGGTAAGCCTGCCTGAATAATCAAACCCAGAAGTTGTTTTCTTACTGCGATCCTTAATCGCATCAATCCATTCCTGATAAATACCTGGTGAACGCGGCAGCGTTTTGGCGGGCGCAGTAGTTGCCATATGAGTAGCTTCCGGGATGAGTTGCGGATTTCGACCATACACCCCATGCATCAATGTGTTCTTCGAGCCAACGATTAACACACCGCCATCGTTATCACCCATCTGTCGTCCATTCTCAAGTTGCTCCGGCCGCTCAGGCAGCAGACCGCCATCGTACCAAGTCATTTTTACCGGAGGTCGGCCATTCTTCGCCGCAAATTCGAAATGAATCTTGGACGCAATCGGAAACGTTTCCATCTCTCGTCCAAAACGTGAGGAGCTGGCAGAAATTTTAGTAGGCAGATCAAGATCCAATGCCCAGTAAGGGTGATCGATGATATGGGCACCCATATCACCCACTACACCTGTGCCGAAATCCAACCAACCGCGCCAGTTGAATGGATGGTAAGCCCGTTCAACATAAGGACGGTGTGGCGCAGCACCTAACCACAAATCCCATCCAACAGTGTCTGGAATCAACATCTCACCCTGAGGTCGTGCAATACCCTGCGGCCATACAGGTCGATTGGTCCAGCAATGCACTTCTTCGATCGTGCCTAATTCACCCGAGGCAACCCACTCATTGATGAGTCTCGCGCCTTCCTCGGCGTGACCCTGGTTACCCATTTGGGTAACTACGTTATTCTCGATGGCTGCGTCCGCCAGTACTCGACATTCCGCAACCGTGTGGCAAAGCGGCTTTTGAACATACAGATGTTTACCTAATCCCATTGCGTGCATGGCGATCGGTGCATGCATGTGATCCGGCGTGCTGATTAGCACTGCATCAATTTCTGGATTGGACTCTAGCATTTCGCGGTAGTCGCGATAGGTCTTCGCTTTTTCTTTAAAGGGCGCGGCAAATTCCTGATTCAAGGTATCGGCCAATCGATTGTCATCGATGTCGCACAGAGCATAGATATTTTCATGGGCCACCATTTCGATATCTGTGCGCCCTTTGCCGCCAGCGCCAACTGCGGCGATGTTCACTTTGTCACTAGGGGCGATGTAGTTTTCACCACCAAGTACTGAACGCGGCACAATCATGATGCCGGATAAGGCACCGGCCTTTTTCATGAAGTCACGACGGCTGCTATTGTTTTGTTTTTCAGTGTTGTTGGTAGCGTCAGTTTTCTTTTTCATCGTCTACTCTCGCGATATTAGTGGATAGCGTCGGTGCTATCGTCAAAGTTTACTACTAGGCTCCGTCACCAGTCTGCGACAAAGCTTTGGTAAGTTGATACAAAAATTCCTGTCCTTCGAAATAGGACCGAATATTAATTCTTTCATTCTGTCCGTGGATACGGACATCGTCTACGTCGCCAAAAATGCCTGATACACCATACACCGGAATGCCGGCATTACGCAGACGCAACCCATCTGTAGCGCCGGTGCTCATAGTTGGAATCACCGGCACCCCTGGCCACATGGATTCGGTAATGGACTCGATAGCATTAAGAATGGGTGGCGTGAGTGGTGATGGTGGTGATTGGGTAGCCGAATTAATTGGTGTGATGCTTACCTGTTCATTATTCACCACGGCTTCCAACGTGGAGTGAACCACGTCAATCGGCTCACCCGGCAACACCCGACAATTCACTACTGCGGTTGCACGTTGTGGTAATGCGTTTTGCGCATGACCCCCTTCCAACATAGTTGCCACACAAGTTGTTCGCATACGTGAGTTATAGGCTGGCATATCACTCAATAATCGAGCAGAAGCTTCATCGGGAGGGTCTCGCAAAATTCCGCGCATCGCATCGGCAAGCTCACCCTCTTCCAGGTTTGCTGTTCGCTCAAAATAAGTCTGAGTTACTTCATTTAACTGCACGGGAAAATCGAAATCACGAATCGCCGAAAGCGCATCCGACAAGTGATAAATCGCATTGTCTTTTACCGGAAGGGAACTGTGACCTCCAGGATTAGTCACTTCGAAGCGAAAAGACTGATAGACCTTCTCACTGGCTTGCACGTTATTGGATATATAGACCCCATCTCGGATAGATCCGCCACCCCCTTCATTGAGCGCATACTCAGCATCGATAAGATCGCGATGATTTTCTAAAAGATAACTCACGCCATTGTGAGTACCACCTTCTTCATCTGCTGTAAGTGCGATGACGATATCGCGATCAGGCACGAATCCTTCTTCTTTTAATCGAATAAAGTTAGCCACATGGATAGCGGCTTCATCTTTGTCATCAGACGTACCGCGGCCATAGAAATAGCCATCCTGTTCAATGAAAGTAAATGGATCGAGTGTCCAATCCGCCGGATCGGCTTCCACCACATCAATGTGAGCCAATAGGAGTAACGGCTTGAGGCCGAGATCGCGGCCTCGGTAAGTGGCTACCAGATTGCCTTTTCTTGGCGCGGGCACAATTACTTGCACATCTTCCGCTGCAAATCCCGCTGCCAATAATCGGTCTGCCATAGCCTGAGCAGCAGCAGTATTGTCACCACTGCTATGGGTGGTGTTGATGTTAACGAGCTCTTCCAGAAAATTTCTGGCATTGGTTTGGTGAGGCGCCAGCTCTGTTGTATCAGCAGGCATGCTCATCCCTTCGTCTGAAGCTGCGCTGCCTTGCTGTTCATTGTCATTGCAAGCTGCCAACAAGACGGTTAATGACAACAATGATCCACGCGTTATTACCGCGGCGCGTTTTACATTCATAACTCTATCCTCTCGATTCTCTCAATTCTCTCAACCATTCCAATCGTAGTTATTCGGGTAGACGGAACACGTAGAGAATATTGCCTTCTCTACGCTGGCGAATCTCTGGTGTCATCATGCGATAGTTAACACCATTGCCAGCAGCAATAGCCAGGTACTGCACTCCATCCAGGTTGTAGGTCATTGGAAATCCTCCGGCGGAGGAATTCAAAATCTGTTCCCACAATATGTCGCCATTATCAGCATCGAATGCTCGCAACCTTCTCGCATCATCGGAAACGAACACCAGTCCGCCACCAGTAGTTAGCACCGATCCCGTGACGCCTGCACGCTGATTGTATTGCCACTTCTTGGCCCCGGTTGCGACATCGATAGCCGTAAACAAGCCAATCAATTCTTCTTCATCGGGCGTTGGTTGTTTCAATGATGTTGCAGAGCTGTGATATCCACCGAGCACTGGATTTACCGGGTTTAAGTAATACTCCATGCACACATTGTTGCTGGGAATATAGAGCGCATTGGTTTGTGGAGAGTAGCCCACGGAATTCCAATTGATGCCGCCAGTTGTTGAAGGGCATACATATTTGCGCTGCCGAATTTCCGTAATGTCTATTTCAGGATTGGTTATTCCTTTTCGGTTAGGGATATCCACCCCAACAATGACGTTTTGGTAGTTAGTTTCGGTCGCCCACAAAAACTCACCTGTCTCGGCATCAAGCGTCCACACGATGCCAGTTTTGCCTGGCACACCAGTAATTAATTTGCGGCTCACGCTGGAAGTGATATTGGGATTCATCCATGACACTGCATTGGGGTCAGGTGTCACTTCTGATTCAACTACTATTCGCTCGAACGGATGATCGAGATCCCAGTTGCCGCCCGGAATATATTGAAAGTACCAAGCGATCTCTCCGGTATCTGCGTCGAGTGCCAGAGTAGAATTGGTATACAACACATCGCCACCACGGGTATCCCGCTGGATTGACCCCCAAGGAATGGGAACAGCGACGCCGATGTAAATTAAATCGAGTTCTGGGTCGTAACTGGCGGGCATCCAGGCCGAACCACCGCGGCGTTGTTCATTGGGCACATCACCCCAGGTCTCTCCCCCAGGCTCACCAATCATTGGCACAGTATTACGGCGCCAAATTTCGACACCGGTATCGGGGTCGTGAGCAGTAATCCAGCAACCCGTATTAATGTAGTAACAACCAGACATGCCGACGATGATTTTTCCGTCGAGCACCTGCGGGCCACCGGAATAATGCTGGCCAATTTCCCAATTGCCCATTTGCATTTCCCAGGTCACTTCACCCGTTTTTGCATTAAGCGACACCAGGTAAGCATCATGAGTAGCGATAATGAGTTGATCTTTATACAGAGTGGCGTTGCGATTGGCGCAGGCTAAGGTAGCGGCATGATCGACTTGAGCCCGGCGATACTCCCAAAGCGGCGATCCATCTCTCGCATCAACTGCTTCAATAAAATCGCAGGCCTGAGGCAGGAACATCACACCGTCGTGCACCAGAGGTGTGGTTTCTTGCTTGCCCGGTTCCATGGTCCAGGTCCACGCCAGCCTGAGGGAACCCACATTGTCTTTGTTGATTTGATCCAGAGGACTGTAGGCCCAGTTGTCTCCGGTGCGGCGCCACATCAACCACTCATTGGGATCAGGATTCGCCAGATCGTCTAGAGTAACGTCGGTGTAGTTATCAAAAAGGGATTGGGCGAAAGTCAGACCTGGCAATAACAGGGCTGCAGCGAGGCTCAATCTGAATTTGGAAACGGGCATGCGAGTCTCCTTCTTATTATTGTCTGAAGCATAAGTGCTGGGCTCGACGCAGTCCATCCTTGAAGCCCGCAAGCCCAAGGGAATTCCGGCTTCCCGGCTAAGCTTGACATTTTTGGGAGCATATATAACTATTCGGTTATGGAACCAAATGGTTATATGCAAGGAAACAAGGGCTCTCTGGCGGCGAGCCAATTAGATTCAGTCTTTGCAGCACTGGCGGACCCGACCCGGCGCGCCATCCTGGCAAGACTCGCCCAAGGAGATGCCTCGGTGACAGAATTAGCCCAGCCATTTGAGATCAGTCAGCCAGCTATTTCCAAACACCTTAAGGTGCTCGAGAAGGCAGGACTAATAAACCGAACACGCGATGAACAGAAACGCTTGGCCCAACTCAATGCAGAGACCTTGGTCACTGCTGCCGAATGGATCAAAGCATTTGAAGCATTTTGGTCAAAAAGTTTTGATCAACTTGATCAAATTATTAATGAACTCAAAAACGATGAGTAAGATGGAGGGACTGTGAGCGATTTACCAGAATATATATATGAGAGGGAGTTTGATGCTCCGCGCGATTTAGTTTGGCGAGCCTGGACTGATCCAGAATTATTGAGCCGCTGGTATGGGCCAAACGTGGAAACCATCATTCACCAGTTCGACCTGGAGCCCGAAGGCTGTTGGTTGAATGAAATGAAATGGGGCGACAACTCTAACTATCAAAAAGTAGTATTCAAAGAAGTATCCCCTCCTGCGGAAATGGTATGGCACCACTACTCCTGTACCGATGCAGAGTGGAATGACATGCCAAACCCCATGATGCCGGATTGGCCTCATTTGTTACTGACCCGCGTTAGCTTCGAAGAAACTGACGGCAAGACCACGGTTCGCCTCTCGCAAATTCCACTGGAATGCAGCGACGCAGAAATTGCCTGCTTTGCTGAAGCGATGGCGAATATGGACAAAGGATGGGGAGCTGGATTTGAAATCCTTGGAAGCGTACTCGCAGAGCTTCAATCATAGAAAGTTGCTGTTGCTGAGTTATCGAAGGGTAACTTTGGAAAGAAAGAATCTATGCCATTCAAACTAATCCTTGGATACATTCTTGCCTTCTTGATCGGAGTGGGATGTCGATTACTCGACATCCCTCTGCCCGCTCCTACTGCGATCCTGGGTGCAGCCATTGTTCTGGCGCTAACCTCTGGTTATTTGCTCACTGACAAACTCATGTCTGCAAAAACCGAAGGACCTTCAGAGTGATTAATTCTGTCCTAGGTATTCTATTAGCCTTCCTTATCGGATCTGCCTGCCGCTATTTCGATGTGCCCTTGCCCGCACCTCCCAAACTCACTGGGGCTCTTCTAGTGTTAACGATGACACTTGGATTTATCGTTGCTGCATCCATTTCCAGCTGACCTGCATCTCTACTTACAAGAACCCAATTTACATCAACCCAAGCAAAGTGGCCGGAGACTATCCACCTGGGGTTAACTCGGCTTTTGTGCGATTATGACGCCCACTTTGCATTACTGAATTCGGGGGAGTTCACCGTGTCAGAAACAGCCTCTTATCCCAAACCAAGATTCTTATCCATTGTCATCGGATTGATGGGCTTGGGCCTGGCAAATCTAGGCGTCACGCTCATCGGAGCGGGCGGATCTTTCTATTACTTGCTTGCCGGTCTTACCCTTTTAGCAACCGCTGTATTGTTGTTTCGCGGCGACAAGCGCGGCGCCCAACTCTACGGAATTTTCCTGATACTGACTTATCTATGGGCATTCTATGAAGCAGGACTAGACGTCTGGGCCTTGATGCCACGGGTGGCTATGTTCACTGTGGTGGGTCTTTGGTTTGTGATCCCCAGAGTCCGCCGAGGCTTACTTCAGGCAGAACCCGAACCGTTGTTTCAGAAGCGTGAAACTCAGGGAGCACTTGGCGCATTCGCGGTGTTTGTCATCGCGCTGTTTTTGTTTAACGGCAATTACGATGTTGGTACCCCGAGTGCTGCAGGTACCGGCCAGGTGTTTAACGACTCTGGTGATTGGTCACAGTATGGATCTACCAAGCGAGGCACTCGCTATTCTCCTTCCGATCAAATCAATGTCGACAATGTCGATCAGTTAGAGATTGCCTGGCAAACCCGAACCGGAGTACCAGGAGAATTTAAAGGCACACCCATACAGGTAGGTGACGGGCTTTATCTTTGCACAGGTCAAAACGTAATCCTGTCTCTGGATCCTGATACCGGAGAAGAACGTTGGCGCTACGACCCAGAAATTCAAAGCGCCCGAATCGGATTCTGGGATACTTGTCGCGGCGTAACTTATTATCAGTCGCCACCTCAACGCCCGAGTCTGGAATGTCCCGAACGCATTTTCACTGCCACCACTGACGCACGACTAATTGCAGTTAACAAAGCCAACGGTCAACCCTGTGCAGATTTCGGTGACAACGGAGAAATCAGTTTGCTCGCCGGTATGGGAGACGTGAAGCCTGGTTTCTATTTCGTCACATCGCCACCTACTATTTCCAATGGTGTGTTAGTGCTTGGTGGTTGGGTACTGGACAACCAGGAAACTGAAGAACCATCTGGTGTAGTACGAGGATTCAATCCTTTGAATGGGGATTTGGTGTGGGCCTGGGATATGGGTCGCGAAGAACGACTCGGCTTACCCCCCGAAGGCGAATCCTATACTCGCGGCACACCAAACGTGTGGAGTCTAACCAGCACCGATGAAGAGTTGGGCCTGGTATACGTGCCTACTGGCAATGCCACTCCCGACTACTTCGGTGGCCACCGTAGTGAAGCCATGGAGCGTTACGCCAGTTCGATTGTGGCGCTTGATTCCGCAACAGGTCGACCTCGCTGGAGTTTTCAAACAACCCATCATGATATTTGGGATTACGACGTTCCGTCGCAGCCAAGCCTGGCTGACATTCCTATCAATGGTGAAGTTCGAAAAGCAGTCATTGTTCCCACTAAACGTGCACAAGTTTTCGTCCTGGACAGGGAAACCGGTGAGCCAATTACTGAAGTTGCAGAACTTCCAACCCCACCGACAGATATTCCTGAAGACTATACTGTGCCCACGCAGCCTTTCTCCGTAGGCATGCCACGCTTCGATCATGAAATGATTACTGAAGCAGATATGTGGGGAATTACACCTTTCGATCACGCGGCTTGCCGAATTCAATTTGCTCGCATGCGTTATGAGGGACCCCTGACCCCTCCGACTACAGGTGATGGCACACTTGTGTATCCAGGTGTAGCTGGCGGGATGAACTGGGGTAGTGTTGCAGTCGATGAAGTGAATCACTTGATGGTTGTTAATGCGCTGCATAATCCATCTATTGTTCGCCTAATCCCGCAAGCCGATACGACCCCTACTACTCCTTATGGTGTCGGCGGCACTCAATTGGGAACTCCGTACGCAGCCTTTTCGTTCTTCTTCTTATCTCCATTGTTCGCGCCTTGCCTGGAGCCGCCTTATGGGGAGTTGGCTGTGGTAGACCTGGCGAATCAGGAAGTTCTATGGCGTCGACCGTTAGGCACAACAACAGACATGGGGCCACTTGGAATCGCGACCGGTTTGCCACTACCCATGGGTATGTACTTCACACTAACCGGATCAATTGTCACTAATGGCGGATTAATTTTTAACGCGGGTGTGACGGATAGTCAGGTGCGCGCGATTAATGTGATGAATGGTGAGGAAGAATGGACTGCACCTTTGCCTGCAGCATCCACTGCCACACCAATGACTTATGTCAGCCCAACAAGCGGCAAACAATACCTGATCGTCACCGTGCCAGATGGCGGTGGAATATTGCAGTTGGAAACTTCGGCCAATGAAGGGCCAGAGGAAACAGACGTACCGGGCGGCTATATCTTTGCTTACGCCCTACCGGATTAGCAGAGGGCGTTGTTGAGACATGATCCACCTTCCACCCATTGGATGGGAGGTGTGACATTCTGAGCAGTAAGGGTGTAGTTAACACCAGCAAGTGTGCTGCCATCGTTTTGCCAGGTCACGCGAATTTCACCATCAAAGACATGGACGCCATGTGCAGTGGCGGTACGCTGAATGCCAGCAGGAATACCATTGGTTTCCTCATCCATATCATCCACGGTAGTGAATCGGTTGGATTCGGCCCCTACGACTATGAAGTTGCGATAGGCAGTGACAGCTAAAACGGCTTCTGAGAATCTAGCCCGATTGCTGTATTGGTTATAGGCAGGCAAGGCCACACTCGCCAAGATTCCAACAATCGCCACGACGATCATCAGCTCTATTAGCGTGAAACCCTTTTGCTTCGTTTGCACAGTCATCTAGCCACCACCTACCAAAAAGACCTGGTGAGATTGATTAGTCACATAGATTTCTCTCAAACCATACGCTGCTGGATTGGGATGATCTACTCTAACTATATCTCCGGTTCGACGAATCAGATTAGGCGCAGGTGAACCTGCACACATCATTGAGTCATCTGGAATATCACCTGCTCGTAACACGTAAGTAATCTCTTCGAAGATTAATCGGCAATCTTCCAGGCGCTGTTCTTCTGCTCTGGCGACCATCACCGCTTCTTCAGTAAATAGATTTGGGAATGCATAGATTCCTAATCCAACGGTGATCATCAAGGTGGCACCGATAACTCCACCCCAGACATAAACCTTGTCCTGCTCACGACGTTTTTCATAGTCGGTCGGTGGCAAATCCGGCTCGGTATGGATTGCCTCAGCTGCAGGGCGATTGAGAGATTCGGTTTGCGCGGAAACAAAGGCTTCTTGTTCAACCATTTGGGAACAAGGTTCACAAAACTCGCCTTTATCGAGGAACACCGTACACATGCCACAGAGTTCTTTCTGGCAGCGGCCACAGGTGGCTATGGCGTTGGCATTTGGATGGTTATAGCAGGCCAAAGTATTTCTTGTGTATCAAATTAGCAGACCGGGGAAGTATATCAGCATACTCACGGAAGTAGTGTGATCTTTATCGCATCAAGTCTACAGATTTATTGAAAAATCGGACCATTCGCTAAATCTTTTTAAAATCACCACTAGATTCCGGGAATTTCAATTGGGAAAACCGAACATATCGGTTCTCCCCCATTGAAAACCCTAGCCTGTAATCCTAGACAATTCCGCAGGTTATTTACTTCAAATTTGAGTAATCCGCCGCACTCATCATATAAGCTTCGACAGAAAGGGGCACTGGGTATTTATCACGCAAAGCATGCCATGCTGGATCGGCTGCAAATGCTGCCCACACTTCTTGCCGATGTGCCCGATCTCGGTAGGCTAACATCCAAACCAAAGTGTTAGGGTCATCCAGACGTTGCCACACAGCTACAATCTCGGCGCCGTGTTTTTCGAAAATGGCGACCTCTTCTTCACGAAATCGCTGATGCAAATTATCGATACCGCCAACACCATCAACTGCAGGTTCAGCGGTGTACATGCGAAGCTCGAAACACCGTGAATCACCATCCACATTGCTGGAAAATTCATCATCCAATTGCCCAGCTGGACCACAGGGATCCATATTGCCTTGGCCATTGGCCACCCCTACCAGCAGCAAACTCATTGCAAGAGAAAGAAAATACTTGGTCATCACTTTAGCCTCGTTATCTTATTGTTGTGATTTAGTTTTGTTGTATGTAGGAGCAGTGCTACACACCACAAAGAGCGTCCTATGCTGGCGTATCCCATAGCTTTTGTCTATTACCTTCGTATCCTGTAGATTGCCCGAATCGCCCATTAGTCATGATCTATTCATGAAAAGTTTCTCAGAGTATTTGACATGAAATCGCCTGTAACACGTGTAGTCTTTTTTAGCCTGGTTTGTAGTTTGCTGATTGCTTGCGGAGACAACAGCTCCCAATCGACTACCGACACTCCAGCTGTGTCACAGAATCCAGTCAGCGAAGGCTGCTCGGCCGCCGATCTGGTGTTATTCAACACCACGGTATACACATCGAACGATGACCAGTGGACTGCTGAAGCCGTTGCCGTGTTAGGCGATCGCATCGTTTATGTTGGCGACAATGCAGGTGCTGATCAGTACCGCTGTGGCTCGGCCAGAGAATTGGATCTCAGTGGCAACACCGTTTATGCAGGTTTTACTGACAGCCATCAGCATTTGGAAGGTGTAGGCCGCCGCACTAAAACACTGAGCCTATTCGGTATCCCGACTCTTCGCGAAACAGTAGCCGCGATTGAAGAATTTGCCGCAAATGTTCCAGCGGGCGATTGGATTCAAGGCCGCGGATGGATCGAACGCGAGTGGACCGACGAACAACGCTTCCTGAATAAGTACGATGTCGATCCATTTACTGCGGACAAACCCTTGTTCATGCCACGCGCTGATGGCGTATCAGCTCTGGTTAATTCTCGGGCATTGGAGTTAGCGGGTATCACCAGAGACACTCCCGATCCGGAAGGCGGACGTTTCGATAGAGATTTGGATGGCTCACCTAACGGCTATGTCTTAGCCAATGCAATGAATGTGTTTCGTGATCTTATTCCACCGGACTCAGATGCCTATCTAAAAGATAATTTGTTACGGGGTCTGCGCGCCAATGCGGCTTTGGGTTGGACTCAAACCCATGACGCCGGCATGTCATACCGACTGGTCGATCTCATGCAGGAAATCCACGCTGAAGGCAATATGGCTCATCGAGTGTATGCGGCAATTCCTGTGGCTGAAGCATGGACCATGTTGGATGACAGAGGACGCGAGACAACCGAAGACGGAATGTTCGATGTAAACGGAATTAAGGTTTACATAGATGGCACGTTAGGTTCACGAGGCGCAGCCTTAATCGATAACTACAGCGATGCCGATCATAACGGATTTATGAATCGCACCAGCAAGGAAGTCGTGCAGCCGGTACTCGAAGATGCGCTACGTGACGGCCGACAGATTTGGACCCATGTGATCGGAGATCGCGCAGTTCGAACTCTTTTAAACTGGTATGAAGAAGCCTACCAGGCAGTGCCAAGATCGGAATGGGCGAGTGACGATTTACGCTGGCGCATGGAACACGCACAAATCATCCCACCTTCGGATCAACAGCGTTTTGTTGAGATGGGAGTAATGCCTTCCATGCAACCAAGCCACGGCATCGGAGATCTCAATTTTGCACCCGACAGACTGGGACCAGACCGTCTGGGTTACGCCTATCCATGGCAACAGTTGGTTGATCGAGGTTTGATGATCATTGCGGGATCAGATGCACCCGTTGAAGCGGGCGATCCACGCATAGAATTTTATGCGGCGGTTGCAAGAAAACGCTTGGATGGCACATCGGGAACAGGTTGGCATCCGGAGCTGGCAGTGTCGCGCGAAACTGCGCTTAAGATGTTAACGATCTGGCCAGCAAATGGGGCATTTCAAGAATCACAACGCGGTTCAATTGAAGTTGGCAAACTTGCAGACTTCACTATTTTCAATGCGGATTTTTTGACAATCCCGGAACAAGAAATCCTGGAAGCTGAAAATGTAATGACGATCGTTGGTGGAAAAATTACCTACCAGCTCGACTAGTCAAAACCCTACGTTACTTCTTGAGCAAGGACTGAATTTCTGAACCCTTGGCCATTTGTGTGAGCCAGGAAAAACTTCCTTCCTGCAGCATTTCCTTGCCAGCGGTGAGTAAGGGATTAACTGAGGCCCAGGTTAGTGCGCCGCCAGTACTGATTCTGCAAACTCCTGCCGCATTAAACTGTTCCATCGTGGCATGGCGTACAAAAGGCGCCAGCACATTGAGTGGTTTATCTGTTGCTTCGACAAACGCTTGCACGTGCTCCATCTCAACCAAACCCGGCGCATACAAAACATCTGCACCTGCCTGACTATAGGCCTGCAATCGTTGCAAAGTTTCTTCGCGGTCATCAACTCCACGAATCAGATTCTCGGCTCGTGCAGTCAACAGCACAGGAACTCCAGTCTCACGAATCGCCTCCACTGCTGCGTGAACTCGATCAACGGCTTCATTCATTTCATAAACGAAGTGCTGATCGCGACTGAAATCTTCAATAGACAATCCTGCAACGCCGGTTTCGATAACTCGCTTAATGTTGTCGCTCATCTCAGCGCTGTCATCAGAGAATCCGTTTTCAAAATCAGCATTGAGGGGAATTGATGTTGATTCCGAGAGCTGACGGCAATGAGCCAACTTCTCTTCGAGGCTGACTTGGCCATCAGCTCGACCCAGGGTAAAAGCAAAACCGGAACTAGTGGTAGCCAGGGCTGGATAGCCAAGACCTTGTAAAACTCTGGCTGATCCTATGTCCCATGGATTAGGAATCAGCCAGGTTTCATCAGACTGATGAAGATCGGCAAAGACTGCACACTTACTCGCCTGATCTGTCATGGTGATTTACTTCTCGAACAATAGAACGAACTTACTTGTACGACCTTGAATTGACGGATCAAACACACCGTTCGTCAAAGGATCGTCTGGATTCAAATGCAGAGCTGAGCTGCGGATCAAGGTAAGCCCGGCTGCTTCAGCATGCTCGATGATCAGAGACTCGCCAATACGGTGTAATGTGCCACCGACTTCTGGTCCCGCATCAGCTGCTGCATGATGATCAACGGCTAAGAATCGCCCACCAGACTTCAAGACTCGAGCAATCTCTTCAAAAGAAGTTTCTGGATCACCCAAGGACGTGCCTTGAGGCTCAAACCACAACTCATGTGGACCGAGAATCCAGGTCACCAGATCGATTGATCCATTGCCTGGTTCTAGTTCATCGAAATTTGTCGTGCTAAGCGAGACATTAGACAAACTTGCTGCCCGATTGTCGTCAGCATCACCAGTGAACCCTTCAAACGCAGGAGGATTTTGCATATACACTTGGCCGTTGCTGCCAACAGTGCGAGCGATAATTTCTGTATACCAGCCACCGCCGGCTTCCAGCTCCAGCACATCCATACCCGCGTCGATGCCAGCGAAAGACAAAACTTCTAACGGCATGCGTCGCATATCATCCGCAGACTCTTCACTTGGGCGATCACTATGACTTAATGCTGCAGCAACCAGATCTGCTGATGACTGAGCATTGACCACACTCATGCCGAAAATTGCAGCCGCTCCTAGCGCACTGGCAACCCCTAGCTTTTTAAACTGATTCATACGTGTTTCCTCTCTGTAGAATTTATTGAGTATTGCAATTGAGTTTCTGCGAACCCTTAGTGTGTTGTATTCGTATTATCTTCTTCCCCATCTCGAAGCACCGTCTACTACCAGCTCTGTGCCGGAAACGTATTTGCCGGTAGGAGATGATAGATATACCACTGCATTAGCAATATCTTCACCATCGCCAAAGGTGCCAAGTGGAATTTTTTCTAGTGTTTCTTCAGACTTCCCCTGAGCGATGATCAATCGATCTACACCCTCGGTTCCCTTTATTGGGCCCGGTGAAATCCAGTTAGCACGGATGCCATAACCGCCCCACTCCACCGCCAGACTCTTCATAAGATTCTGAATGCCTGCTTTGGCAGCACCGGCATGGGCCGCAGTTGGCCAACCGCAATCTGCTTGAGTTGTGCTGATTGAAACTATACTGCCGCCATCTGAGGCTTCTTTCAAAAAAGGCAGGGCGGCCTGGCAACAATGAAATGTGCCGTTGAGATCAATGTCGATTACTGTGCGCCAACCATTGGGCGAGAGCTCTTCAGTCGGGCAGATAAAATTTCCTGCCGCGTTACACACCAAAATATCTAGGCCACCGAATTCTTCTGCCAGACTTTGTACCGCCTCTTGAATCGTAGCTTCCTGTCGCACATCTGCTACTCGGTAGGCAACATCGATACCGTCATCCGCCTTAAATGCCGCCACTGCCGCTTGCAGGTTTTCTTCTTTGCGGCTGACAATTCCAACGCTTGCTCCGAGGGATCCCAATTTACGCACAATGTGAGCGCCAATTCCGGTAGCACCCCCTGTAACGATCGCTGACTTACCTGCTAATAACTCTGGTAGAAAACTCATTGTTTAGATTACTTCTATTTTATTTAGTCCGATCAAGGCCTGGTACGAACGTATTTTTCAAAGCGCTGCCGACCAACTTGGCCTGCATAAATATTTCCTTCCTCATCAGAAGCTAGAAATTCTATACCGCTACCATTTTGTACTTCGTAGTCTGGAATAAATTCAGTGACATATCCGGTAACTGCATCGCCGATGCGGATACCGCGCTCCCACCCTCTATTCCACTGTTCTCCAGACATACCATCAGCGGCGTATAGCACATCATTGTCATCGATCCATAACCCGCTAGGACGTCCAAATTGTGTCCAGATATCCAGCAACTCACCTTGTTGATCAAATATCTGAATACGATTATTGCCGCGATCCGCTACGAACAACCGACCCTGTGAATCCATTTTTAAATCATGGGGGTCATTAAAGCGGGCGCTTTCCCGACTGGTGTCATTCACTCCGCCACCGAGTTGCAATAGAAATTCACCATCAGCGGAAAATTTCACTATGCGGTTATTACCGCCGCGATGACCGTCCGCTATCCAAATCTCACCATTGGGCGCAATCAATACGGCAGCGGGTCCGTTAAAGTGATCTGTGTCATCGCCGGGGATTCCTGCCTCACCTAAGCGCATCAACACTTCGCCCTCTTGATTCAGTTTGACGACTTGGTGACCCATGCCGCGTTCCATACCTGGTTCACCACGAGCATCGCCATCGGGCGCCCCTTCAGTTACCCACAAATTGCCATCAGCATCCATGTCAAAACCATGGGGCCAGGCAAACAATCCGGCACCGATGCTGTGAACTGTGTTCCCTTCCTTATCCAGTTTATGAATTGGATTAAGATTCGATCCGGCGCATTGATTCGCTCCACAACGTTCAACGATCCATAAATGTTCACCATCAGGATCGGGATGAACTCCTGTCACCACTCCCATGGTGCGATCGCCGGGCAAAGTGCCCCAGTGATAGACCACTTGGTACGGATTCGGTTGTGCCACTGCGGATGCAGAGATGAAACTTAGAAGCAGCAGAATTCTTTTTGTAGTTTTCATTTTTGAACGCACTATCTTCATTACTTGGGCTTTCAGCATTGTATTACCATCCTTCAGGGAAAGCCCATATCACTTTTTGTTGGGGTTTTTGAATACAGAGGGCGGCTGGCTTTCACTATGTCGCTGCTTTATTCTCCCTGCCATGACTTCACTACTCTACCCAACTACCAATCTAACCCAAGTCGAACAACTTAATATCGTCCGCGGTGACGGCATATATGTGTATGACGACCAGGGTAATCAGTATCTCGAAGGTTTAGCCGCGTTATGGTGTTCGGCTCTTGGCTACGGCAACGAAGAACTCATTGATGCAATCACTTCGCAGCTTAAGACTCTACCGTTCAGTCATATGTTTGGTGGTCGCACGCACCAGGTTGCCCGCGATCTGGCAGATCGGCTTAGCGACATGGTACCGATTGATGATGCCCGCATTTTCTTCGCGAGTTCCGGCAGTGAAGCCAATGATTCTCAAATCAAGATGCTGCATTACTACTTCAATGTAATTGGCAAACCACAGAAGAAAAAAATCATTGCCTTCGATCGCTCATATCATGGAGTGACAATGGCAGCAGCAGCACTTACCGGGTTGCCGGTAATGCACACTCACTTCGACGTGCCCGTTGATGCACTCGGCATTCTGCGCGCGGAATGCCCACACTATTATCACGGGCAACGGTCAGGAGAGAGCGAAGAACAATTCGTAGCACGACTCGTTGGTGACGTTGCGGCACTTATCGAAAGAGAAGGCGCAGATACGATTGCAGCCTTTATTGCCGAACCGATAGGTGGTGCATCTGGTGTTGTAGTGCCTCCAGATAGTTACTTCAGCGAGTTGCAAAAAGTCTTAGATGCCAATGACATATTGTTTTGGGCAGATGAAGTGATTTGTGGTTTTGGTAGAACTGGAAATGATTTTGGTTCGACTACCATGGGCATCAAACCTCAGCTAATGAGTCTGGCTAAACAATTGTCCTCGGCTTATATCCCAATTAGCGCGGCCATAATTCCTGACTTTATGTATGAAGCGATGCGCGAACCCAGCAATCAACTTGGTATTTTTGGCCATGGCTACACCTATACTGGCCATCCCGTGGCAGCCGCCGCCGCACTCAAAACCATCGAGATTTATCAAAGAGATAACATATTCGCCCATGCTGCAGAGGTAGGTGATTACATGCAGGCGAAACTGCGCGCATTCGAAGATCACCCTCTCGTAGGTGAAGTGCGAGGCAAAGGGTTAATCGGAGCGGTTGAGTTAGTCGCCAACAAAGAGCGAAGAGAAAGTTTCGCTGATGGCGGTGTTGGCGCAGCGACAAAACAATTTTGCCAAGACAATGGATTACTCATTCGAGCAGTCAGCGGCAATTGCCTGGCATTTTGTCCGCCACTCATAATCACGAAAGAACAGATTGATGAAATGGTCGAGCGATTTGATCGTTCACTGCAACAAACTTTGGATTACGTACAGTCTGAAAATTTGTTTACTTAGTTAAACGAAAAGATACACGCTTCTTTTACAGCGAGAGAGATAATGAAAACAATTCAAACAATAAAACTCGCCACCCTCACTTTCATGGCAGCCACTATTCTGGCGTCATGCAGTCAAGATGATTCGGAGAACACGGTAAGTGTTACTGAAGTCGATCTGGTGCTGACCAATGGTAAAGTCCTTACTATCGATGATCAGTTTTCCATTCATGACACCGTAGTTGTTAATGATGGTCTTATCGTTGAGACGGGTGACAGCTCTCTTGCCGCACGCTACCAGGCGGATCAAACCGTAGATCTGGAAGGCAAGCTGTTAATGCCAGGATTCAATGACTCCCACACTCATATCCGTGGTCGCCCATTGCGCTACATCGAGTTAAGCGAAGTTACCTCGATTGTCGAAATCCAAGAACTCATTACCGCAAAGATCGCTGAGATAGGCGAAGGCGAATGGATTACTGGTTACGGTTGGTCGGAAGACGAACTGGATGAAGGGCGTCGCCCACTCCGTTTGGATTTAGATGCCGTTGCACCGGATAACCCTGTCATCCTGACTCGGGCTGGTGGTCACAGTGCAGTGGCTAACTCACTGGCATTGGAATTGGCCGACGTTACCCTGGCAACACCACAACCAGATGGTGGTGTGATCGAAGTGGGAGATGACGGTGAACTGAATGGGGTGATCCGCGAACGTCAGGAAATTGTGGGTCGCCTGGTGCCCGACTCTACCTACGAAGAAATCATCGCCAGTCTCGAAGTTAATCTGAACGCCTTACTAGAGAAAGGCATTACTTCCATCACTGACGCATCGAAGACTGTACCTGACTATGAGATGTTTGAAGAGCTGTACGGCAAGAACGAGCTTCCATTACCGCGTTCTTCGCTGCAGTTTCAATGGTATGACCCACCAGCGATCAATGCATTGAATGCGCGGGTTGCTGGCGGCAATGATTTTCTGAAGCCTGGTCCTATAAAAGTGTTTGCCGACGGAGGATTTACCGGTCCCGCCGCTTACACTTTGGAACCTTATGTTAATCAGGGTGAGTACCGTGGCTATCTCAATATGCCAGAAGCAGAGTTAGTTGCTCATCTCAATGAAATTCATGATGCCGGTTATCAAATGGGCATTCATGCAATTGGCGATGCGGCAATTGTACTGGTGGTAAATACATTGGCTGATGCCCTGGAACGAAACCCGCGTGAAGATCATCGCCATTACCTCAATCATTTCTCCATGCGTCCACCAGATCTCACCATGCAATTAATGGCAGAGCATGAAATACATATCACGCAACAACCAAATTTCACTTATACCCTGGAAGGTCGCTATGTAGAGAATCTGGATGGCTGGCGTCTACAACACAACAATCCCTTACGCTCTCCAATGGACAATGGGATTACAGTTGCCATCTCGAGCGACATTCTTCCGATCGGTCCCATGGTAGGTTTGTATGCTGCAGTTACTCGCAAGGGAATGACGGGCAATGTTTACGGGCCTGACGAAGCTATTTCCATGGAAGAAGCAATTCGTGCCTATACCTTGTTGGGGGCTTATTTGAATTTCGACGAGAATGAGAAAGGCTCGTTGGAACCAGGAAAGTTTGCAGACATGATCGTGCTTTCCGACGATCTATTAACTATAGATCCGGAACGTATTATGGACGTGCAGGTTGATCAAACTTGGATAGGTGGGGAATTGGTATTTGCGAGAGGTGATTAACCTCTCGCAATTGGCAATCCTGGAATCGAAAGAGTTCTAGAATTCAGTCTGCGCATAGCCGGGAATATTTTGCAGCACTCCCAATTGACTGGCTTGCTGCGCAGATCCATACATCGCCTCTACTGTCATGCATCGACGGCGACGTACTCGGCTAAAGGAACGAGTATCCTCTGAGCAAACAATCATTTGACCAATATTGCGGCCACGATTGTAATCCGCCAATTCCACCTCGCTCATGCTTTCGAAACGCGGGACATCGCTAACTTCACAACCCAAAAGGGAAAAGCATAAGGCACCAATTAAGGTTAGTTTGTTCACTTCGATACTCCTCGCAAACTTCCTGTCTGACTTATCTGTAGTGTTCTTATTGTTAACAGTGGACTCTGTGGTCCATCAATCAGTACGGCAGAGAAGCAAGAATAGATTGGCAAGCAGGAAAAATACAGTAGTATAGCCACCCAAAAGAATAATTAGCCTTATGTCAGATTCAACTCAACAATCCAGCTTCCTCAGAGTTCTCGGTCGTCGCGACGTAGTCGCACTAGCTTTTGGCGCCATGATTGGCTGGAGCTGGGTCGTGCTAACCGGCACCTGGATTACCTCAGCTGGCGTGATGGGAGCCATCACTGCATTCCTGGTGGGTGGCGGTGCCATCGCAATTGTCGGGCTAACTTATGCGGAACTAGCGTCGGCCCTACCCTTTGCTGGTGGCGAACATGTCTATAGTGAACGGGCGCTAGGGTCACAAGCTTCCTTTATATGTACCTGGGCAATCATCCTCGGCTATATGTCAGTAATCGCTTTCGAAGCTGTTGCTCTTCCCACCGTGATGAGTTCACTCGTTCCAGGATTAGATATTGGTTATCTGTGGACCATCGCTGGCTGGGAAGTTCATGCTACGTGGGTGGCAACCGGAATTGCCGGTGCAATTGTCATGACAACACTCAACGTGCTGGGTGTAAAAATCGTCGCAATCGTTCAAACCACAGTAGTAATCGTCATATTGGTTGTTGGTTTTTTCTTTGTGAGTGGCGCCACAATTTCCGGCACTACACAAAACATTGATCCACTATTCATCGACGGTGTTAGTGGCGTGGCTATAGTGTTAGTCATGGTACCTTTTATGTTTGTTGGCTTTGACATCATTCCGCAAGCCGCCGAAGAAATTGATCTACCGTTCCGTGATATCGGAACCGCTCTAATCCTTTCTGTGATAATGGCTATTGCCTGGTATGCGCTCATCATTATCGGCGTGGGCATGGTCATGGATACCGAAACCCTTATGGGTGCCGATCTTGTTACTGCTGAAGCCAACGCTTTAATTTACGGTGAGCTAGGCGGAACCATCCTTTTGCTCGCAGGACTGGCGGGCATCATCACCAGTTGGAACGCATTGATCGTTGGAGCAAGTCGCGCCATCTATGCCATGGCGAAAGCGGGCATGTTGCCGCACTTCCTGGCGGAGATTCATCCACGCTATCACACCCCAAAAAATGCCATTCTGCTTATCGGCGCTCTTTCCGTCATTAGTCCGTTCTTTGGCAGGCCGGCCCTGGTTTGGCTGGTGAATGCCGGCGGGCTCGGCATTGTAGTCGCTTACGCTTTCGTAGCATTGTCATTTCTCGCTCTGAGAAAAAATGAGCCTGAGCTCGCCAGGCCCTATACCGCACCTGGCGGAAAGGCCACTGGTTATTTGGCCTTGGTGCTCTCTATTGGTATTGGAACTCTCTACTTTCCAGGCAGTCCATCGGCCCTGGTATGGCCACAAGAATGGTCCATCATTTTCTTCTGGATCGTGCTTGGTGCGGTGCTGTTTGCCATGTCTCGTATGGCTCCACGTGGCGCAGCCAAACAGCTTGCGGACTAGTTGTTTCACCTCCATTTTCTCCCGATCCACTTGCCAAACCGCAGCCGGTAGTTGAAGATATCTTCCAATTCCTCGACGAGAAGGATTGGACAATGAAAACCCCTTTTTCTCTGGCTCTAGCCCTATTTATGCTGGCTGGACAGGCCCTTGCCCAAGCGGATTATGAAGTCCCCCGCACCATCGACGGCCACCCTGATCTGCAAGGTGTGTGGGAAAACAACACCATCACCCCCGTTGAACGTCCCGATGTATTTGGAGACAAGGAATACCTCACCGATGACGACATCGTTTTTATTGAACAACGTATCGGTCAAATCATGGCGGAAGGTGCAGACGCGCTATTTGGTGGCGGCGTTTTAGAAGCTGTGTTCAGTGGCGAGATTAACTCCTACGATCCAACCACGGGTAACTATGATTCCCAGTGGATGGCGACTCGAACTGTGCATCGTCGCACTTCGCAAATTACCGATCCACCTAATGGAAAATTTCCACCTCGCACTGAAGAGGCTGTGCAAGCTGCCCGTGAATTACGTGAATGGCGCGAAGCCCATCCAGCTGATTCCTGGACTGACCGTCCACTGGGTGAACGTTGCCTTTCATTTGGTGCACCTCGGCTCGGTTCTGGGTACAACAGCTACTGGCAAATCGTGCAATCGAAAAACACGATCGTGATTTATCAAGAGATGGCTCACGATGCCCGCATCATTCCTTTGGTTGAACAACCCCATGCGCACGAAAGCATTAAGCTGTGGCATGGCGATTCTCGCGGTTGGTGGGAAGGTGATACTTTGGTGATAGAAACTACCAACTACTCAGACGCCAGCGCCTCAACACCTGAAACTGACAAGAAAGTGAACGTCGAGCGTATTACTCGCATAAGCGATAACGCACTGCAGTATCAGCTTACTTCCCATGACCCGGGGCAGTTTACTGCACCGTATACGCGCGAAATCTTGTTCGATTACACACCTGACAAGATTTATGAGTACGCTTGTCATGAAGGTAACTATGGGATGTATAACATTCTGTCCGGTCATCGCGCTCAAGAGCGAATGGCCGCCTCTAGTCAAGACGACGACTAGAGTTAACAACTAAATAGTATGAAGAGGCCGGTCTACCGGCCTCTTTTTTTCCAGTTACTAATTAACCAGAAATTAATTGTTATGAAGTTGCGTGAATCTCTTTTAATCACATTGTTTGTTAGTGCCATGTGTCAAGGCCAGGAAGCATTTTACATGGCGAATGAAGGTGTCATGGTGACCGACGGTGATACAAAAATTTTGTTTGACCCTTTGTATCCCGAAAGTTACGGACAATATTTGTTAGTCCCTGAACAAATGCGCAGTGCACTGTTTGCCGGTGAAGCACCGTTTGATGGAGTCGACGCAATTTTCGTGAGTCACTTTCATGGCGATCATTTTTCCGCAGAAGACATGCTGACTCTTTTACAGACTCAGACTGACATTGCACTTTATGCGCCGCAACAAGCTGTGATGGGAATGCGAACTATCGCCACTGATGCACAAGCAGCTGTCTTTGATCGGGTGCATTCTGTTTACCTGGAATACAAAGACTCACCAGTCACTTTGCAGATGAATGACTTGTTAGTAGAGGCAGTGCGAATTCCTCATTCCGGTTGGCCTACAGGGCGAGTCAATGTGGAGAATATTGTTTGGCGAGTCACACTCAATGACAACAGCACGGTAGTGCATATGGGGGATGCTGATCCCAACGATGAGCACTTCGCACTAGACCCGGAGTATTGGAGTCGCGTGTCGCCAGATATGGCCTTTCCGCCTTATTGGTTTTTCGCAAGCCGAGCTGGTCGTGGAATTCTGGAAAATCGAGTTGGTGCGCGACGCAATGTTGGCGTACATGTGCCTGAACAGATTCCAGGCGATCCAATGGCTCGGCCTGCCGAGTTACGTAGCGCCGATTTGTTTACCCGGCCCGGTGAAACTCGAAGTTTGGATTAACGGATACAATCGCTTTACTTCCATATCCTGAAATTCAATAGAGTATTGCTCCCCTATTTCTCTGTAGTTAGCGTTATACTTCTCAGAACGACACGCCGAAAAACTTGTGGAATCGCGCCATGAATAGACTCAATAAAATAATCTTTACAATCTTTCTATTAGTCCCCATCTGGTTCGTAGTGGCGCAAGACTTCACACCGAGCGTGTTTGATCGTACCGAACCTACTATTCCGCTCAATCCTGATGATCCTACTTATAATCTGTGGAGTCAGTTACGTGACACTTCTGATGACCCAGCTCGTGAGCCCGGTCCTTTCTACCCTGGTCGATTACGTAACGCTGGTGTGCAATCGTTTTTCCAATTACCCATCGCCATTAATCAAGAAGATTTGCGAGTAGGTGAAGTCGATGTTGCAGTCTTAGGCGCAGAGATTGATATGGGCGTCGGTATGCGCGGCGCTGGCGAAGGACCGAATGCCTTGCGTTCCAGTTTAGGCGTTGGCGGCGGTGGCGGACTGCCTCATATGCACACCGGTGTTTCTTGGAAACAAGAACTGAACGCTGTGGACTACGGCAATGCGCCAATTGATCGATTCAGTATTGAACGCAGTATGCCAACAGTACGCGCATTGGTTAGAGAAATAGCCGAGACCGGCGCGATACCAATAGTCATTGGTGGCGACCATTCTTTGGAATATCCCGACGTTGCAGGCGTGGCCGATGTCTACGGTAAAGAAAATGTTGGCGTAATCCATTTTGATGCGCACTATGATGCAGCGGGCGATGGCTACTCCGGTCATTTAATTTCCCACGCACAACCCATCTATCAACTGATCACAGAAGGTCACGTGCTGGGCAAGAACTATATACAGGTCGGACTTCGAGGTTACTGGCCAGGAGAAGAAGGTTTCGAATGGATGCGTGAAAACAATTTCCGCTATCACACCATGGTGGAGATTGAGCGCGACGGTTGGCCTACTGTGATGGAACGCATTCTTGCCGAAGCTAATGATGGGCCAGAGTATCTTTACGTATCATTTGATATCGATGTGTTGGACCCAGCCTACACTCCTGGTACCGGTACACCGGAACCAGCAGGTCTCACACCACGAGAAGTATTCCCTCTGATTCGAGCTCTTTGCACCGAAAACAATTTGGTGGGATTCGAATTAGTCGAACTCAATCCTTTGGTTGATCCTGGCTATACCACCATTTTGAATTCAAATCGCGTCGTGCAGGAATGCTTAACCGGGATCGCCATGCGCAAGGTCGGCATTACCGATGGCAGTTACCTCAATCCGCTAACTGTTGAAGACGCGGTACCTGATCCTGCTGATTAGGAATTTCATTACCTAGCAGGTAATTGTTCTCATAGGGCTATGCCCCTATCTTTCGTGTCATGCGAGAGAAAACTATTTCCTTCATGTGCATAGTGATTGCACTCATTCACTTTGTGCCGCTCTCCGGTTTCGTTGGAGCGGCGCAACTGGAATCGCTTTACGGGATTAGCATCACATCTCCTGATCTCGAGATTCTGATGCGTCACCGGGCGGTGTTGTTTGGCATCTTAGGCGGAGTCTTCGCAATTGCTGCTTTCAAGCCAATCTATCAACCCATAGCGTTTGTTATAGCTGCCTGTACCTTGCTACCGTTTTTCTATTTGGTAGCGATCAGTGAAAACTACAATGAGTCCATTGCTGGAATTGTAGTGGGTGATATTGTTGCACTCATTGCGCTAATCATTGCTGTTCTTTTGCGATTCTCTGCGAAGCAGTCTATCTAGACTTTACGCATCCGAAATCACTTTGCTGAGACCTTCGAAATCAATGCGCCAGCCTTGGCTGTTTTGACTATAATGGCGCCATGTCCGCCGATAAGTTTCGATTTCCCACCCTCACTGCCGTGGTTATTGCCAACATGGTTGGCACAGGCGTGTTCACCAGTCTTGGTTTTCAACTATTAGATATCCGCTCAGGGTTCGCCTTGATGATGTTGTGGGCACTCGGTGGGTTAGCCGCACTCTGTGGTGCAATGACCTATGCAGAACTGGGTGCCGCCCTGCCTCGCTCTGGTGGCGAATACAATTTACTGCGCAGAATTTATCATCCGGCTGCAGGTTTTGTGTCGGGATGGATCTCTTCAACGGTTGGTTTTTCTGGGCCAGTTGCCTTGGCTGCAATGACATTCGCCGCCTATGCATCGTCCATTGCACCTGATGGGTTGTCTGATGGTGTGCAGCGAATAATGGCGAGCGCATTACTGATCTTCCTTACGCTGGTTCATGCCACCAATCATCGAAACAGTGCCGGTACTCAAGTGAGTTTTACGATTCTAAAAATCGCAGTCATTCTTGCGTTTGTCATTGGCGCAGTTTTTTTCGCCGATTCACCACAACCTGTAGATTTCTTCCCAGCCACTGGCGATGGCGCCATCATGACCAGTGGTGTATTCGCTGTAGCACTTATCTATGTGAGTTTTGCGTATACCGGATGGAATGCAGCTACTTACCTAAGCAGTGAATTAGAAAATCCCCAACAGACTCTGCCCTGGATTCTTATCACAGGCACATCAGTCGTTACTCTGCTCTATCTGGGATTAAATTTTTCGTTTCTCTACGCAGCACCAATGGATGCTATGGCAGGGGAAGTAGAAGTGGGCGCGATCGCTGCACAAGCTGCATTCGGAGATGTCGCCGGTCGTTTTACCGGACTCATACTCGCGTTGCTGCTCATCTCAACAGTCAGCGCGATGACGATGGCAGGGCCTCGAGTCATTCAAGTGATAGGTGAAGATTATCCAGCGATTGGCGTACTAGGTAAGAAAAACCAACACGGCATTCCTTCGATCGCCATATTCATTCAATCAGGTGTCGCGTTGCTGTTTATTCTCTCTTCAACATTTGAATCGATCTTGGTGTTCTCCGGATTCACTCTGGCCTTAAACAGTTTCGTCACTGTATTTGGTATTTTCGTGCTGCGTCGGCAGCAGCCTGATCTGGAACGCCCTTACCGCACTTTTCTCTACCCATTACCACCCATCATCTATCTCTTGCTTACCGGGTGGACTCTTGGCTTCACCTTGATAAATCGCCCCGTTGAAGGCCTATTCAGTCTCGGCATTATTGGCCTGGGCCTACTGTTTTACTGGCTTGCAGCGAGGAAGATGGAACGCGCCTAGACCGCTCTTGTTTTTTGCCCCCGCGTTTCTATACTGGCAAAAGAATAAAAACTAATAATAAGAAGAAGAAGGAATCTGGCTATGACTGGTTTCCCTGGGTTACAGCGCATCCATGTTGGCTTACTGCTGCTGAGTTGTGCCTTCCTTATCTCCCCCGCTTTTACACAAGATGAATTCCCGTTAGTCACTGATGCCATGCTGCAATCTCCAGCCGATGGAGATTGGCTGATGTGGCGCCGCACGTTGGATAGCTGGGGCTATAGCCCACTCGATCAGGTTAATCAGGAAAATGTAAGTGACTTGCGCCTGGTTTGGACCCGAGACTTGGCGACTGGAACTGGCGAAATTACCCCACTCGCTTACAACGGTGTGCTCTATGTGCCACAAGCACGAGATGTAATCGAAGCGATCGATGCAGAGACTGGTGATTTGTTATGGGACTACAATCGAGAAATTCCCGAAGGGCTGTACCAACAAGTCGGAGGCAATGCAGCCAATAATCGTAACCTGGCAATCTATGGTCGACTCATCATTAACACCAGTGACGATAACCACATTTTTGCGTTGGATGCAGTCACTGGTGAACAAATTTGGGAAACAGAAATTTTTGACTATATGGTCAATTCTGCAACTCACAGTTCCGGTCCGATCATTGCCGATGGTCGGGCGATTTCCGGTCGCAGTTGCCGACCTTGGGGTGGACCAGAAGCGTGCATCATTGCTGCCCATGATGCGACAACTGGAGAAGAACTCTGGCGCCGCCGACTAATCCCTGCACCTGGTGAAGCGGGAGATGAAACCTGGGGAGACGTTCCCTATGAACAACGGGGTCACGTCGGTTCGTGGATGGTGCCAAGTTACGACCCGGAATTGGAACTGATCATATTAGGCACATCGGTAACTTCACCGGCACCAAAATTTTTCCTTGGTGGCACCAACAACGATCACCTTTATCACAACACAACCCTGGCCCTGGAAGCGGATAGCGGTGAAATCCGTTGGCACTATCAACATTTGAACGATCATTGGGATCTTGATCATCCATTCGAACGCTTATTGGTTGAGACCCGTGTTGCGCCTGATCCGGATGAAGTGCAATGGATCAATCCAAATCTTCGCTCAGGGGAAACACGCAAAGTAATCACCGGTATTCCTGGCAAGACTGGCGTGGTGTATACCCTCGACCGAGCCACCGGAGAATTTCTTTGGGCAACGTCGACTGTAGAACAAAATGTAATCCAGGATATCGATGGCGCTACTGGCGATGTCACTGAAAACCCTGATGTGATTTTTCGTGAGGCGGAACAGGTGGTATTTGTTTGCCCCACATGGACTGGCGGTAAAGACTGGGAAGCTGGTGCTTACAGTCCTCTTACGAACACGATGTATTATCCACTACGCAACACATGTGCACGTATGCTGGCGACCGCAGATGTCAGAAGTGATACCGCCAGAGCACTAACCGCCGGCGGACAAGGCGGACTCGAAATTTATTCACTCGCCGCCCGACATCAGATAACACCCGGAACTGACAATGTTGGAACGGTGCGCGCCATTTCTGCCGAAACTGGAAAAACAGAATGGTTGTTTGAACAACGCGCAGGAACGATGTCGCTCGTTGCTACTGGGGGTGGATTAGTATTCGGTGGCGATGCGAATGGACGGTTCCGCGCGTTTGATCATGCTACCGGAGAAATTCTCTGGGAGATCAACCTTGGATCTTCTGTCAGTGGCTATCCCATCTCTTTTGCCGTTAATGGCAAACAGTACATTGCAGTCAATACAGGCAGTGGACAAATAAATCTTACGCCCGAACTCAGACCGAGTAGAGGCAGTAATTTGTATGTGTTCGCATTACCTGACTAAGGAGCTGACTTATGAATAGATTTTTTATCTTAGTCTTGTCACTGCTCTTATTGGCTAATTGCCAGCCAGATAGTTCGCAACAATTCACAGACAACACTGGCGAATGGTTGCATGCTGGCGGTAGCCACTTCTCGGAAAAATACGCGCCGCTGGATCAGATCGATGCGGAAAACTTCAGCCAGCTAGAAGTCGCCTGGCGCTGGCAATCGATCGACGCACAATTACCGCCGAGCATCGCATATCCCACCGGGGATTACCGCGCAGTTCCTCTTTATATCAACGGAGTGATGTACACCAACACCAATCACGGTCAGATTGTTGCCCTCGATCCCGCAAGCGGTGAACTCTTGTGGTCTTTCGATCCGCAAAGTTATCGCTATGGCAGACCTAACTTTAATCCTTTGATGACACGTGGAATCGAATACTGGACTGACGGTGAAATCGAACGCTTATTTGTCGCAACTCTTGGTAAACAGTTGGTATCTATTGATGCGCAGACTGGTCTGCCTGATACCAATTTTGGCGAAGACGGCGTAGTAGATCTACGCAACGACTTCGGCAAACTCGAATTTGAAATGAACAATGTCACTCATGGTGCACCGCCAATTGCAGTTGGCACATCTGTCATCGTTGGTTCCAAAATATTCGACTACTCCCTGTTTAATCGAAGTCCACCTGGACATATTCGTGCTTACGATGTTTATACCGGCGAATTCAAATGGCGCTTCAATACCATTCCTCAACAAGGTGATGAGTTTACAGAAACCTGGGAGAACGATGCCTGGCGCGATGCAGGCAATACCAACGTATGGACATTTATGTCTGCCGACGATGAGGCGGGCATTGTGTACTTGCCTACTTCAACTCCTACCAACGACTACTGGGGAGGCAAACGTTTAGGGGAAAACCTGTTTGCAGAATCATTGGTTGCGCTTGATGCTGATACAGGAGAACGGTTGTGGCACTTTCAAACCGTGCATCATGGCTTGTGGGACTACGATGTCGCCTCGGCGCCTAACCTGGTGGACATTGTAGTTGATGGCAGACCGATTAAAGCCGTAGCCCAGGTTTCCAAAACAGGATTCACCTATGTCTTTGATCGCATAACCGGCGAACCAGTCTGGCCAATTGAAGAACGACCTGTTCCGCAGAGTGATGTGCCGGGCGAACGCACTCATCCCACTCAACCATTTCCCACCAAGCCACCCGCATTTGAACGCCAGGGTCTAAGTGAAGAAGACCTGATTGATTTCACTCCTGAGATTAATGCAGCAGCGCGTGAACTTGCGCAGAAATGGGTACTAGGACCATTGTTCACACCACCTATTGTTGAAGGCAGCAATGGAAAAGAGGCAACCATATTTCTGCCAGGTGCCGGCGGTGGAGCAAACTTCCCAGGCGCAAACTTCGATCCCGAAACCGGTGTGTTGTACGTACCGTCCCACACGCGACCTTATGCCATGTCGCTGGTACCGCCAAACGATCCAGACTCCGATTGGCCCTATGTCATTCGGGTGCAGCGCAACATAGGCCCGATGGGATTACCCTTAACTAAACCTCCCTATCGCCGCATCACTGCCATCGATCTGAATACTGGTGAACATGTGTGGCAAATTCCGTTTGGCAAAGGGCCGGCAAACCATCCTTTGCTGGCACACCTGAATCTGCCGGATCTGGGCAGTGTGTTTACCGATGTGTCATCCGAAGGCGGATTGCTGGTAACAAAAACCCTGGTGATTTCCCATCTCGCGCAAAAGGATGAAGTCGATCCTGACGCCGATGGTTCAATCCTGGTTGCTTATGACAAATTAACTGGAGCGAAGGTTGGCGAAGTGTTTATCGACCGTCGCCTGCACGGACCCGTCATGAGTTATCAACATGAAGATAAACAATACATTGCAATCGCCGGCGGACGGTTTGATACTGCTGAGATGATTGTTTTCGCCTTACCAACTGAAAACTAGAACAACACAGGAGTAATAACATGAGACTCCGCACTGGAAAGATACTGAACAATAGTTGTTTGCTGGCCACTGCTCTGGCTATCACTGTGTTTGCAACGAATCTGCGCGCACAATCTGACTGGGAACCTGAGCTTCTCTCCGATGGTCAACCCAATATCACCGGCATGTGGAACAATGTCGGCGCAACAGCCACGCCATTGGAATTGCCAGACCAATTCCAAGGCCGCGTGCCGACCGATGAAGAACTCAGAGAATTCATAACGTCTCGGGACGAACGCCGTAAAGGAGACGTGTGGCAGGGATTCGAAAACAGCAGTGGGGTTGGTGCTTACGAGAATTATTGGTTTGATTGGTATTGGTCTGATCCTGAAGTCGATGCACCGGCGCTAATCATTGATCCCCCGAATGGTCGACGACCTCCCCTCACCGACAAGGCTGCAGCGCTACGTGCCTACAACGTTGATCACGAACATGATTCTGCTGCCAATGTTGAGTCAGGCGATCGCTGCCTGTCTCGGGGAGTATTTGGCATGATGATGCCCACAGCGTACAACAACGGCAAATTGATCATTCAGTCTCCCGGCTATGTGTTGATCCATAGCGAAATGATTCACAACGCTCGCATTATTCCCATCGATGCTGGCCCTCATGTCGATGAGAAAATCAAATTGTGGGAAGGCGATCCGCGCGGATGGTGGGAAGGTAATACCCTATTCGTAGAATCGACTAACTTTCGTTATGTGGGGAATATGAGAGCACCAGGAACGGGGCAACCTGGCAATACCACTCAACACGAAGGCCGTCGCATGGTTGAAACGTTTACTATCGAAGGCCCAGAAACCTTGCGTTACACCTTGCGAGTTGAAGATGAAGAAACTTATACAGCTCCATGGACCGTAGCATTTCCTTATGTGCGAGACGATGAGTATCGTCAATACGAATATGCTTGCCACGAAGGCAACTATGCCATGGTGAATCGTTTGAGCGGCGCCAGGGAGCAAGAAAAGCGCGGCAACGAGTAATCATGGCAGAAGAAGTCGAGCCTGGAGCTCAAATCGAAACAGACTCTTCGATCAACGGTTGGGAAAAGTTTGGCTTTGGAATAGTGCTGCCATTGCTGGCAATGTCAGTGATGTTGTTCGCGGTAATGGCTATGGACAGCGCATCAGGGGCGGCCGAATTTGCTGCGCTTGGTATTTTCCTCATCACCCTGACTATCGCTCCGTTTCTAATCATCATCATGGTAATAGTTGCGTTACGCCCAGCTGCCAGTCGAGCAGTTGCTTTTAAACGCGGGATGATTGCGCCAAGTATTGTCGTGCTTGGCGCATTCTTGTTTCAGCTAGGATTGTTTTAGTCAGATTATTTTGACTAGAGGCTGGAAAGCTCATCATAGATCGATTCGATTCGATCCCGGGCTAGGGGCCAATCAAGATCGCTGATATCCAATTCATCAGCAATGTCATCTCTTTCAACTCCATTGTCGATCAAGATATTTATGCGCGACACCAGTTGATCGAACTTACTTCGAAACACTCGGACCTCAGATTTTCTTAGCACCGGACCATGACCAGGAATCACGGTATCGAAATCCAGTTCCAGCAGACCATCCAAAGTTGCCGTCCACTCCGCTGCGCTGCCACCGTTTCCATAGTCTATAAACGGCGCTAATGTGCTTCCGTCTAGTCGTTGTCCCCAAATAAACAGATCTCCGGTATGCACAACTCCAAGACTTGGAAAAAATATAACGGAATCACCATTGGTGTGACCGCGACCGAAGTGATGTGCTTGCACTTCAATATCATCAAGGATAACTGCGGCGCTTTGGTTGTAGATAATCTCTGGCGCTCCCCCTAATTCATTTCTAATTCTATTCACCCGCACATTGCGATGAGCAAGCACGGGAGCCACCTCCATAAAGTCTGCATTGCTGCCCGCATGGTCAAAATGATGATGGGTATTGAAAACGTAACTTACTGGTTGGTCGGTAACTTTCCTCAGCTGCTCCATAATATCTGGGTAACTATAAGAGTACTTGTTGTCCACAATCAGGACGCCCTCGTCTGTCACCAACACGGCAACGTTTCCTCCAGACAGGCCGCCATCAAATCCGGGAATGACATAGAGGCCTGGTTTATTGGGAACCGGTTGAATTTGCACCAAGGCTAATTGCTCTGGTGTTAGTGTCGGTCGATCCTGTGCAGCCGAGAAACCATTGAGGATCATCAGCAAGCCAAGCAATAGATATCGATAAATTCTTATTCGAGAAAATAACTGAGACGGAATCATGAACAGATCCTCTTATAGGGCCTTTTTATTTGACTTTAATTGGGCTTCTTATAGGGGTTCGCCCAGTAGAAACTATTGGGAGGGTATTTGTAAATAGAGGATTAGGATGAACTGGCTAGGCTCGCTTAGCCTGCATTCTTTCCCAAGTTACGAAACCAATTGTATACAGCAAACACATCAATCCCAGGGCGGCCAATGTGTATGTGCGACCAACAATGTTGAGCAAACCCAGCGCAAAACATAGCACTAGAAACACGATGAGCAATCCTTGCCACAAGCTGCCTCGCTCGCTATCACTTCTCCAGGCATTTTTGAATTCACTAAACAGCTCAGTGATCTTTTTCCGCAGCATAAAACAAACGACAAGACTTAGTGCAAAAGGAAGCCACACGTCGAACAGTATAAAAGTACCTACTCCATTAGATAGTGCATGAGCGATAAGTGCTGGAACTATCGATCCATATTTTTGTGCCGAGTACGTCCAAAGCACCGAAGCAAACAAAATCTCGACTAAGAATAGAAACAACATTGGATCAGCCGAGATGTAGCGGGTATGAGAAAGTCCAAACACCATGCCGGTCAGCACGACACCCGCCATTGGCCCATAGCTTTCCACCAGGCGCATGCGCATATAGCCTCGTGTCATGATTTCTTCGGTTAAGGGAGGAATGAATACCGAGGTGCCGAGCAACATAATCCAAAAAGCAGAATCAATGGGTGTATCGGCGTAGGTCCACCAGGCATCCAAGCCCTGGCCAAACGGAAAGAGAGCATGGGCTGCAAACAACAATGACAACAACAATCCCGAAATAAAGCCCATCATAATTCCAGCATTAAACAATTCACTGAATTGATAGTTGTTCAAGGTGAGTCCAGCCTTTACCGGTGTCACTCCGGTTCGAAAGTAGAGCAAGCCGAATCCCAACGCGCCAACAGATCCTAGGCGCAGAAAAATCAGCAAGCCCTCAGCAAAGGCTTGGGCCGAACTAGATGCAGTGCCTGCCAATACCGCTTCGGAAACGAATAGTGGGAACATCGCTTCCCCTATTATGTTCCCCAACGCCAAAACCAGGAGTACCTCTGCCATTGCAGCCAGCCGACTGACCATCATTGTTAACTTTTCTCGCGCTAAATTCTTGTTCTTTTACTTATACGTTAGGCGACCCAGTTTGTTACTTGCACCACGAATTGAATTGCATGGGCATCAACTCGAATTCTTCAGAAAGCCCTATCTGACCGCTGATTCTTTTATCCTTGCACAGTTGTCATGCTATGGGCTCCTATCTTAAGCTGCACTTAAAACAAGAATCCGTTAAGGGTCACGACTTTCGAGGGAACCCACCTGTGGCTGAGACCGCCAATCTCGAATTACCTGAATTGACCGAAGAACAGGCTACGCGTCTGTTAGAGCGGCACGCCAAGATATTGGAGATGATCGCTAGCGGTCAGCCTGCTGCAGAAGTCTACGAAGCAATCGCTCTCATGTATGAAGGGCGCCACCCCGGAATGCGCTGCTCCCTGCTGGAGTTGAAGGGCGACAAACTAATGCATGGCGGCGCACCGAGTCTCCCTCAAGAGTACTGCGATGCAATCAATGGTTTGCAAAACGGGCCCGATGTCGGTTCTTGCGGTACATCCACTTACACCGGCAAACGTGTGTTAGTGGAGAACATTGAAACGGATCCCAAATGGGCTGAGATTAAACACCATGCATTACCTCATGGTATGCGTTGTTGCTGGTCCGAGCCTATCAAAGACAGCAAAGGGAAAGTGCTTGGTGCCTTTGGCATGTATTACGATTTC
Source organism: uncultured Pseudohongiella sp. (assembly GCA_965262465.1). Taxonomy (GTDB): domain Bacteria; phylum Pseudomonadota; class Gammaproteobacteria; order Pseudomonadales; family Pseudohongiellaceae; genus UBA9145. The sequence continues at coordinate 229,731 of OZ253535.1, read as the reverse complement.
CCGTGTCTGCCAAATGAACAACAGTTAGAAGATTTAGTGTCAGCTGCCAGACTCACTGGCATCGTAATGGAACGGGAGCAACGAGAGACTGCACTGCGACAAACTGAGTTTAACTATAACCGCCTGATTGAAAACCTACCCCACCGGTTCTTTCTTAAGAACAAAGACCTCGTATTCATATCTTGCAGTAGTAACCTCGCCAAGGACTTGGGCAAGTCAGTAGAGGAAGTGGTTGGCAAAACAGATGCCGAATTATTTCCTGCTGAGTTCGCAGAAAAATTTATGGAAGATGATCGTCGGGTCATGAATGGCGGAATACCCGACGAAAGAGAAGTGACCATTACGCGTGATGGTGAAGAACAGACTACGCTTGTTGTAAAAGCGCCGGCACTGGACGAGAACGGCGAGGTCGATGGCATTCTTGGTTTCTACACTGACATCACCGAACAAAAACAATTAGAAGAAAACTACAATCGCGCGCAAAAGATGGAGTCATTGGGAATCCTCGCGGGAGGAGTAGCGCACGATCTCAATAACATTTTGTCAGTGGTTGTCGCGTACTCGGAAATTTTGTTAGCTGATTTACCCGAAGACGATCCCATGACAGCTCATATCCAGAAAATGAAAAATTCTGGATTCAAAGCATCTGCAATTGTGGCGGATTTATTGACCATCGCCAGAGGCATCGCGGTTACAAAAGTCCCACTAATGATTAACGATCTAATCGAGGACTATCTACATTCCTCTGAATTAGAAGAGCTGAAATCTTTGTATCCAGAAATTTCAGTGGAACAGAATCTGTCGCCTGACTTGATGAATATCCACGCTTCCAGTGTTCACTTCAGTAAAGTGATCATGAATCTAGTATCCAATGCGTTTGAATCTATCAAAACCAAAGGCACGGTTACTATCGCGACTTTTAATCGCCATCTCGATTCTGAGATTCAAGGTTTTGAAACTATAGAGGCTGGAGATTATGTCGTGTTGTCGATACACGACAATGGACCTGGTGTCACCAACACAGATATCAAACGTATCTTTGAACCGTTCTATACGCGCAAGGCAATGGACCGCAGTGGCACCGGTCTTGGACTTACGGTGGTCTGGAATATCGTACGAGACTTCAAAGGCGGCATCGATATTATTACTAACAATGAAGGCATCGCCTTTGAGCTTTACTTTCCAATCACCCGAGAAGCTGTTAAGGAAAATGAGTCTGCTCCGCTAGCCCACTACAAAGGTAACGGCGAAAAGATTTTGATCGTAGATGACATGGAGCTGCAACGGGAAACGGCTTCGGCTCTACTCGATAGATTGGATTATCGAACCGTGACTGTGAGTAGCGGAGAAGAAGCCGTTGAGTATCTGCGCGAACATACAGTCGATCTGGTGCTACTCGATATGGTTATGGCACCAGGCATGAACGGTCGTGAGACTTTCGAAAAGATTGTCGAACTTTATCCTGGGCAAAAAGCTGTCATCGTCAGTGGCTATGCTGAAACCAACGAGGTAAAGCGCGCTCAAAGCCTGGGTGCTGGCCAATACGTAAAGAAACCCTACTCGCTGGAAACCATTGGTGTGGCCATTCAGCAGGAATTGAATCAAGAATAACTTCAGCTCGAATCACCTCTCGATAGATCGCGTATAGATGACGCCGAAATGGGCAATTGCACCTAAATTCACGGTATTTAAAGACTCCCGTTGCGGTATGATGACCCCATAACAATGATGAAAACTCGCGGAGGCATCCGATGAAAACTCCTTCACTTCTTTTAGCTCAGAGCGGACTGTTCAGTCTGGCCATTGTCAGCAGCGTATCGTGGGCGCAATCCAATCAGATTCCTGACCTTGAAGGGATTTGGACGAACAAGTCGCTGACTAATCTGCAACGACCAGAAGGCGTTGATTCACTAGTGGTATCTCCAGAACAAGCAGTGATCATCGCCGCTCGTACTCCCATAGCGGGAATCGAAGGCGGGCTGGATGAAGGCGATGGCGTGAATGATTTGCCAGAAGAAGGAGGCGATGATTTTGGTGTTAGAGCTTACAACAATTTCTGGGTTGAACCGGGCAACAACCTCGCCTTGGTGAAGGGCGAGTACCGCACTTCCTATGTTATTGATCCCCCTAACGGTCGCGTGCCTCGTCGCGAAGATCCTCAATATGATTTTGATCGCGCGAGTTTCGGTGCACGTTATGCCACCGGTGTCGCAGACTTTAGTGGTCCAGAGGCATTCCCGAATTCTGAGCGTTGTCTTTTAGGCTTCGGCAACAAGGCCGGTCCGGGAATGATGGGTGCCCTGTACAACAACACCTACCAGTTCGTGCAAACCGATGACTACGTCATGATTCTGGTGGAGATGGCCCATGATGCACGCATCATACCTATCTATGATTCCCCGGATGAAGCCCGCGCTAATCGCCGGCCTACCCAGCACGAGCCTTGGTTTGGCGATTCCGTAGGTTGGTACGAGAACGGTGAACTGGTGGTGGAAAGCATCAATATTAATCCGCAACAAATGAGCCAAAGCTCGGTGCCGATCACCAAATCGGGCCGCATCACGGAACGCTTCAGCCGCTATGACGATGGTGAAATCCTTTATCAATTCACGGTCGAGGACAGCAATATCTATTTGCAGCCATGGACTGCTGAATTGAGCTTCTATGCCACAGAAGATCAGCTCTATGAGTACGCCTGCCATGAAGGAAACTACTCCATGCCCGGGTCTCTTGCAGGAGCAAGAACACTGGAGATCAGGGAAGAATTTGGCCTGAACGACTGAAAACACGATAGCGACCACGTTTTTTGGGCTATCTGGAGGCCCAGAAACGTGGTCTAAATCCGCTTTCTACCCGTTATATCTGCTAAAGTTCGGGGTTTCCGATTCAAGGTCCAGGCCGAAACGACTATAAATAGAAGCATGAAGTTCCCGCGGCAGATAATTCTAGGGGTAGTCCCACTACTTATGACCGGTATTTCCTGGGCTCAAGAGGCCTCGGAAGGCGCCGCGCCTGTTGCAAATTCTCCTGTTCCTCCTATATCCGGTGCCCCGCTCGAAATTGAGGAACGCCAACAAGTAGATCCCGGTGATGCAAATTCCACAGTGATCTACGAGGCGGAATTCTTTGCCCAATACAATCCCATCACTGCCAGCGACATGCTGGAACGCATCCCCGGCGTCAATGTATTTGGCGGGCGTCGTGGCGGAGGCAATCGTGGGCTCGGAACCGGCGGCAACTTACTAATCAATGGCCAGCGCATCGCTGGCAAAGACAACTCAGCCAGAGACCAATTGGATCGAATCACGGCGGCTGAAGTCCAACGCATCGAAATCATTCGTGATACTTCTGGTGAACTAAACGTTCGCGGATCTGGAGAAGTGATCAATATCATTTTGATCGAAGTTCCTTCTCGATCAAGCACTCAAGTACAAGTTGTTAATCGCTTAAACCATGATGACACTTACGAGCTTGGCGGCAATGTTGGTTACTCGCTACAGATTGGTAATTTTCAATCTCTATTCAATATCGAATCGCGACCTAACTATGAAAATCGCGACAATCGTGAACGCCGCATAACAGAACAAGGTGAATTGCTAGGAACTTTGTTCGAAGAAAATATTCGTGATCAGGACGAAACAACATTCAGCACCAACATGAGCTACAGCACCGGTCCCCATCGCATTCAGTTCAATGGACTTATCAGCGAAGGTGATTTCCCTCGACGAATCAACCGAGACTTTGTCGATTTCGAAGACGGTGTAGCTATCGATAGCCTCCAGCAAGAATTAGTTCTTAATGAAGAAAGCAATTGGGAATTAGGCGGCGACTACGAGTACAGTTTCAATGATGGTTCGCGTTTATCGATCCTGTTTGTTGCTAACGATGAGATTCGTGATTTTGTTCGCGAAAGATTTGAAGCCGATCCAATTTCAGAGCCTTTGGAAAAGAATCTGTTTATCGATTCAAAGCGAGAAAGCAAAGAGTTCATTGTACAAGCCAATTACAATTTTTCTCTCACCGATTCGCAATCGCTGCGGGTAGGTATTGAGCGCGCAGATAACCAACAGAATTCAAGCCTACTCATAGGCAGCTCTTTTGGCAGCGAACCACCTTCGGAAGCATTTGGTGGATTATCACCGATTCCATCGATTTCTAATGCTGGAACAGAGGTACAAGAAATTCGTTATGAAGGTTTTGCGTTTCACAACTGGACTATTAATGATAAGAGTTCACTAGAAAGCAACATCGTTTACGAAACCTCAGAAATTTCTCAGTCTGGTGTTGTAAGTAAAGTTAGAGACTTTCAATTCTGGCGACCGTCATTCGACTATCGCTATAACTTTGCAGATAACTTCCGCTTTCGTGGCACGATACGTCGCAATGTTTCTCAGTTAAGCTTCTTTTCTTTTGCGGCGACTACCAATGAAGAAGACCGTGACCGAGATGCACTAGCGGGCAACCCTGAGCTGGAGCCTGAAACAAGTTGGCAGTACGAAGCTGAACTGGAGTATCGCTTACCGAATGATGCCGGTGTGCTAGCCACCAGTATTTTTTACACCGACATCGACAATAAGATTGGCCGCATCAATGCCACTATCGACCCGACTGAGCCTCTTTCTGCTACTGGTAACGTAGGGCCTGCCTGGCAAGTCGGATGGTTCACCAGAGCCAGTATCCGCCTCAATCGATTCAACCTGCCTAATGCCATCGTGTCTGGCCGCATGGGTGTCTTCGATTCAGAAATTCTTGATCCGTTTATCAATCAGAAAGTACGGACTGGCGGTCGCGGTTTCGCTAACCTGGAATTCCGACAAGACATCACTGACCTTGGATTGAGCTATGGCCTTGATTACAGCCATTCATTCTGGGGTGGTTTTTATGACATCAACATCGTCACCCGCACCCGCAATGATCGCCAACGAACTTTAGATTTGTTCGTACAAAAAGTGATGTGGGATGACTGGACGTTTCGACTGGAAACAGACAACACCCTCGATGCTTCGCAATGCCGCTATCGTGAACGCTATGAAGGCACTACCATCGAAGGTGTGATCGACTTAATACAGGACTCTTGCTCCAGCCGCTATCGTCGTTGGATCTTTTCAGTACAGACGACCTTTTAGTCGATCGCCGTATAACTCTTCTTCCGCTAGATTCAACCACTCATCACGTTTTCTGATTCGTTGCTCTCGGCAACAGATTTAGTAGGTGGCTGATCCAGTTTTAGCTTGAACTCCCGCCTCACCAACAAGAAACTGCAAATGGCTTGCACAGTCACTGAGAGAATAGACACATACCACACTTGATTAATGGTGAAGTCAGGTTGGTAGCGAATGAATAGTGCGAGAGGTACAAAGACTCCAATCCTCACTAGTGAACTAATTAATGCCGGACGTGTATTGCCCAAACCCTGGAACACACCGGATGCAGTAAACACAATTCCCTGAGCTACGAAGTTTAGAGAAATTAATTGCAGGAATACTGCACCCACTTCTAACACGTCAGCATCGTCGGTAAAAAATGCAATCAATACTTCAGGGCGCCATTGGATTAGCACTGTTGTAATCGCCATAACGATTGAGCACAGAAACATACCGCGATAGCAGGCTTCACGCACACGGGGGTTATCACCTGCGCCAAAGTTCTGGCCAACGATTGGGCCAACGGCAAAGGCGATTGCCATGGTGGGCAAGAAAATGGATTGCATGACTCGGCCACCGATACTGAAACCTGCTTGCGCCACTGCGCCGAAGTCCTGGATCAACCAATACACGGCAGAGAAATACACGAACATCAATAGCATTTCTCCACCAGCAGGCAGTCCGATGTCTAACATCTTCCACCACAACTTGAGATCAGGGCGCCATTGCGCAACGTCAAATTCGACATATTTCTCCAGCTTGAAGAAGTACAACACCAACAGACCAACACCGGCAGTAATTGAAATTGTGCTGGCCAATCCTGCGCCTAAAACACCTAAGGCCGGGCCGGGGCCCCACCCTGCTATTAAAATAGGCGCCAGAATTGTGTTTAACACTACAGTGAATACTTGAACGAACATCGCAGGCTGGACAATGCCTGTTGCGCGCAATGCGGACGCCATTGCCACCATCGGAAACTGCAATGCCATACCCGGCAAGAACCAGAACAGAAAGATAATGCCTTCAGATAAGGCTTCTGAGTCTTGAGTAATCGTAGAAAGATAAGAGCCAGCAAACAAGTATCCACCGACGAGAACAATCAATCCTGCTATGAAAGAAATAACGATGGATTGGTTAAATACCAGATTCGCTTTATCTTGGTCTTTCTTGCCCACGGCCTGAGAGATTAGCGCAACGGTACTCACTCCCAATACCTGGGTTAACGCCATAATCATAAACAGCAAGGTGCCGGCAGTACCGACCCCCGCCATCGATTGCTCACCCAACGCAGATACGAAATACAAATCAACCAGCAGATACAAGGTTTGGAAAATCATTCCCGCCGCAATGGGTACTGCCATAGTGATTATGTTTTTCGTGATCGAGCCTTGGGTCAGATCTTTCATAGATGAACTCCGTATAGAGAAACAGAATTGCGGGGCTTTCAATCGCACAGAAACAATCGAACAGAAAACCAACGGCAATCGAAAGAAATCGATTGCGGATTACTTGGAATTAGATTGGAGCCCCAGCGAAGGCGCGCAAGCGTAACACGGTTTTCGGAGCTTGTGTGAAATTCTTAAGAAGAAATTTAAGAATGTTTGGTCAGGAAACAAAGACCATTATAGCACAACAAATTTTCTGAATATTTCATCCCATTTTTTGCGCCATTAGTCGATAATCTGTCGTCACAAATTTTTGGTTGAATACACGAATGAAAATCTGGGTTGATGCAGATGCTTGTCCGACAGTCATTAAAGACATCTTGTTTCGGGCAGCAGAACGCAAACAATTAGAACTTACTCTGGTTGCTAATCAACCATTGCGGACTCCGCCTTCTGCTTTCATTAGCAGCATGCAAGTTAAGCGTGGCTTTGACGAAGCTGACGATGAAATTGTGAGAAGGTTGAACGCGGGCGATTTGGTGATTACCGCAGACATACCTCTAGCCGCAGAAGTATTAGAAAACGACGGCTTGGCTCTTAGCCCGCGCGGAGAGTTGTTCAGTAAGAACACGATTGGCGCCAAACTCAACATGCGCGACTTCATGGACACCATGCGCTCCAGTGGCGAGCACACAGGCGGACCACCTCCGCTCAGTCAATCTGATAGAAAAACCTTCGCCGATAATTTAGATCGAATCCTGGCGAAGCAGTGATCTAATCCATACCAGCACGCTCTTTCACATAGCGTGCAGCTTGTTCGTGAGTGGCGAACCACACATCACCCTTGGCTTTGATGTGCTCGATCAATCCTTCTAATGCGACGATGCGAGATCGATGACCAATCACATGGGGATGCATCGTTAGCAGAAACATTGTGCCTTCTTCCCAGGCTCGGTCGAATTCATCAATCCATACCTGCATCACATCACGGGGATTCATGTACCGAGGCCCCAATGGATTGAATAGAGGAGCATCATCAAGAATCCATTGCACCGGCAGTTCAACCAATCCAGTTGGTTCTCCCTGATACAAGACTTCATAAGGACGATCGTCGTGCATCAGTGAACTCTCATAGAGCATGCCCAGATCTCGCACAATACGAAGTGTGTTTGGACTGAGATTCCAGGATGGTGCGCGATACCCTACGGGCCGCACTCCACTAATGCGTTCAATTTCTGCCATGGCCTGACGTAACAATCGTTCTTCGGTTTCACCATCGAGTGCCGTGTTGAGTTCATGTATCCAGCCATGTACTCCAATTTCATGGTGGCCCGAAGCATTGATTACGTCTGCTTGTTCCGGTGCAAGTTTCAAACTCCAAGCCGGGAAGAAGAACGTAGCAGGAATATCTTCTTCATCCATCAGTGAGACAACCCGAGGCAAAGCCACTCGTGCTCCGTATTGTCCTTGCGACAGAGGCCCAACACTAACCTCACCGGTTCGCAGGCCATGGACTGTTTCGTTGTCCACGTCATAGGAGAGCAAAACCGCTACTCGCGCACCACCAGGCCAACTATCTGGGTTCAGGTTTCGGCCGGCACGCACCTGATTTACCTGTTCTAACACGTACTCTTCAGGCCAATTCCACGGCTCATCAGGATTGATGGCGTCCTGGCCAAAGATCGAGTTAGCGAAAAGTAAAAAAGGGAAAAACAGAACTAGGCAATTGCGCAATTTGCTGGCCATGGCGGGGTCTCCGGCGTCGCGTTGTTTCCCCAAGTGTCCCCTCTCCCACCGGGTTCTTCAAGTGGCCAATATGAGGCTTTGCTACGCTGTGAAGACAGCAATTTTTAGTTTAAAGTTGGATGCCCTGCTTAAGTACAAGACCGGAGAATGCCTCATGCTCAGAAGGCGACTACTGGCGATTCTGGCTGTTTTCAGCCTTCCTACTCCTCTATTGGCCCAATCTATGGGCTGGGAAAATGATCTCACTCCAATCGCTGAGGCCAATTGGAACTACGAGACTGCCGCCCATCTACTTGAGCGAGCCGGCTTTGGCGGCACACCGGATCAAATACAATCTCTGGCTGAACTGGGTCCACAGGCAGCTGTGCGCAGCCTGGTTCATTTTGATACCTCACGAAATTCCCATTTAGCAGCGTTCGATCATTCCGGAATCCATGATCCTGGATTAGAGCCTTTTCCGCCTAGCCGACCGGCGACCACGAATCTTGCCAAAGAAACTGGCGAGGCCCTGGGCATCAAAGTTAAGCCCACGGGAAATCGTCGACTGCAGCCTGTTGTTAACAAATTCTTCTACTGGCTGAGAGCGAGCGTCTTGGAGACCAATCGAGTCGCGTACTGGTGGGCTAATCGAATGGTTGCGACAGAGACTCCACTGCAAGAAAAAATGGCTCTCTTCTGGCATGGCCACTATGCAGTCAATGAGAGCAAAGTCCGTGACTATCGAAAATTACTTGGCGAATTGGAACTGTTCCATGAGATGGGAACCGGTAGTTTCAGAGATCTAATGGTTGCGGTAGCTCAGGACCCAGCCATGTTGTCGTTTCTCGACGCAGGGGTGAACGTAAAAGGAGCCCCCAACGAAAACTTCGCCCGTGAAATTATGGAGCTATTCACTATGGGCGTCGGAAACTATAGCGAAGAGGACATTCGCGAAGCCGCCCGAGCTTTTACGGGTTGGAACTATGTCGATCTAGAGTTTGTCATCAATGAAGATCAGCATGATGCATCAGCGAAAACTTTCTTAGGTCAAACCGGCAACTTCGATGGGGTCGAAATAATAGACATCATCATGGAACAACCTGTCACCGCTGAATACATTGCTGGAAAACTCTATCGCTTCTTCGTGCGAGATGAATTAGATCCCGACTTACAGCAAGAGCTGGGAAATATTTTCCGGGATGCAGATTACGATGTGGCCACTTTGTTAGAGGCGATGTTCCTTTCCAAAGATTTTTATAGTCCTTCTTCTATAGGCACCCATATTAAGAGCCCGGTTGAACTTGCAGTTTCAACCTACCGCAAACTGGGCCTAGAGGATGCGCCTGGCGTACCAGACTTCAATCAGGCCACTGGCGCATTAGGCCAAACCTTATTCCGCCCGCCCACTGTAGCCGGTTGGGCTGGTGGTCGCAGCTGGATTACTCCTGGACTGTTACTGGAACGAGGCAACTTCGCACGCGATGTATTGTTTCCTGATATAAATTTCATACCGCCTGATCGACGTAACGGCAGTCGTGAAATTCAAAGCGTGGCACGCAGAATTCGTGATGGACTAGATATTACTTCCGCGACCCAACCTTCAAATATTGGTGAAGGACAGATCATGGCGGAGTCCAATATGCTCGCTGATCGGGACGAAGACTTTAATACACGCTACGGAAGTTTTCGCGGATGGCAGATGGCAATCGAGCGAGTAAAGCCAATTCCCAGACATGCTGCGCGGTTGAACTTCAGCGCCTTGGTTAATGAGCAAGAATTGCAAACCACTTCTGAGGTTGTTGACTACTTTATTGCTCGCTTCATGCGGGTAGCACCAGGGGCAGATGCGAGAGGAATGTTGGTAAGATTCTTAACGGACGAACTGGGCACTACCAACATTGCCGAAGCAGAATCTTATATGGAAGATGCGCTGCGCATGACAGTGCACCTGTTGTTAAGCCAACCAGAATATCAACTGAGTTAGATCTGAACTCTCTTTGAGAAGAATTATGAAAAAGAAAACAGTTGGGCAAAACAAAATGAATCGACGAGAGCTGTTGCAGAAAGGCATGGCCGGACTCGGTATTGCCGGTTTAAGTGGCACGATCATGGCTCCATCTTTGTTCAGTCAGGCAGCGCAAGCTGCCGCTGTAGCTCGAGCCAATGACAAAATCTTAGTTATCCTTGAGTTATCAGGTGGTAACGATGGCCTCAACACAGTTGTGCCTTACGGTGACGACGCCTACTACCGCCATCGTCCAAATATCGGTTTGCCCAAAGACGATCTTCGAATTCTGGATGACCATTTCGGCCTCAACGGTGGAATGTCTGGCTTTGAACGACTGTATAAGGATGGAAAAATGGCGATCGTTCATGGTTGTGGCTATGAAAATCCATCTTATTCACACTTCACCTCCATGGCTTACTGGCACACTGCTGCGCCCAATAGCGGTAATGAATTTGGCTGGGTAGGCCGCTTGGCCGATGACATGGCGCCCGATGCGCCTGCCAATTACATGGTCAACATCGCTGCGCGCCAATCGCTGGCAGTGCGCAGCCAGACCCACGTCCCTGTAGTGTTCGATCAACCCGAACGCTTTTCTCGCGAAGCGTTTTTCGAAGAGAAAGAAGAACTGGAATTGGTACATGATGTCGGCGATGTCGAAAATTCGTCTCGTCAATATCTTCTAAATATTGCACGCAGTGCCAATGACGCATCAGCGTTGGTGCGTCAAGCGTGGAGCAATTATTCTTCGCCCATCGATTATGGGGTCAACAGTTTGGATTTACCCAAAGTGGTATCGCTTATTGATGCGGGAATGCCCACGAAGCTTTACTACGTGTCTTATCGCAACAACGCCTTTGATACCCATGTATTCCAAAACAATGTACATCGCCGTTTGTTAACTTATACCTCTGATGCGGTTTCTGCTTTTGTGCAGGATCTGGAACGCATCGGCAGAGCGGATGATGTTATGTTGATGGTGTTTTCAGAATTTGGTCGACGAGTACCAGAAAATGTCAGCCTTGGCACAGACCATGGTGCGGCGAATAACATGTTCGTTATTGGCAACCAGGTTAAAGGTGGTCACTACGGGGAACTCCCTTCTCTCACAGAGCTCAACCCGGAAGATAATCTTGCTTACACCACAGATTTTCGAAGGGTCTATCAAACTGTAATTGATGGCTGGTTAGGGCACCAGAGTAGCGATGGTTTACTGAATGGTCGCTTCCAGTCATTTGATATGTTTGTGTAGTAGCAGAGTTTATTTTTTAAGTAGTTAACTATGATTGAAACGGAAATCGACATCCAGACTAAGGATGGCGCGATGAATACTTTTATCACCCATCCAGAGGAAGGCGGCCCCTTCCCCATCATCATTTTTTTAATGGATGCACCCGGCAAACGGGAAGAACTGCATGACATGGCCCGGCGTATAGCTACAGTGGGCTACTATGTGATGTTGCCTAATTTGTACTATCGACGCGTCAGGGAATACCGCATAGCGGAATCTACCCGCGAAGAAATGTTTGGGCATATGGATTCGCTAAGTAACGCCATGATCTGTGAAGATTTTGCCGAACTATTAAAGTATTCCGATGCCGACGATGCGGCGAGAGAAGGACATATAGGAACCGTCGGGTATTGCATGAGCGGACCATTCGCCTTTGCGGCAGCTGCCAAATTTGCCGATCGCGTAACCGCTGCTGCTTCATTTCACGGCGTTCGCTTGATCTCGGAGGCAGATGATTCTCCTCACCTGGATGCCCATCGCATCACCGGAGAGATGTACTTTGGTTGCGCCGAAACAGATGAATGGGCGCCAAAAGAAATGGTCGATCAGCTGGAAGATCATCTAGCAACAACAGGCATCAACTACCGCATCGAATGGTATCCAGGTACTGAACATGGTTTTGTATTTCCAAAAAGAGAAGGCAAGTATCATAAGGTGTCTGCGGAACGCCACTGGGAACGCCTGTTTGATATGTTTGAGCGCAATGTAAAATAGCGCCCCTGGTTTTTCACTAAATCCGAATCGAATTGTAAAACTCTATATATAGAAGGAAGAAGTAACTTAATGGCTATACCAGAATGTATGCAGGGACGTTTGTCGATCCCAGCAGTTGGAGCACCGCTTTTCATCATTTCAAATCCAGATCTAGTCATTGCGCAATGCAAGGCCGGCGTGGTGGGATCATTTCCTGCACTAAACGCTCGCCCGGCAGAAGTTCTTGACGAATGGTTAACCCGAATCGGTGAAGAATTGGACGCACATAATCAAGCGAATCCTGATCAGCCGGCAGCACCTTATGCAGTGAACCAGATCGTTCACGGCTCAAACGATCGCTTAATGCACGACGTTGAAATGTGTGTGAAGCATGAAGTGCCAGTCGTTATTACTTCCCTTGGTGCTCGCCCTGAAGTGTTCGACGCCATTCACTCTTATGGCGGCATCTGTTTGCATGATGTCATCAATGATCGCTTCGCCCGCAAGGCAATAGAGAAAGGTGCAGATGGTCTGATCTGTGTAGCAGCGGGCGCCGGTGGCCATGCCGGGGCACTCTCACCAATGGCTTTTATCAATGAGATCAGACAGTGGTTTGACGGCCCAGTCCTTTTATCCGGCGCGATTGCCACCGGAGATGGCATCTTGGCTGCACAGGCAATGGGAGCTGACCTTGCCTACATTGGCTCCGCCTTTATTGCTACAGAAGAAGCCAACGCTGACCCTGCATACAAACAAGCCTTGGTAGACTATGCCGCCAATGACATCGTCTACACCAATCTATTTACCGGCGTGCATGGCAACTATTTAAAGCCGTCGATTGAAAAAGCAGGCCTGGATCCAGACGATTTGCCAGAAAGCGATCCAAGCAAAATGAATTTTGGCTCAGGCGGTAGTAGCAAATCCAAAGCCTGGAAAGACATTTGGGGTTGCGGCCAGGGGCTAGGTGCCATCAAACAAGTTCAGCCCACTGGCGAACTTGTTGCCCGCCTCAAATCTGAATACCTTGCGGCGAAAGACAGAGTGCTTAAAGCTGGTTAATAAAAGATGATCGAACAGTTTGAAAAACTTTGCATCACCACTGGAAGAGTTCTGCTAGGCATCTACTTCATCTTGCCTGGAATCTCTAAAGTCACTGGATTTGAGCAGAATGCCCAGTACATGGCTGATCATGGAATGATCTTTATTCCATTCTTTCTGGTACTGACAATCATTATTCAGATTGGTGGCGGTGCAGCGTTAGTCGCAGGCTATCAAACGAAGTTTATTGCTTTCATTCTTGCTGGCTTAACACTTGTTATCAGCATCGTGATGCATGACTTCTGGTCTATGCCTGCAGGTGAACTTCAGACCAATCACGAAATTCAAAACTTCGTAAAGAACATGGCCATTATGGCCGGCCTCCTTGCAGTCGCAGGACTGGGTGGTGGCGCATGGAGTATGGACCAACGTCGTAAAGTGTAGTTTAACGTTTCTAGATCTAAGAGAGGTTCCCAGCGATGAGTCAACGAATCTTCAATCAGTGTGTTAATGCCATTAGCGCTGCTATCGCTGTATCACTGGTACTCACCAATCTTCTATTCGCCCAAGAGGAATCGTTAGAACAGGATTTAGAGCAGCAGATCGATGAGGTAATGGCCGCATGGGATAATACCAGCAGCCCAGGAGCTGCTGTGGCTTATGTTGCAAATGGCGAAATTGTTTTTCAAAAAGCTTACGGCCTGGCCAACCTGGAACATCGAATCGCATGGTCTACCGATACTGTATCTGACTTGGGTTCGGTGTCTAAGCAATTTATCGGATTCGCGTTTGCCTTGTTGCAAGAGCAAGGTCTTCTAAGTCTGGACGATGATATTCGTACCTATCTGCCAGAAGTACCTGACCTTGGTGAAACCATCACCATCAAACATCTTTTCAATCACACATCGGGTTTGCGTGAAATCTATAACACGCTTTACATGGTTAATCGAAAACCTGGCGATGTGATATTTCAAGAAGATGCAAAGACTCTGGTTCAGTATCAAGCCAATTTACAGTTCGAGCCTGGCTCTCAATACCTATACAACAACACTGAGTACATGTTGCTGGCCGACATTGTTGAGGCCGTTACCGGCCAGGAATTTCATCAATGGATGGACGACAACATATTCCAGCCGTTGGAAATGGATGACACTGTCATCATGCATCAGCAAGGGCAGGTCATTCCCCGTGTTGCCTCTTCATACGTGAGAAATGGCGAGGGCGAATTTACTCAACGTTATGACAACAGCACCATTCAAGGTGCTGGCGGAATCTATTCAACTGTTGAGGATATGACGCGCTGGATTGGAAACTACTCAAATCCGCTGGTGGGTTCTGCTTCGACATTCGAAACCTTGACTGAAACCGGCCTACTTACTACTGGGATACCCCTGAACTATGGCCTGGGCATTACAGTAGATGAAATCAAAGGAGTCAGACGTTGGTCACATAGCGGATCAAGTGCTGGCTATCGCTCGATGTTTGTTTACTTGCCGGACCATGATCGCGGATTCATTTACCAAACCAACACACCATCCAATGGGTCGCCGGCGCGGGAGTTATCCAATGTATTCCTCGGCGATGTTTTTGAAATTCCTGATCTTTCGCTCTTTCAGCGCCCGGCGACACCTGAGCCCGAGCCATTAGAGAATCCTGCACCTTATCTTGGCCGTTACCTGAGTGACGAACTTGAAGCCTTTTATACAGTGCAGATTGATAACGACCAACTGACCTTAGTTCATCGCTGGTTGGGTGATTATGAAATGAGCTATCGCGGTGAAGACGAGTTTGGCCTGTCTGGTGGAGGGTCGGTCACCTTCAGCCGTGACGATCAAAATGACGTGGCTGGATTCGTTTTCGATAATGGACGAACCATCGGCGTAGAATTTCGCCGTCTCGATCAATAACATCAGTTAGTTTGTTTACGGGATAACAACGAGACAGATATATGGCAATAAAACTTGGAACCGGGGACCAGTTCCCTAATCTCTCACTCTCGCTCATCGATGGCACTTCAGTAACTCTGCCCGATGATCTTGAAGCTCCATATACGGTTTTTCTCATCTATCGCGGACACTGGTGACCTTACTGTCGCCGGCAGTTAGCTGGCTTTGAACGGCGCCGTGAAGCGCTGGCCGAAGAAGGAGCAGAAATAATCGTCGGGTCTGTAGACTCATTGGAAAAAACCACGGAGTTTGCAGCTGACAAGAACTATCGCTTTGCCCATAGCATGAGTAAAGAAGATGGCGACGTCTTGGATAGTTGGTATCAGGCGGAAAGACAGTTTATTCAGCCGTCAGAGTTTTTAATCGACCCCACAGGCAAAGTGCTCTATAGCTCTTATAGTGACGGGCCGATTGGTCGGATGGATCCGAATGAAACCCTAAGCCTGGTGCAATTTCTCAACGAACAAAAGCAGAAGTAAATCTTCTGCTTTTGTATCAGTTGAGTGAAAAGTTGAGACTAATTAGTCTTCGATAGACGGGTGTGCGTAACCGGTTGGAAGAGTTTGATCCGGGTCTACGCGAATACTGAGATAGGTAACCTGATCCTGGATGTGACGAAAGCCGTGCGGCACACCAGCAGGTATCACAACTACATCGCCTGGGGATACAGTTTGGGTCTGGCCGTTAATTACTGTGCGACTTCCACTCGGCCCAATCAACACCATTACTGCGTTAACGTCGGCTGGAAACTCGCGGGCGTTTGATTCATCTCCACCAGTGACCAGAACCCCGGAACCCGAAAGGATGTAATACACTTCGGTCACGCGATGGTGCACGATAGCGTTTACTTCTTCACCTTCTGTGCGATTACCAGCACGACGCAAAATTCCAACGGCAACATTGATGTCATCACCAATATCTACAACGCGAATCTGCTGATCGATAGTCTCTCCAAGATTTTCAAAGACTGTCATAATCTCTGATACAGGAATGTGGGTGGCGTTATCTGGCTGAGCCAAGGTCGTTCCCGACCAAACCCAGGTGATGCTCAAAATGAGCGCTGCCATTAACTTTCTTGTTTTCATTGTTGGGCCCTCTTTAACTCTATCCCTTTATGGTTTGTCCAATACTAACCTTGTTTTAACTGCAGTACTAATCTGGCTTCTGGTAAATCAGTCATTAAACCGGAAAAGATCTGCCACTCTATCCACCTCGGCATTCGCTTCTCTGGCGCGTGCAGCTCGCAACATATTTCCCATGCCGTAATTGCCTTCGTGACAGGCATACTCAAAAAGCTGAGCCTCAACTTTGGCCATGGGCAATATGGCTGTGATGTGGTCAGTAAATGTACTTGGATCGTCGATCGTGAACTCATAGTTCATGCGATCGGCCGATACCCGCGTAAACCGCTCTATAAGGGTTTTCTTAGCTGAATTCCCGTACCCTTCAAAGCTTTGGGTCAGCCCATTAAAGTTTTTGGTCTTGACGACTAATGTATCGCCGTCCCAATAACCAATGGAATCTCCCGACCACAACCCTATGGCGTCATCCAGGTTCGACTTTTCATCCAGTCTCACGACTCGGGCGTCGTGCACCATTTCATTCAAGATCACGACATGGTCTTTGTTCTGAACGATCTGCACGTTGTTGTTGTATACGGAGGGCATAAATTGCGGTCCATTGTTGAAGCCCACGAGACAACGTTCAGAAAGACCTCGATCTTCGGGACCATCGCGTCCTATTCCCCCTACTGTGAATCTAACTGGCCGCGAACCCGGAGTATCACGTTCGCCTCCAGGATGATGTCCCACTCCTTCTTGCGTTACCGGCAATCGACCATTCAGTGGATAGATGATTAGTGAAGTGCGCAGATTGGCATTGTCGCCTCGATTTTCCGCCCACATATTATCGTTATAAAACGCTTCAACTCCGTTGGCTGAACGAATCGGTCGGCGACGTCCTAACAATTGCAACTGCTGCCCTTGTTTTAAGTCAATCTCTTCCTGATTTAGAAATTGTCGATCGCCATATTCTGGAGGACGTTGCATGGGAACTTCTGAAGAAAAATTCCACACGCCTTGTAAATCTGGATGACCCCATTGGGTTAATGGCATGTCATATTTTTCAGCAGCAACCAGCACACTGCTATGCAGCAGTAATACTAGACTAATTGATAGCTTGTGAAATTGACCTTTAATAGGATGAAGTCCTAATTAGTTAAAGCCGCCAGAAAATATTGTGCGACCTCGATTGTACCCTTCCGGCATTGGTAGCACGTTGTTTGCCTCTTCCCACTCTTCATAGTCAGCTAGCATTTCTGCAAACAGCTCGGGGCGTTCTTCGATCAAGTCGTGAGTCTCACCAGGATCAATCTTGATGTTGAATAGATGCCACTCCGATTCATTTTGTTCGAAGCGATTGATTACGATCTTGTAGTCACCTTTAAATAACACACTGCTGCCACCGAGTTCATAGCCTATTGGTTCTGATTCACTATGAATCTCAATTGCACTTCCGGAAAGATAACTTGAGAAATCAGTGCCAACTATTGGCTCAACTTCATTGTTGTTCCAACTACCTTCATGATCATCAACATTCACGAGACTTAATACTGTTGGTGCTAAGTCAGTAACAAATACAAATTCGTCAGTTTTCATACCACGCTGTTCGATTCCTGGCCCAGACATCACCAAGGGCACGCGTAACCCCCCTTCATTAGCATGGAATTTGTAAAATGACAGAGGAGAAGCTGCAACTGTGGCATTGCTTGGTCCGATTGCCACCCATGATCCTTTTTCGCCTAAAGTTTCAATGCCGGTTTCATACCCCACCCGATCAAACCACTGATCGAGCACCGAGCGTCCTGTGGGACTAATGAGTGGCGAACCTTCTGCTCCATTATCAGACGTAAAAATGAAGATGGTGTTCTCATATTCATCGATGCTTTCGAGGTATGTCATTAGCCGACCAATATGTAGATCCATCGCGTCGACCATACCTGCATACACTTCCATGCGTCGTGCATGATGGGCTTGTTGTTCCTGAGTGAGACTTTCCCATTCCAGAGTGCCAGGCGTTACTTGCATGGGAGTGCTCTCAGGAATGATGCCCGCCGCTTCTGCTGCAAGGCGCCGCTTTTCCCGCATCACTGTCCAACCTTCATCGTAAACGCCCGCGTACTTGTCTGAGAATTCTTTTGGCGCTTGCACTGGCATATGCACCGCCTGAAACGGGATATAGGCAAAGAATGGTTGATCGTCAGCTTGATTGGAGTCGATAAATTCTATGGTCTTATCGATGAAGTACTCAGAAGAATAAAAGTCGTCGGGCAAGGTATGTCTCTCACCATCGGCATACCAATTCGCTTCCTGATATATAGGGAGATAGGTGCGCTGTTCCCAGTTATCCGCTCCGGTATCCGCCATGGCGATCGTACGATCAAATCCTCGTGCCGAGGGTAACAATGAAGGAGTATGACCTAGATGCCATTTACCAGTCATATAGGTGTGGTAACCATTTGCCTGCAGCAAGCTAGCGAGTGTAACTACGTTATCACTTAGCACGCCTTGATAATGATCGAAGGCCATCTGCTCCGGTGGTATCGATTCGGGAATATTTGGCACCCCATTGCGATGGCTGTCCACGCCAGTTAGCAGCATCGCTCTGGCCGGGGCGCAATTTGCCGCAGTGTGGTAATTGGTAAACGATAAGCCTTCCTGGGCTAAGCGTGCGATGTTCGGAGTATCGATTTCGCTACCAAACGGAGCGATGTCGGTATATCCCAGATCATCTGCCAGTATAAGCACCACATTCGGCTTCTTTGCCTCTTGTGCCACTGCAAAGTTAACTAGGACAACACTAGAAACAGCGATCAAGGTTTTTATTTTCAGGGGCAAATACTTCACAGAAACTCCAAACAGAAACGGCTTGTTTTCCACAGTGTAAACCACTGTATTTTTGGCTTCACCCCAATTATTCTCAAGGTTATGAGAATAATTAAAACACTACCATCACTCCTGCTTCTCCTTTGTCTTGCCCCGCTATCAGTTCTGGCTGCTGTACCAGCTTCTGTTTCCATTGAGCGACTTGGCAATGGACCCATTATCACTCCAGACATGGACGACCGAATGGGTGGCAACATCCAGGGCCCTTCGCTAATTAAAGTGCCAGACTGGGTAGAGAATCCATTGGGAAATTACTATCTCTACTTTGCCGATCATCGAGGACTTTACATCCGCATGGCCTATGCAGACTCGATAACGGGGCCATGGACAGTTTATTCACCTGGGTCGATGAAGATTGAAGACTCATATTTCCCAACAACCTGCCCACCTTGCTCACTTGCACCGGGTCAAACTGCTGCGCTGTATGCACACATTGCTTCTCCTGACGTTCATGTGCGAGACGATCTCCAACAGATCGTGATGTACATTCACGGTCGAGGTGAAGGCAGGCAACTTACCAGACATGCTGTTTCCACCGATGGCATTCATTTCGAAGGCAGAGAAGAAGATTTGGGCCGTGCTTATTTTCGAGTGATCGAACATGAAGACTATTTCTACGCCATGAGCATGCCAGGTTACATGTACCGATCAACAGATGGTCTAACGAATTTTCAAGACGGTCCTCGATTCTTCACCGCCGACATGCGTCATTCCGCACTGTTGATTCGTGACAACCACCTTTATGTTTTCTTCACTCGACGAGGTGATGCTCCGGAAAGCATTCATCTTTCTACCATTGAGCTCACCGATGACTGGATGAGTTGGAAGGCAAGCGATCCAGTTGAAGTCTTACGCCCTGAATATGATTGGGAAGGAGCTGATCTTCCGATTGAACCTTCTCGCGGCGGATACATCGATGTTCGAGTCAATCAGTTAAGAGACCCAGCTATCTATCAAGAAGACGGCAAAACCTATCTTCTCTATTCGGTTGCCGGAGAGAGTGGCATCGCCATCGCTGAAGTCTCCTTCAACGATTGATACTGAATAACTACCTATATATAGAAGGAAGAATAAAAGGAAGAGTGATGCAGCGATTTTTCACACAAAAACTCGTTACTATTTTCTGCTCACTGCTGACATGTTCATTTTCCTTGTTCGTTCAAACAACAGTCGCGCAAACAACTCTATCACCGACTGATCATTGCCGAGATTTCTCGCCCCAGGACATAGTCTCATTCGCCGACGGTGATCTCGAAGAAGTCGTACGGGACGCACTCGAGATTGGAGTCGAAGATCCAATAACCTGCGCCATTGCCAGTGAATTACAAGCGCTGAATGTTGGCACTTCGATTCAACGAGTTGTTTACGGCGGCACTCTACGTCAATCGCCTGATAAACCATTTGAAGATTTATCGGGCATACAAAACTTAACGGGCCTTACGCGTCTCGCCATCATCAATCGACTGATTACTGATATCAGCCCAATAAGCAGCTTAACGAATCTTGAATTCTTAAGCCTGCATACGAATTGGTTCAGCGATATCACTCCGTTGGCTAACCTCACCAACCTCGAGCAATTGATCATCAGCGAAAACCCTATTTCTGATATTAGTCCTCTCGCGAACTTAACAAAGCTTCGACGACTGCATGTGCATGGGCTTTATCCATATCAGCTCGAACACTACCTCAACTACGATGATGGCCGAGACCCAAACGTCGTGTTCAATGGCATCACCGACGTGAGCCCTCTGGCAAACCTGACTGAACTCAGGCTGCTCCGAATTCATCTAAATTCCATTAGTGACATTAGCCCACTAGCAAATCTCACCAACATGACTCACCTGCGTATCTACGATAATCAAATCGAAGACATCAGCGCACTACAGAACATGGATAGTCTGATTTTGTTGTGGGCTCACAATAATCAGATTAAGGACATTGGCCCGTTAGCGAACAAGCCTGGGATGCTACAACTCAGCTTGAACGACAACGCCATCGAATCATTAGATTCTCTTAGCAGAATGGAAGAGCTGGAGTATCTCTTCCTCAGCAACAATGAAATTTCAGACATTGCGCCGTTACGAAGATTACATGCACTGCAGGTTCTAAGACTCGAAAACAACGACATCACAGATGTCAGTGCCATTGCCGCAATGAACAATCTTCGAGAGTTAAGCCTGGCGCAGAACTGGTCACTTTTTAATGTTCGTCCTTTGCTACTTAATTCAGCTCTTGGCGAGGGATTCGAGCTGGATCTGCGCTACACCTATGTGCGTTGTAGTGACATGGATGCCTTTGATCGGCTTGGTGTCGATCTCCTGCGTATTACCGCGATCAATGGATCTGCCTGCGATGGCAGACGCCTTGAAGATCCCTAATCATCACTAAGCATTTCCGATTAACCATAGGAAACACCCATGACAAAGAATCATAACCGTCGACATTTCTTGAAAGCCGCTGGAGTGGCAATGGCGCTCCCTGCCACTGCGGGTTTTGCCCAGTCTTCAAGAAGCAGTAACAGTGTCAACTCGGCTCCTAAGCTCACCAAGGTGACACCGTTTGTGATTCGCACTCCTCCTCCACAATGGGGCGGCGGCACCTGGTTCTTTGTGAAGTTGGAAACTGACACCGGTCTGGTTGGTTGGGGTGAGACTGCAGTACTAAACGCATTTGGCGGCTTGACCGGCAGTTACAAGTTAATGATTGAGGAGTCGTTCGCGCGGTATCTAGAAGGACGCAATCCGCTTGAACCCGAAACCCTGTATCACAGAATGGTTCGAGGCTTGACTCATCAGCACGCAGACTATGCTCGCTTCGGAATCATTAGCGCCTTTGATATGGCTTTGTGGGATATCGTTGGCAAACACTACGATACGCCAATCTACAATCTGTTAGGCGGTGCTTATCGCGAGAAGGTTAGAAGCTACACCTACATCTATGACACAGTGAACATGGCAGCAGGCGCTGAAACGATTCGCAACTGGACCCAACGACCCGAAGCACTCGCCGAACAATCTGCACGCCTGGTGGATGAAGGATTCACTGGCTTAAAGTTCGATCCGATTCCTCAATCCCGCGATGGCGGCGCTACTGGCGCACCTTGGGAGTTATCACAAGCCGAATATGATCATACTGCTCGTGCCTGTGAAGCAATTCGGGATGCGATTGGTACTCGCGCCGATATTCTTATTGGCACCCATGGCCAGATCACGCCATCGGCAGCGAAGCGCCTGGCGAAATACATGGAACCCTATGACCCGCTTTGGTTCGAAGAGCCCTGTCCACCCCGCAACTATAAAGAGATGGGCGAAATCGCACGGGCAACTTCCATTCCTATAGCAACAGGTGAACGATTAGTCTCTCCCCATGAGTTTCAAAATCTATTTACAGAAGGCGCCTGCGCGTTTGCCCAACCTGATCTCGGCAGCGCGGGCGGAATTACTGCCTGTAAGAAGATCGCCACTCTGGCTGAAGTGAATTATGTATTAATGGCACCACATGTTTGGGGCGGCCCTCTCATCACCGCAGCAGGAATTCAATTGTGTGCCAACGTTCCTAATTTCCTAATTCAGGAAAGCATTTACAAATCTGCCGGCTTCTTCGACGAAATAATTACTGAACCTTTCGTTTGGGAAAACGGAGACTTCTTGCTTACTGATCGGCCGGGATTAGGCTGCAATCTTGATGAAGCGGGATTAGCACGCTACGCGGTTTAACACGATGATGTTAAGAAGTTTTCGTGCACTACAAATTGCCTGCCTGTTGCTTGGATCTACCGTTGTCAGCAATAGCTACGGGCAATACAAAAATGACGACGCCCCGGACATTACTCCTCAGCCTATTTTTGATGCAGGAGCATCTTGGACTACAGAAGTAGGAGAGTTCACCGTATCCTGGTCTGGTGGGCCTGCAAACCTGGCTCAACTCGATATTGCTCATTCGTCGAATGGCAATAATCCCCGCTGGCAAAGCATTCCAGGAAGCGCATTCATTCTCGCTGCCGTCGCAAGAGTCGATGCCGAACGCGGCACCGGCTATTCCCATATGGATGAGTACGTCGGCACTCTTTGCACCGGTCAAAGTGTAAATGGACAGCGGGTTTCAAATTCAGAACTCACTATCAGCGGACAAATAGTCTGCGGTGTTGCAGGCAGGGTGAACTACAACCTGATTTTGTCTCAGGTAGATGATGGTCAATTACAGTTCGATCTGTCGATTGGCAACGATGCCATCGGGCGCAGTGGACTCTTGTTTGAGTCTCATGCCAACGAACGAGTATTCGGTTTCGGCGAACAATTCAGTGCGTTTGATTTTAAGGGCAAGCGCATTCCCATTATGGTGGATGAGCAGGGTTTATCCCGCGGTGCGCAACCATTAACTGATTGGTTCGATGCCCGCAGTGTGAGCGCGGCTGGAGAATGGTGGAACACTTATGCGCCAATTCCCCATTTCATCACCACAGAACTGCGTTCGTTGATGTTGGAAAATGCCGAGTACTCCACTATCGATTTAAGAAACGATAATCAGATTGCGATGGAGTCTTATACCAACCATCTAGTAGCGAGACTAATTGTTGGTGAAACCCCGTTAGAAATTATTGAGCGATACACCACTTATTCTGGTCGCATGCATGAACTACCGGAGTGGTCTACCAAAGGATTGATTCTAGGCATTCAAGGCGGAACAGATCGTATCCTTGAAGCCACTAACTCATTACTGGAGGAAGATGCTGTTCTGTCCGCTATGTGGATGCAAGACTGGGAAGGACAGCGACAAGTCGCTCAAGGATTTCGTTTATGGTGGAACTGGGAATTAGATGAAGTTCGCTACAACCGTTGGAGTGATATGGTCGGTGCGCTACAAGCCGATGGTGTTCGGGTAATGGGCTATATCAACCCTTACGTTCATGACGTAGAAACTTCTGGCAAAGACTATTACCGGCGCAATCTCTATCAAGAAGCGCGAGATAAAGACTTACTTA
The DNA here is from genome assembly GCA_965262465.1 of uncultured Pseudohongiella sp. Lineage (GTDB taxonomy): Bacteria > Pseudomonadota > Gammaproteobacteria > Pseudomonadales > Pseudohongiellaceae > UBA9145. The sequence goes on along the minus strand of OZ253535.1, from coordinate 205,579 downwards.
TTAAGAGAACAGATGGCAGCTATGCAACAACTGGTGGTGCAAATTTCCTTGCATACGTTGTTGACGTTACAAAACCGGAAGCACGCGACTGGCTAAAAGATGTCATAAAAGAAGAACTGCTCGGTGTTGGCTTGTCAGGTTGGATGGCAGATTTTGGTGAAGCCTTGCCATTAGATGCTGTTTTGCATACAGGTGAAAATCCAACAGAAGCACATAATCGTTATCCAGAATACTGGGCGACACTCAATCGTGAAGCAATCGAAGAAGCAGGTATGGGAGATGAAGCGGTATTTTTCATGCGCGCTGCCTATACCCGCAGCCCAGGTGCCAGCACCTTGTTTTGGGCAGGCGATCAAGCATCTAACTGGGATAACTATGACGGCATTAAAACATCGGTCACTGCATTGCTAACCAGCGGACTCTCTGGCTTTGCTTTCAATCATAGTGATGTCGGGGGATGGTTATCTCTCGATGGCGATGAACTCGGTGCCCCGGTTTCGATTCGTCGCACACAGGAGTTGATGTTGCGCTGGATTGAACTCGGCGCTTTTCAATCCATTTTCAGAACCCATGAAGGCCTGCGACCTGATTGGTCACATCAATTTGATACAGACCAAGTCACTCTGGAACAGATTGCTCGATTCTCCAATGTATACAATGCCTGGCATGACTATCGCCGAACTCTGGTGGAAGAAGCTGCAGAAAAAGGCTGGCCGCTGGTACGGCATCCGTTCCTACACTACCCGGAAGAAGAGGCATTCTGGTCCCTTTCCTACCAACAATACATGATAGGCAGTGAGCTGTGGTTCGCGCCGGTGCTGGATGAAGGGGCCGTAGAGGTTGCTATTCAGTTGCCAGCAGGCAATTATGTACATGCTTTCACTGGAGAGAATTACCAAAGCACTGGAGCGGAAAATCCCATAACGGTCCCAGCGCCAATAGGCACACCAGCCGTGTTGTACAGACAAGGTTCTGAAGTTGGTGAGCGATTCAGACAGAATTTATTAGAAAGAAACATCGTAGAACGCTAAACCCAAAGCGTCGCTCGAAAAGGAGAGCTTCCAATGACAACAACAAGAAAAGCCCTTTCTTCCTTGATCAGCCCATTACTCGTATCTAGCACTTTGATTTGTGCTTCGACCGCGTTGGGTCAGCAAGGCACAACGGTCAATGATGGTGACTGGAATACTTACTATGGTGGCGATTGGGCCCATCGTTATTCACCTCTCGATCAGATTAATGCGGATAACGTTTCCGAACTAGAACTTGCCTGGAGTTTTTCCACAGAAAACTTTGGTACCACTGTTGATTACGCGAATCCTTCAACACCACTAGAAATAGATGGTGTGCTTTACGCCAATATTGCTAACACCCGAAACGTTGTAGCGATCGATGCAACATCGGGCCAAGTGCTGTGGCTATATCGTTATGAGGAAGGCGACCGTTTCGATGAAGCGCCAAGAAAGGGTCCAGGTCGAGGCGTTGCTTTCTATAGCAATGGTGAGAAAAACCGAGTCATCGACATTTCACCGGGCTATCAAATGGTATCTCTCGATGCAGCAACTGGAGTACCTGATCCAGAATTTGGCAACAACGGAATTGTCGATCTCTATGTTGGTGTAAGAAATGGTGATGACCCTCGCTACCCTTATCCCGATATCGGAATATCAGCGCCACCATTTGTGATCAACGACGTAATCGTAGTCGGTGCCGCACACCGTACTGGTGGACGACCTCGTTCCAAGTTCAATACCAAAGGTGACATCCGCGGTTTTGATGTCCACACCGGCGAATTACTTTGGACGTTCCACACCATTCCTGAAAATGGTGAATACGGTTATGAGTCCTGGTTAAGTGGTAATGACATCACTGGTAACTCTGGTGTATGGGCACCAATCTCTGGTGATGCAGAATTGGGTCACGTGTATCTTCCGGTTGAAGATCCAACTGGAGATTATTACGGCGGTGATCGCCACGGCGATAACTTGTTCTCCAGCGGCATCGTTGCACTGGACGTTCAAACGGGTGAGCGTCAATGGCACTTCCAATATATTCACCATGACATCTGGGATTGGGACGTTCCCAACGCTCCAATCATTGCCGACCTACCTAACGGCCGCAAGATTGTCATGTCAGTTACCAAGCAAGCGTGGATATATGCATTTGATCGTTTGACTGGTGAACCCATTTGGCCAATTGTCGAAAGAGAAGTACCCGCTGGCGATGTGCCCGGTGAGTGGTACTCCCCCACTCAACCGTTTCCCACTCGGCCTGCAGCATTTGATCGCCAAGGATTCGATGAAAGCGATTTAATCGATTTCACGCCCGAACTGCGTGCGCTTGCTTTGGAAGCCATTGCTGATTTTCGCTTAAGCCCCACGATCTATACACCGCCTTCGGTTCAAGATCATCCTGATGGTACGCGTGGTTTGCTCAGCTTGCCTTCATCGACTGGTGGTGCAAATTGGGAGCACTCGGCGTTCGATCCTGAAACTGGCATCGTCTATGTTCCATCTCGTACCCAATTACAAGTGTTAGCACTGGCGAAGAACCCGGATTCTGATATCGACTTAAGCCAGGGATTCGGTGTGCGTGCACCACGCGTTCAAGGACTTGAAGTAGTAAAACCACCCTACGGTCGCGTCACCGCTATCGATATGAATACCGGCGAACATTTGTGGATGATTGCCAATGCGGATACGCCTGATCGCATTAAAAATCATCCGCTGCTGGAAGGTGTTGATCTTCCACGCACCGGCATTCCAACACGTTCCGGCGTTCTCGCAACTAAGACCCTTTTGTTCGTTGGTGAAGGAACCGGTGGTGCAGGAGCCAGCCCAATCTTCCGAGCAGTAAATAAAGAAACCGGCGAAATCATTCATGAAATGGATCTACCTGACAACCAAACAGGACTACCATTTACTTATGAACACGATGGCAAACAGTATCTTGCTATGTTCGTTGGTGGTCGTGGCCAAGCGGCACAACTGGTTGCCTATACGCTGCCCTAGCAGCTGAAACTGACAGGCAGAGTGATTGAGTAGAACGATCACTCTGCCTTAGTCTCTCCACCGTTCTACTCAAAGACGTTGTTTTATGGCCAAGCAGCCAAACGTTAACTCCCCAACTTCGCAAACTAGACGCCAATTCCTACAGAAAATTGGTGGCATCGGTGGCACCTCTGCCGTTTATCAAGCCATGGTTTCCATGGGATTGTTGGTTCCCGGCGATGCTCAGGCTGCCAGTAACAAAGAACGCTGGTTAACCAAGTCCGCACAATTTATGGAAGGTCCCAAACCCAGTGTTGCCGTGCTCGGCGCTGGAATTTCCGGACTCTGCGTTGCCTATGAATTAAAGAAAGCCGGTTTTCCTGTGACTGTTATCGAACCGCGTGATCGTCCAGGCGGGCGCAGTCACACAGTTCGTGCCGGTTCAGTAATTAGTGAAACAGATAGTCAACAAGTGTGCGGTTTTGATGCCGGTGAAGAGCTGTATTTCAACGCCGGTCCGGCACGAATTTCTCAACATCACAGCAATGTGTTGAGTTATTGCCGTGAACTCAGCGTGCCATTACAAGCGTTCGTAAATGACAATCGTGGAGCTTACATTCATAGCGCTACCGCATTTGGAGGTCAGCCTGTACGCGCGCGGGAAGTCATTACTTCTATGCGTGGCAATATTGCAGAGTTACTCGCCAAGGCAATTAATGCTGGCGCACTAGATGATGAAATTGATTTAAGCGAACGTGCTTTCGTACTAGAAGTTCTTCGCGATTATGGTGCGCTTAATGATTTTTTTAATTTCACTGGATCTACGCGCGGTGGGTTAGCCGCCGGTAGTGGTGGACTGACACCTGAAGTGGCGGCAGCCGCATTGGAACGAGACGACGTTCTGCTGCACAACGACATCCCGTTTGTTCCTAGCTTCGTGGAAAGCTACAACCAGGCCGCCACCATGATGCAACCAGTCGGCGGCATGGATCGCATTGCCTATGCGTTCGCAGAACAACTGGAAGCCGAAATTTTTTATGGAGCCGAAGTAACTGGAATATTCCGCTCGGGCAATGGCGTACGAATTGAAGGTCGCGCAGGCGCTGAAACAGGTGAGTTAGAAACCGACTATGCCATCGTCACTATCCCGCCTAGTGTGCTGCGTGACATTCCCAATGACTTCAGTGCTGGTATTCAGTCAGCGATCGCCAATACCTTTTATGCGAATCCAACCAAGATTGCTTTTCAATCGCCGCGCTTTTGGGAAACCGATGATCAGATATATGGCGGCATTTCCTGGACAGACTCGGATATATTACAAATCTGGTATCCCTCCGGCGGCTTTGGGGAGTCGCAAGGCATCATTGTTGGGTCTTATTTATTCGGCGGAACGAATGCCTCTACCTTTGGTGGACTCAGCCCGACTGCCCGCATCGAACTCGCATTGTCGGCAGGTGAAGAAGTCCACCCCCAATACCGAGCGAATCTGAGCCGCGGCATTTCCGTAGCTTGGAGCAAGGTGCCCTACACTCTAGGAGGCTGGGCAGTTAGTGATCCTTCCACTTTGTTACAAGCCCCCGATGGACCATTTTTGTTTGCGGGAGATCACCTGACTTACTTGCGGGGTTGGCAAGAAGGTGCCGTCATTTCGGCTTTGAATGCATTGGCCAATCTCACCGACTTAGTCGATGCTGCATAATTGAATTCAGCTCAGTATGTTTATGTTTAGCATGTATACTGACTAACCCAACTAAAATGAGAATTGTGAGACTGTTGTGTTGATTCCTCTAACTAAATCTAAAAGTTCCTTGCTGTATTCATGCGTGTTGAGCGGAGTACTCATGTCAGGCTTCGCTGGAGCTGCAACACCGGAACGTGAAGAAGCAGTAATCAAAGGAGTGAATTACATTGGTGTCACCGTAAGTGACTTAGAAGCTGCAACGCGCTTCTACCAAACCGGTGCTGATTTGGAACTCGTGCAGGAAAGCTTATTGGATTCAACAGCATCTAATGCATTACTCGAAGCGAGTGATGTCAGCGTCAATACCAGATTGTTACGCAGCGCAAATTCTCAACTGCGAATCATGGAATTTGACCATGGAGAAGAAGGCGGCACTGCCGGCACCCCAGTGCCAGTACCAGTACCAGTAAACGGACCTGGAATTGCTCATGTTTGTTATCAAGTGGCTGATGAAACCAATTCATACCAGGACTTTATTGCGGCCGGAGCGAGCCACATCGGAAATCCCGATTTAGTGCAGCTCAACCCACGCAATCCAGTTGTGTATGCCTATGCCAATGATCCCGATGGCATTATGTTTGAAGTGGAGCATATAGATTTCAGTCGCGTTAGCAGACCAAGGAAAAACGATTACCGTATTCGACACGTATCTCTCGCATCGCCAAACGTTGAACGGATGGTGGCGTTCTATTCAGTATTGATGGAAGAACCTGAGCCTCGACGCTCGGGTGTTGGCGGTACTTTGAGTGGCGAGCCGTTTGACCAGGTGTCTGGCCTACCAGGCACTCAAGTAGAAATGGCATGGTTTCAGGTACGCAATCTGGAATTGGAGCTTATCCAATACCATAGTCATCCAACTCAACTGCCGAACCAGGCTCGTCCATTAAGCGCCTTGGGATACAACATGGTGATGTTTGACGTGGAAGACCTCGATGCAGCCGAAGCATTGGTGGAAGACGCAGGTGGAAATATCGTCACTGGCCGCCTATCAATGGATGGAGGTGATGCGTTTTTTGCCAGAGATCCAGACGGAAATTTGTTGGGCTTTCAAACTCTCTCTTCAAACAATCCTTATTCTGCAAAAAACTTTGCAGACAACGGTACCTGAGCAGCAAGTTATTGAGTAGTTGGCTGAACTAGAATCGATACTCTAAAGAAACCAACGCTGTATTGAGCCAGGCGAAGTTATATACATCATCATTATCTACCCCGCCCTCTAAGGTTCGGTAGCCAGCGCTGAGTCGCCAGTCTTCATTCAACTCATAGCCCAGTTTTAACGATAGGTCGAATGCCCTACCCGGGCCACCTGCCAATCCATCAAAGTCAAATCGAAATGACCAACGGGAGTCTATTTGATAATCCCCTGCGAGATATAACAGCGGTACGAACCCGACATCATCATCAATTGCATTGATGCCAGATTGATTGAGTTCTATTTTGGCATCTCGGATCTTTGCCGTAGCACCTATCCAAAAATTCCACCGATCACTTTCGTGAAATTGATAACGATAACCAAATCGCCAAGAGTTAAATTTGTACTCAGCAGTCACTGGCTGACTCGAAAGAAAAGAATCTCCTGCAAATCTTGTGTCATCAGGCAGAAAGCCGGTTTCCTCGTATGACAATGGGGCGAGTACGACTCGCAAACCGTGAGGCCCCTCCAAATCCCAATTCAGATTGATTCGAGTAGAAGCCCAGGGACCAGTGCCAGCAATGTCGGTGAGCTGGAACCGATCACCCATTAGGTCATTTGGAATTTGCACCTTGTTGCGGTCTTGCCACACCGAACCCAATTCGATTTCCAGCGATGACTCCGAATCCTGGGCCAGAACTTTTGCTTGTGCTGCTACCAACAGCACTATGCTTACTACTCTAAGGAATGTTTGCCGCTTCACTTCCATAACTTTTACCTGGATTAACGTCACAGGGAATACGGCGCATCACGCAGAAAAGATCAGAATCTCGAAAATTATAGTCAGCCCAGGAATTCAGTAACTGCTTGAAATTACGGGCCAATTCACTACGGAAGAGGTTTTCAAGACCGCTTCTTCAGCTTTATCGGATGTTTTTTTCACAAAATGTTCCTGCAATTAGATTGCTCAAAACCGACTATCCGGCCAAATCACTTCGCTTTTGAGAGGCGGTGATTGTCTTTTAAAACAATCGAGGCATATCAAGTAGGTTCAAACTTACTCAGTAGTGCCTTCAACACACGAGAGAGAAATTATGGGTAATTTGATTAAGCCACTTGCAGTGATCGCCACATTCGGAACAGCTATGTTCACCATGCCTTCAATGGCTGCCGGTGATGTAGAAATTCAAACTATTGAAGAAGACAAAATGTTGGTTAGCTATGACGTTAAGGATATGGCCACAGAAGAAGGCCGTGCCGAAATCGAGCGCCAAATTCGCCGGGCTGCAGATCAGATTTGCGGACCGCGGAATACACGCGAAGCAGGTTCATTTGAACAGTCGCGACTTAACCGTAATTGTTTCAAAGCCGCTGTTGCCAGTGCCATGGAGACGGTAAATTCCAACACCGGCAATGTCGCTACGGTCACATCGGATCAACTTGAGAAAAAATCAGGTTAGAATATTCGGGGTCGGTGAGCTGCGGTGCACATCGATCCCGCTTTACCTTCAATCAAATAGCAAACTTAACTCAACAATTCATTCACAGCGCGATACGCCTCATTGATTGAGGCATCAGTGTGGGGACTCGCCGCTGCATCGGAGTTTGCAATCGCAATCTTGCCAACCCTCTGACGACCCACTACACAGGGGCGTTCCTTGGTCGAGGAATAAGCCCACTCTTCCGGTTCATCTAACGGGTTGTATGAGTAGCTATAACCATGAGGCCAACGGTTTACTGTGATGCCGAGAATATCTCTCCCATCATCAAAACCAGCCGATCCCAATACTCTGGTCATTTGATCACGCAGGTTGTATTCAAAGGTATCAAACGATGTGGCTAACATTTCATTACGCCCAACTCGATGTTGTTCGCGGCGATTTAAACCGCGACCTGGCACATCAAAATAGGCAGAGAAACGCATTACGATAGGTTGTTCAGGATCTCTTGCTGCCGGGTAATCTCCCATCGTCACTGAAGGTTGTAAGCCCAAGCTCGAATAGAAACTCGTCGGTGCGCTCACTCGTGATATTCCAGTTTCTACAAAAGACTGCCAGTTTCTTAACAATACACCGCCATATACCAAGGGTGATTTAGCACCATAACCCAAAGCTTCTTTTTGCGATGATGGTAGTTCGGGACAGATGTAAGGAATTACCGTGTTCCAACAAGCCAGAACAGTCGCATCAGACGTGACTGAATAAGCCTGCCCTTCGTTCACATACTGCAGGCGAACTTGATCGGAACCTTGATGTTGTACATTGGTTACCAAACTATTTAATCGGATCCGAACGTTATTGTTGGCGTTGTCGAGTTTGCTGTAATCCACTGCAGCGGTGACAACATCATCCATATCATGCCCAGTGACTGCTCCTGGAACTAATGACCGGACTAGCAATCGTGTAATGGTGGCATTGCCATCCGGGAAGTACATATCCGGGTCACCTTGTCTGGCTCTTTCACTGTTTTCCCTGCCATGCTGTCCACCGGGCTCATTGATAAGTAGCTCAGGTGGTAAGTCATCGAGATTCAAGCCAGCAAATCCTGGATAGCCATTGTCACGGTAATAAATTGCAGGAATAGCATCAGGTCCAACAACAAGCGAACCGTGAAAGGAAGATTGGAAAAGCTTCACCACATCAGGATGTACTTTTACGATGTTTAACAGGTAATCCTCATGACTCATATGAGTCAATCGTTGCCGTGTTTCTTCGGCACTTAAACCAGGAAAGTAGTTCTCTTTTGATTGATAAAGTCGGACTACGTCTTGTTTGGCTTCATAGCTTAACGGGCTTTGAGCAATTGCTTGCTCTATAGGTTGGTCGTTGTAGCCAACCACTAATTTGTCTGCCCCGAAGGATTCACGATCGAAAAAGAGACTGCCGGTTAAACCCATATCTCGATAGAAAGAAAACATATCTCTGTTCTTCGCAAAATATCGAGTGCGGTCGATACCGAGTTCCCACAACAGACCTGCTGCAACAGTGCTGTATTGGGAAGGGGCTTCGACATTCAAAGTACCGCCATTCACCAAATACATCTGACCGTCGTGCCAGAACTCATTGCGTTTTGCATGACCGCCAAAGTCGTCATGGTTATCCAGTATTAGGATGCGCGACTGTGGCCCATGTTGCTTGCGGTAGAAATACGCAGCAGCCAACCCGCTGATTCCGCCACCTACAACCACAAGGTCATAGTGTCCATCTCCAGAGTCCACACTCTGCCAACTTTGTCCGTCGCGCATCGCGTGGCCAATCTCAAATGATCCTTCATGGCTTCCGCGCAAACCCTGCAGTGTCGGAGGATAGTAATCTGGCGCTAGTGCATTGGCTCCGGCTTCAGTTTGGCCAAACACATCTGATGGTGAGAGGGCTGATCCAGTAGCAACAGATAGAGCAACACCGTTTAAAAAGTCGCGTCGGGTGATATTGGATTTGTGATGTCTGAGTTTCTTCTTATTAGTCATCGCGGCCTCTTGGTTACTTTCTCTATTTCAACTCAGAACAGCGCTTGGCTCAATTCTCGAATGACGGGCAACAGGTCGTGTTCGTCACCATCAAGTTCTGCAGTCCCAAACCAAACTGCCACAACCGAGCGCTCCGGATCGACATAGATACCCTGCCCGGAATACCCACCTTTAAACATACCGCCATCGGGCCAAATCATGTCCCACTGCCAGGCGGCGTGCTGCGGCGTATCACCACTAAACCGATTGTTTAAGCGCTGCAGTCTTTCGGCATCAAACGCAATGCCGTTATCAGAGCGAAGATCCTGTAGATGATCTGAACCAATGACATTGGCTAATTCTGGATCGATAAACACTTCACCGAAGCGTGCAATGTCTCTTAGGCGTGCTGATACACCACCATGGGTGGCAGGCGTGCCATTAGGACTAATCATCAACATGGCATCAGCTTCCGCACCGATCTGATTCCAGATTAAGTCCTGCAACGCCAACCATAGCGGCTTACCAGTTATTGATTCGATCAACATACCTGTGACAAAAGTGTCGGCGGAAACATATTCATACTTCTCTCCTGCCGGCTTATGTCGTCGCATGTTTTGCAGAGCTGCCAAGGTTGATTGTGGGGGATTAACTGGCGCCGTTAATCCAAGTGATTCTTCATAACGATAGATGCACGACTCTGTATTCTGATAACCATCGCTGTCCAGACATGCAATACCGGATGCCATGTTTACAATATTGCGTACGCTGGTTCCCTGCCACGCCGTTCCATTCAGTAGTGGCAAGTAACTCTCAACAGGCTTTTCTACATCCACTCTTCCTTGATGTTCAAGCGCGGCTAGACCCGTTGATACGATTACTTTCGTAATTGACCAACCGAGGTGACGTTCATAGGGCTCCATGTTCTGGTATGCCTCATAAACAATGTCGCCGTCATTCAAAATGATCACAGCGTCTATGGTTGGGTTTAGGTTTATGTAATCGCTTAACGATTCAGCACCATCATTGTTTTCAAGTTGGTAATTGGCTACAACGTCTTGCTGAGACTTCGTCAGTTCTCTGACTTCTGATGTTCGTGATATCGCTGCATGGGGAAAAAATGAGATAAAGTTTTTCCAAACATAGTGACTGACTTCTCCACCGTCATCGAAATTTTCCAGAGTATGCTGCTGATAGATCGTTCGCAACTCATCCAGTGGGGACGAGGATTGGGCTTCTGCGATGACCGGGACAGCGATCAGCAAGCAACTAGATATGGTTGCGAAGCTGAATTTGGAATAGAAGTTCATGCCTTATTTCTCTAATGGATACGCGCTGAATTCAGTCTACTCACAATTCGCACCACTCTCCACGTTTTATGCATGGGCTGAAAGCAAACCGATCAAATGACTGTAATTCGAGCCTCTTCGTGGTGAGAACATCTTTATCGTGAGTAGCCAATAACTTAGTATTTTGCAGACAGTTCACTATTGCCGCAGGGAGAAATCATGTCTATTTTCCGCCGCCTCAGCCCAATAATTGCTCTATTCTTTACATTCGGTGCAGCAAATTTCGTGTCAGCGCAATCTGGCCCGCCACACTCAGTGCCTGAGGACTGGGGTCCGATTTCTATCAATCTGGAAGAGATTGAATATCCATTTCCTGTGAGTTACATGGACTTTCGCATCTATAACACCGATGCCCGTATCGCTTATATGGATGTAGCTCCCACCGGACCTAGCAATGGGCGCACAGTGATACTGCACCATGGCGGTTTGTATTATGGCTGGTATTGGGAGTCTCAAATCAGAGCACTCTCCGCGGAAGGTTATCGAGTAGTAGTTAAAGATCGTCTTGGTTGGGGTAAATCATCGAAGCCAGATATTCCTTATAGCATCAGTCTGTGGGCTTCGAACACCGCACGCCTAATGGATCATCTGGGCATCGATCAGGCTGCTGTTGTTGGTCATTCCATTGGCGGACAAATGGTCACTCGCTTTGCTTATTTATATCCCGAGCGCACAACACATTTGGTTACCGTTAATCAGGTCGGACTAACCGATCGAAGAAAGGGGCGCGGTTTCCGACCACTAACCGGTGAAGTAGATACCGATCCAGACATGGATGCTGTTTACGAAGGTTTGGTGGAATGGGCTAATGAAAACTTCGCTATCTGGAAACCTGAATTTATTAAGCATATGCGTATTCGATACGGCAACCGACTCAGTGGTGAGTGGCCGCGCCAAGCATACATAAGCCGACTGACGGGACAGATGCGTGGCATGGACACGGTGGTTAACGATTGGCAGCACATCGAAACACCAACCTTGATTCTCGGTGGTGCAGAGGACTATCCCACTTACGCGGAAGAAGCGATTAAGGCAGCAAACACTTTTCCTAACGGCGAAGTATTTAACATTCCAGGTGTCGGACATAATCCACACGAAGAAGTGCCAGAGATTGTAAATGCCAAATTGATTGAGTTTTTAGGATCCTAGAAATAACGAGTTAACTTACGAGGAAAAGAATCATGAAAAAAATTATTGCAGCAGTGTTGCTAATGGTTGCATCGACTCCTTTATTTGCGCAAGACGATGAGAGTCTTATGACTTATGAGCTCGCTGGGCAAGCCATGGCGGCTGCGGAAGCCTACGCGCGCGAGCAAGGTTGGAACGTAACTATTCTGATCACTGACCAAAACAACAACCCTGTTATGTTGCATCGCATCGATGGTGCAGGCGGACGAACCTTTCAATTCGCCACAGCGAAAGCACTAGTAGTTAATGCTACAGGGCTCACTTCTGGCGAGTATGGACAGCAAGTTCAGGCAGGTGACAGAGAAGAAATTGAAGGCGGTGTAACGTTCGCCGGTGGTGTCCCTGTGTTCCGCAATGGTCAGCATATCGGTGCGATCTCTACTAGTGGTGTACGAGCACTACAAGACGAAGAAGTTTCTATCGCCGGTGCTGAAGTAATTGGCTCTATCAGCAACTAGCAGCTATACCTACAGACATCTGAAAAGCGCCAGAGTACTAAGCTAGATCAATGCTGCGCTCTGGCGTTTTGCTACACTCCTCTATGTGACTACCCACGACTGCCATCATTCCCCATCTGATACCCCTAGCACGGGCCATGTGCCCGCTTGCCATGCCAATAAAGACAAACCCGACTGGTTATTGCGGATCTGTTTGATCGCAACGGTTCTGTTGTACTCCGCCCATTTATTGTTTGCCGAAGCATTGCCCGCCGGCTGGCCAATGCTGCTTTCTCATTCAGTATTTGAACTCTTCAACACCATTTGGTGGGGCATTCTAATTGGCATTCTGATGATTGCGGTCCTGGGGCGCATACCGAGAGAGTTTGTGATGTCGGCACTGGGAACGAAACGGGGTTTTGGTGGAATCTTGCGCGCCAGTTTTGCCGGAGTCTTGTTGGACTTGTGCAGTCATGGAATCTTAATGGTAGGCGCAAAACTGTATGAACGTGGTGCCAGTGCAGGACAGGTAATGGCGTTCCTGGTTTCCAGTCCCTGGAACTCTTTTTCTCTCACTCTGATACTCATTGCACTAATCGGTTTGCCTTGGACGCTGGCGTTTATTGTGTTGTCGATGATCATCGCTTTAATCACTGGCGTCTTGTTTGATGTCTTGGTTGGTCGTGGCGTATTGCCGGAAAATCCACAACAGACTTCAATTCCAGAAGGGTTTCAATTTTGGCGCGAAGCGAAAGTGCAATTGGCGCAAGCTGACTATAGTTGGAATTCTCTTTTCACAATGCTGAAAGAAGGGTTGATTGAATCCAAAATGGTTCTACGTTGGATTCTGTTCGGGGTATTGCTTGCCAGTGCCGTGCGCGCATTCATGCCGGTAGAAATGTTTAGTACTTACTTTGGCCCCACACTGATGGGTTTAGGCATCACCATTGCTGTGGCCACAATTTTGGAAGTGTGTTCCGAAGGATCAACTCCTATTGCAGCGGACATTCTTAATCGAGCTGGAGCGCCTGGAAACAGTTTTACTTTTTTGATGGGTGGAGTCGCGACAGACTACACCGAAATCTTAGTGCTAAAGGATGCAACGCGATCCTTGAAGATGGCGCTTTTTCTTCCGTTGATTACTGTCCCACAAGTGTTGCTGTTGGGATGGCTAATCAATCAGTATGGAAGTTAAAAAACTCTATGCTTCAGTTACGCAGCGCGCAGGATCACTTTCCGTAAGCACATGAGTCATATGACCAGTGCGAATGAAATCGGCACCTAACTTTCCTGCCATAGGGCCACGACCAAAACCAGAGGAAGATAGCCCACTCACAATGAATAGATTCTCTCGCTGGGGAATTCGCCCAATAATCGGAGCACCATCAATTGAGAAAGGCATGAGTCCGGCCCAGGTGCGAGAGATTGGCAGACTCGCTACTAACGGAATCACTTCGGCAGCATGACCGCGATTCACTTCGATACCAGCAGGATCAGGAGTTGTGTTGTATCCCAGACTTTCTCGATCACCGCCAAAAATAATCTCACCGTTTTTACGCTGACGACCATAGAGATGCCGAATGACTCGACGATTGTTCTTGTGCGTTAAGTTAGGAGGGGTGACTTCATCTGAACCGTTGTCTTTACTCCAGGCGAAACTGGATTCGGCGGATCCAATGGTATGAAAAACACGCATTGGCATACTGGAGGTTGCCCACATCTGTCCGCGCACAGGCACTATCGGGATTTTTAGACCAAGCATCTGTCCAACCGGACCACACCAGGCACCGGTCGCCAACACCAGTTTCTGACATTGATACTCGGCATTGTCTGTTCGCACCGAATATCCGCCCTGACTGCGTGGCGTGATGGAAACAACGTTTTGTCCGGTATTGATTGTGGCTCCGGCCGTTTCCGCTGCATGCGCAAACGCGCGAGTGGATTTAACCGGATCAGCCTGGCCGCGTTGTACTGCATAGCGATAGCCCAATAATTCAGGATTTGCTTCCGGTTCAATCGCACGTGCTTCGCGCGGCGTTAATAGTTCAACTTCATAACCACCAGAGCGCAAGGTGTTAACTTGATCCTGGTAGTATTCAAACTGCTCTTCCGTATGAATCCCGGTCAAGGTGCCAGACAGCCGAAACTCCATGTCGTAACCAAGATCGAGTTGCATGCGTTTAAAAATTTCGACGCTGCCAGCGGTCAAATAAGAAAGTAGATTAGGGTTATTACCCCACCCGTCTCCTCCGAGGCCACCCATGTTTTGGCCGGACGCTTCCGAAGCAATCTCACCTCGCTCGAGCAAGATGACGTCTTGCCCCTGTTCTGCCAAATGGAATGCTGTTGATGAACCAGCTATTCCTCCACCGATAATCAACACATCGGTTTCACTACCACTACTCTGAGCAGACAGCTTTCCAGACATCATGCCTGCGGCAGCCAAGGTGCCAAAACCTGCCAATACACGGCGACGACTTGTCCCGTTTTGGTTTGTTTGTTGGTCTTCTCTTTGATCTTTAGACATTGTTTGCAATCCGTTTAACTTCTTACGTATTGATTGAACCAATCGATTGTGCGACGCCATGCTTCTGTCGCAGCAGCTTCGTTGTAACGCTCAGGTGTCGCATCATTAAAAAATCCGTGCATGGAATTCGGATAGATATGCCCTTCATAAGTGACATTGTTCGCCTGCAGCGCCGCTTCATAAGCAGGCCAGGCTTCTACTAAGCGTGTATCCAACTCTCCATGCTGCACCATGATTGCTGCGCGAATTCTCGGAACATCTGCAGCGGGAGCACCTCCACCATAAAAAGGCACAGCTGCTGCCAGGTCATCACCTAACTCCGTTGCCAGACGATTCGAGATACTGCCTCCATAACAAAACCCAGTCGCACCAATCTTGCCTGTGCAGTCCGATCGATTCTTTAACCATCTCGCGCTGGCTACAATATCTTGAAAGCGCTTTTCAGGATCGAGCTGTCGAAACAACTGCCCGCCCTGATAGTCATCTCCCGGATATCCGCCGACCGAAGTAAGCACATCTGGGGCAAATGCCATAAAGTTCGCCAATGCAAACCGGCGTGCAACATCTTCAGTGTGAGGATTTAAACCGCGATTCTCATGAACAACAACAATGCCTGGCAATTGGGCAGACGTTTCGCTCCTGCTATCGGCGCTGTAAGGACGCACCAGATAGCCACGAATAAATCCATGGCCATCGGGCGAAGGAATAGTTTCGTAACTTGCAGTAATGCGTTCATCATCACGTCGAACTTGTTGCCCTAATGCATAGTTGGGCATTAATGCCTCAACAATTGCAGCACTGCTCAATCCAACTGCTGCAAATTTTTTAACACCATCGAGAAACTTGCGCCGACTTATCTCGCCATGAATGTATTGGTTGTAAATCTCTACTGCTTCGATGGGTACTGTACGTCTTTCTTTCTTAGACATCTTCTTTCCCTCCAAAACTCGATTTAGTAACTCAGAATAGTTACCACCGCGATCAAAAATATTGAGAGTGGTGCTAAAAAGCGCATGACGATTCGCCACCACTTATACCCAAGTGAATCACCAAGACCCAATTCGTCCTGGGTAGCAGACTGGGACATTACCCATCCTGCAAAAATAGTAATTAGGAACGCACTAATCAGCATTAAGTTATTCACAACAAAGAAATCGATGATGCGAAAAATGGTTGAGCCCTCGAACCAGGGAATGAAATCCAATGGCGTAAAGTCTGACCAGATGTTGTGAGAAAACACCGAACCCAGGCCAATAAACCAGGCCCCTCCACCGGCGATCAACGTCATTCTCAACCGAGTAGCACCAGGGCGTTCAACCAGTCTGGATACAATAGATTCCAACATCGATATTGAAGAGGTGAGCGCAGCAAACAGCACCAGTATCAAAAACGCCGTGCCAATCAATTGGCCACCAGGCATCTGACCTAGAGCCACTGGCAAAGTAACGAAAATTAGTCCTGGTCCCTGCGCGGGTTCTAATGCAGAGGCAAAAACGATGGGGAAAATCGCCAGACCGGCCAACATATCCACCGACACGTTAGCACCAGCAATCGCGAAGGCAGCGCGGGGTATGGATGCGTCTTTTTGCAGATAAGCACCATAGGCGAGGATACCGCCGCCGCCGACACTTAACGAAAAGAACGCCTGGCCAAGTGCAAGCAAGACAACATCGTTATCCACTCGACTGAAGTCAGGCACGAACATAAAGCGCAGTGCCGCACCGAGATCACCAACAATTGAACCGTAAGCAACGAGAATAAGTAACAGTATTGCCAAAGCCGGCATCATCAGCTGGACGGTTTTTTCCAAACCTTGTTGCACGCCTCTGGCAACAATAAACATCGTCATGCACATAAACACGGCGTGCCAGAATGTCATTCCCAAAGCAGACGCTTGTATATCACCAAACAGTTGAACAGATTCGTCTGCGGTGATTTCCGCAAACGCGCCAGATAAAGAAATGGGTAAGTAAGCTAAGATCCAACCGGCGATCATGCTGAAGAATGACAGCACAAGAAACGCGATGGTAATCGCTATGTAGCCAATGACCCGCCAATTCTCACTGCGCCCTTCGGTGATGGCCAAGTTACGGGTACTTCCAACCGGGCTTTCACCGCCTCGTCTGCCAATGACGATCATCGCCATTAAACAAGGCAAACCCAGAAAGAGGATGAAAACGAAATACAGAAAGATAAAGGCTCCACCGCCGTTTTCACCGGCCATGAAGGTAAAGCGCCATATATTACCCAAGCCAACAGCGCCGCCGACTGCAGCTAAGATGAATCCCCAGCGGGACGCGAACTTAACGCCTTTCTCAGCCATGCTTTAATCTCCCTATAGTTTTTCTTCTTTCTATTTATTCTTTTATTTAACTATTTATATTTATCTACTTTGCTTCAGAATCCAAACACACGCTTTGCGTTTAGATGTCTTATGGCTTCACAGTCAGAATCTGCTAATGCCGCCGTGTTGTTAATCGCGCCTTCAATATCGAAAACTTGATGCGGCCAATCAGTTCCTAACATCACTCGATCGATGCCGACGATTGAAATCAAATAGTTCAACGCTCGCGGATCATAAGTGATGCTGTCGTAATAAATGTGACGTAGATAGTCAGTGGGCTTCTGTTGCATCTTGCGTCGCTGAGGTAATTCCACTTCATCACCTTTTTCAAACCGACCAACCAGGTAAGGCAATGCTGCGCCGCCATGGGATGCAATCATTTTCAAATTGGGATACTTGTCGAAGAAACCATCGAAGATCATGCGCGTGATTGCCAGAGTCGTATCGAACATAAATCCGACGGACCAACTTAAATCAAACTCACCCATATCCATGACTTTAGCGCCTGGCGGATCAGTCGGATGCAGCAGCACCGGAAGCGCCTTGTCGTCGATGGCCTGCCAAATCGGTGCAAAGAATTCATCGTTCAGACTCATGCCATCGATGTTCGCCAGCACCATCACCCCGGAAGCGCCATTGGCACAACTGCGCTCTAATTCTTCCACTGCTTTTTCTGGGTACTGCCATGGCAATGACGTGAACCAGCGGATGCGATCAGGGTATGTGGACTGCGCTTCCGCCATGGTGTCGTTGGATTCTTGCGCCGCTAAGCAGCTCACTTCTTCCGTTCCCCAATACACATTGGGACAGGTGAGAGAGACAACCGAGATATCGATCCCGGACTCATCCATCTGCTTGATTCGCAAGTCGTAATCGAAATGACCTGGTTGCGGAAAGGCAACTGGGGTTTCACCCCGGAAGATCTCTTCCTTCCCATCGGGTCGGATTTTGAGGTGATAGTCACCGCCCTGCTCTTTGAGAATTTCTAGCCAGCGGCGGGTGTAGGCGTGGGTGTGTACGTCAATAATCATGGCCGCAGATTAGCATGATCAGGCCCCTAGAACAGTGGATTTTTAGGCCATTTCAATGCCAAACTCCGGGGAAACAACTAGATCATTAGGTCCATCATGAAGAAATTTGCTGCACTCTTGCTACTACTCGGAATTACCACCGCCCATGCCGACACCGATGTGTTGTTCATTGGCAATAGTTTCACTTATGGCTGGGGATCAGCAGTGCGTCACTATCGCCCAGATACTGTTACTGATCTAAATAGTGAAGGTATCGGTGGGGTGCCTGCGTTATTCAAATCATTTGCGGATCAAGCAGGTTTGGATTACGACGTTAATTTGGAAACTCGTGGCGGAGTTGGCATCGAATTTCATCTGGAAAATAAGTTGGGAGTCATCGGGCGCCGACCTTGGGATCAAGTGGTAATGCATGGATTCAGCACTCTGGATGCTGATGCTCCTGGAAATCCTGCGAAACTAGTAGAGACAGTTGAAGACATGACGGAATTCTTACGCAGTAAGAATCCAGATGTTGAAGTGTATTTAACTGCTACCTGGTCGCGCGCTGATCAAACTTATTTAGAAGATCGTCCATGGACCGGGCAGCCCATTGAACAGATGGCGCTGGACGTGCGAGCAGGTTATGACCTCGCTGCACAAACACCGGGGGTAGTTGCAGTGAACGGAGTGGGTGAAGCGTGGAGCCGCGCAATGGCTAACGGTATCGCTGATCCGAATCCGTATGATGGAATCGATTTAGATAAAGTTGATCTTTGGTCATACGACCACTACCACGCCAGTAACTATGGCTACTATTTAGAAGCGCTTGTTGTGTTTGGCAATCTCACAGGACTGGACCCAAGATCGTTGGGTGAGAATGAATGTTCCGGATACGAGCTGGGCATGTCACGCAATCAAGTGAAGATGTTGCAACAAGCAGCATTCGACCAGTTAGCCAGTGAAGGCAGAGTTGAAGCGAATCCGTTAGTGTTACCACGACCAGTCGCTGCGCAACGTTGCAGCAACTGATCATTGGTCTACTAAATTAGTTGCTACGAGTCATTGACCAAGGGGCTGTCGCTCCCATGGCGGCAGCGGAACCAGTAACAGTATCGCCATCAACTGAAGCGGACATAACGTAAGTCATCGTCATTGCGCCCTGACGAGTGATGCTGAAAGAAAGCGTGTCTCCCTCAATCGATCCTTCTTGAATTTCCAGGATGCGATCGCCACCAAGATCGAAGGCACCAGTGAGCTTATCACCGTCTGTCTTCAATGTGACTTTGGCACTGACCTGGCCAAATGGGCTGGACATCGAGAAGTCCCAGTCTCCATCGGCTTCTGAATCAGCCCAGGCAGTTGAAGTCATTACGGCTACTGAGAAAATTGCAGCTGTTTTCTTGATCATCTTTTTCTCCTCCTACTCTATATAAGCGAGTTGAATGGTTTCTCGGATTCGCGTGTTGCAAGGGATAGAGACCTATACGGCTCGGCTTCTGGGACGGATCAATCACTGCCCTGAATTCCATTGAACACACCCTCTCAGCTTTTGTTATTATCGAGCTCCTCCTGCTAACGAATCAGGTAATACCGATGCAATTGAAGACTTCCAGCTTGTTTTTCTTGGCTTCCCTGTTGTTCCCACTGACAGCAAGTTCGCAAGATGTTGAGAACGAGCCTGACTACGTTGCGGGCGAAGGTCAGTATCAGCTGGCCTGCGCTGAATGCCATGAAGGTGCATTACTTGAAGCACCACAGCGTACTGCCCTGGCATTGTTCCCACCGGATCGCATCGTGCAATCGCTGGAATCCGGAATTATGGCCACCGCAGGAATGGCTCTTACCCGTGAAGAAAAACAGCAAGTTGCTTTCTTCTTAACTGGACGTCGATACCAACCCACGCAAACCGACCTGAGTACATTCAGTTGTGAGTCCGAACTTTCGTCAGCCGCAAACCTAACGCAACCCGTAAGCTGGAATGGTTGGG
This sequence comes from uncultured Pseudohongiella sp., assembly GCA_965262465.1. Classification (GTDB taxonomy): domain Bacteria; phylum Pseudomonadota; class Gammaproteobacteria; order Pseudomonadales; family Pseudohongiellaceae; genus UBA9145. The sequence continues at coordinate 185,429 of OZ253535.1, read as the reverse complement.
GATCTTCAGCGGGCAATGCCCGTTACCTGCCAAACGAAACATCTCTAAACAGAAACAATGTTGGCCAGTTGGAACTGAAATGGGTTTTCGCTTTTCCTGGTGCGACTCGCTCGAGAGCGCAGCCTGTAGTCACACCAGAAGTTTTATTTACTGGTAGTCAGGATGGCACCGTGTACGCGTTGGACAACAGTAACGGCTGTCCACTTTGGACATTCAGTGCGGATGCGGAAGTGCGCGGTTCTCTTTATGTGAGTACTGATGATCAAGGTATTCCTGAAACTGTTTTGTTTGGCGACTTCACTGCTACTGCCTATGCATTGGATGCGAAAACTGGTGAGCTTTTATGGAAGAAACAAGTGCATGACCATCAAGCAGCAATCGTTAGCGGATCTGTCATAGCACACGACGACACAGTCGTTGTTCCTGTTTCATCGTTAGAAGTTATCTTGGCTTCACGTACCGATTACAACTGTTGCACCTTTCGTGGTGCCTTAGTGGCATTAAGTATTAGCAGTGGTGAAGAATTGTGGCGAACCTATACCACCGACGAACCACGTCCTACTATCGAAAGCACCGCTGGCACTCAGCAATACGGCCCTTCCGGTGCGCCTATCTGGTCAAGCCCAACAATCGATGCTGCGCGCAATGTCGTGTACGTCGGCACTGGAGAGAATTATTCATCGCCTGCGAATGAATATAGCGATGCGGTTATCGCCATGGATCTCGATACCGGCGATATCGTTTGGTCTGCTCAACTGACCCAGAACGATGCGTGGAACGGTGCCTGTTCTCGCCGCGCACCTAATTGCCCAGAAGAAGATGGTCCCGACTACGATATCGGTGCATCTCCAATTCTGGCGGAAGATGAAAATGGCCGGCAGATGATAATCGTCGGTCAGAAGTCCGGCATGGTTTACGCGTTAGATCCTGCAAACAATGGCGCGTTAATTTGGGAGCAACGCGCCGGCAGTGGCGGCACTATGGGTGGCGTGCACTGGGGCATGAGCATGAACAGTGAAAAACTGTTTGTGGGAATCTCTGATTTACCCACCAACAACCCCTATAACGTAGGCCCTCCTCATCCAGGTATCCATGCCTTTCAACCAAGTACGGGCGAGATTCTATGGCGCAATGACTTAGAACGAGATTGTCGTGAAACAACTTTTCTATGTTGGCAGGGCGTCTCTGCGGCAGTGGCCAGTACCGACAGTCTGGTATTTGCCGGCAGTCTCGATGGTGTCTTACGCGCTTTCGATGCTGAAACTGGCGAAGCACTTTGGGAAACCGATACCTGGCAAAACTTCGGCATGGCAAACGGTATTGAAGCCCAGGGTGGAGCGATTGAAGCTGATGGTCCAGTAGTAGTTAACGGGCAAGTGTATGTGACGTCGGGCTATGACAAATGGAATGAAGCTCCGGGTAATGTCTTATTGGTGTACTCGTTAAACGGCGAGTAACTCCCCTAGAAAAGCCAGATTTTCTCTTTTTTTACATCGCAACTACTTACTAAAGAAGTTGATTAATAGTTGTACAAGCTGTACTGTGCCCGCTGCTTGAAAGTCAGCAACCTATTTTTTGCCCCCATTTCGACGTTTTTTTAGTAATTCCTCGCTTTGTAGTCATCAAGTATCGCTTAGTTTCTTGCACGAACTATGGTTTAGGGTTTTTCCTGAACTGAATTATCTAACTAGTAGGAATTAAATTATGTCAGAACGAGTTACTGGAACCGTTAAATGGTTCGACGAACAAAAAGGCTTTGGGTTTATTGAGCGTGAAGGTGGACCTGATGTGTTCGCACACTTCAGTGCAATCAATAGCTCTGGTTACAAGTCACTAACAGAAGGTCAAAAAGTTGAGTTTTCTGTTACACAAGGGCAGAAAGGACCTCAGGCTGAAGACATCTCAGTCGCGCAGTAAGCTAAAGCTAGCCGGAAGGCGTTGGTGAACAACATCGCGTCTTCCTGGCTTACATCCCCTCACATTATCTCAAAAACAAATACACGTTCGGCGGCAGTAGGCACGTCGGTATTGTGTATTGTTCCTTGTGCAACGAACTCGACGTTCGGTTGGGTTTGATTATCGAACCAAACCACTACGGCATCAAAACTGTGATAGTGAATATCGTCACTTGATGTGTCAGGCCCGTACTCCCATACCCTCACCCGCTCATTAACTCGTCTCTCAAGCGGTCTATCATGTGGAAATCTTGGCAGTGAATCATTATTCGCTGCTGCAATCGCCAGAGGCCGTTTAATCTGCACAAAGATCGCACGCAACGGTTCTTCACTAGTACCCGACTCAGTATGGGTTACCCCCGCCAACTGAAATGAAATGTTCCAGGCATCAGTATGGACTTCCCGCGCTTCACCCTCTGTCGACGTGATGATTCTATCGCCGGGGCTGTAATACACGCCGGTATGATCATATCGGTGACGATGAACAGGGTAATCACCCTTTAACCAGCTTATGTTCCAGACGATTACATGTTCGTTTTCCAATATCTTCGTTGCTCCCTCCCGCGGATAAGCCGGTGGCGCATCGGTTTGAGCATTTACATTGGTAGCGAAGAACAAAAAGATTAAGAGCAGAATGTTTTTCATAGTTGTTCTCATTAGTAGGAAGCAACAATACTTACCAATTCTCTCAGGATGGTTGCTCGATTGTTCCGTGCTTGATTGGTCAATATCGCGAAAGGATAGAGTTCACCTTCATGAGGAATATAGCCCGCAAAGTTATAGACGCCAGTGAGTGTCCCACTCTTTCTTAATACACCGTTAGTCTCCGTCAACAAATCATTGTAAGGCTCGAATGATTGAAGAATATGCACCATCGCTTCAGCCGTAGCTCGTTGATTTCGACCTAACCCTGACCCTTCAACCATTGTTAGTACATTAGGATCATCACCGTAACCCTCACCATAAAGTTCATGCAGTTGGGCTGTGAGTGCCAGTTGTGCCGACTCCGATGTAGCTGGATAGCCAGACAATTGCGCACCAAGTGTGAGGAACAGCTGGTTAGCGATGAAGTTATTTGAGTAGCGCAACATGCCTGAAAGAATTTCTCGCAAAGGACGAGAGCTTGCGTGGCTATAGATCAAGTTCCAATTCTCGTTGACCGCTTCTCGGTAAAACTCTTTATCACTAACTGTAATTCCGGCCTCCTCGATGAAATGAAGAAACAACTGCTGAGCTTGTTGCAACCCAACCATTGGATCGTCGCCAAGGTTGATGCGTACCGCCTCACTTTGCCGCAGATCAGCACCGAGCTCTCGGGCTACTGCAGTCAACGGAGTCTGGGGCTCAGCGGAAACCAATTCGCCCGCATCATTCCATGCGAGGTTTACCGTATTGAAATTCACAGCTAACGCGCTATTGCGCGCGGCATAAGGATCATCTGCCCCGGTTTCTAATGGCAGATCTGGATTAGGCTCGAATGCAGAATCATCTACAACTAATCGATGAACCTCAGTTAACCCTTGTTGCGCTAATGCGCTCGCAATGATTGCGATCTCTTCCGACACTAAAAATGGATCTCCCAATCCGCGAACTAACAGATCACCGTCAGCGTTTTGATAGAACTCAGTAGTAAAACGGAAGTCGTCACCCAAGCTCGTCATGGCAACATGGGTCAGTGGGATTTTGACTATAGACGCGGGGATGAGTGATTGCTCTGCGCCAATACTGAGTAAGTTCTCCCCAGATGGAGACTGCAATAGCACACCACCATCACCCAGCAGTGACTCAATACGGTCTTGCCCGCGAGCAATTCCCGTAAGACAGGCCAGTGCACATAGCAGAAAGAAACTTGTTCTAAACCTCAAAACCAACATAATTTTCTGCCATTGCCGCTCTGGCTACACGAGACTTCGTCAAATAGTTCAACTCGGATAATTGTAGTTTGCGTTGAAAGCCTTCGTCTTCTGGAAACTTGTGAAGCAGTGAAGTCATGTACCAGGAGAAATGTTGTCCGCGCCAGATGCGTCGCAAACAATTTTCTGTGTAGCTTTTGAGATTTTCGTCTGAGTTATTCTTAAACCTATCGATGAGTGCCTGGCTAAGAAATCGTACATCAGAAATTGCGAGGTTCATCCCTTTTGCACCTGTAGGCGGAACAATATGTGCTGCATCTCCGGCTAAGAACAGGTTTCCATAGCGCATGGTTTCACAAACGAAACTGCGCATGGGTGTAATGCTCTTTTCAATAATCTTTCCTTCTGTGAGCGACCAATCAGCAACCGTTTCCAGTCGATCATGCAGCGCCTGCCAGATACGATCATCTGACCAGTCTTCGATATTGTCGTCTGGAGGGCATTGCACATAGTTTCTTGTGATGTGTGGTGAACGCATGCTGTGCAAGGCAAAACCATTTTCACTATTCGCGTAGATCAACTCGGGAGAGGATGGTGGCGCTTCCACTAAAATTCCTAGCCAGGCGAACGGATAACTGCGATCTGAAACAGACTTTTCCTCTTTTGGTATCGTTTGCCGACTAATGCCATGGAAGCCATCGCAACCAATAACAAAATCACATTCAATTTGATGGGATTCCTCTTGGTGCTCATAGTGAATTGTCGGCTTGTCGCTCAATGGATTTTGAATAGACACGTTATCAACTTCGAATAATAGTTCACCGCCCGCATCTATTCTTGCGTTGATCATGTCTTTGACAATTTCTTGCTGACCATAAACGGTAATGCCATTGCCATCAGTCAATTCATCAAAATTGATATGCAATGTTTGACTGCCGAAACGAATCTCAAAGCCATGATGTGCCATGCCTTCTTTATGCAGCCGATCCGCCAAGCCCACTTCATCGAGCAGATTTACCGTGCCCTGCTCCAGAACTCCAGCACGCACCCGGTTCTCAACATAACTTCTGCTACGCTGCTCCAGTAGCACGGTTTCTATGCCATTAAGATGGAGGATGTGGGACAACAGCAGCCCTGCAGGACCGGCGCCGATTATGCCTACTTGAGTGTTCATGGGGATTCTATTGTTATTCTCATGAGGCTGAGTCTCGACTCATTATGGCAACAGCGAGCCGAAAATTATAGCGCCCGAGCCCCGTTAAACACGGGAGGTCAGCGAGCCATTCATCTGTTAAGCTTGAACCCAATAAGAGCTTAAGAGGGCCGGATAAGTGTCAAACGACATAAGCAGACAAGAGCTAATCGAACTCGGCATGAAAACTCGCCGGGAAGTTCTGGGTGATGACTATGTGAACAACACCGTCACATCCACCAATGAATTCGATAAAGACTTTCAGGAGTTGCTGACATCATCAGCCTGGGGATCGGTGTGGGGCCGAGAGACCATGAGTAAGCGCGACCGAAGTTTAATCACAGTCACCCTGCTCGCCTGCTTGGGTCACTATGATGAACTTGCCCTGCATCTCAAAGCTACCCAGAATACTGGTCTTTCCCAAGATGATATTCGCGAAGCATTTCTTCACTTGGCAATCTATGGAGGAATTCCTTCTGCACGAAATGCATTCCGAGTGGCGAAAGAAGCATTGGACATAAGATAAGCACGCAACAAAAAAATAACCAACTATTCGCATGGCAATCATCGACCGTTCACAACATCCACCTTCTATCTACCCTGACTACAAATCATCGTTATTGCGTGGTCCGACCCAAGCTGAAATTGATTTGGTTGATCTCTATAAAGGAAAGAAGAACGCGCCCGCACTCGAAACAGCTGGCTCACTACTCAATCAGTTTACGGCTGATGAACTGGAACGAGATTTAACACGCAGTGCCAGCCAGGGTGGAGAGCCGTTGGGTGAACGCATCATCGTATCAGGGCGAGTTACTGATCAATGGGGCAAACCAGTCCGGGGTGCATTGATTGAAATCTGGCAAGCGAATGCTAGCGGTCGGTACGCGCATAAAGTTGATGATCGGACTGCCCCGTTAGACCCAAACTTTCAAGGTGCTGGTCGTTGCATTACCGACAACGATGGAGCATATCGTTTTGTTACGGTTAAACCAGGCGCTTATCCTTGGAAAAATCATCCCAATGCATGGCGACCACAACATATTCATTTTTCAGTAATTGGTGATGCTGTTTGTAGCCGCCTCATTACTCAAATGTATTTTCCAGGTGATCCTTTACTGGAATATGATCCAATTTTTCAATCTGTGCCGAAGCAATCGGCACCACTGTTAGTCGCGGGCTTTGATCTAAGTATCACTGAACCTGACAATGCACTCGGTTATGGATTCGACATTGTACTTGCTGGAGCGAACGCCACTCCGGCAGATGAGGAGCATTCGTAATGACCGATGCCTCTCCTCAAATTCAAACACCTTCGCAAACAGTTGGGCCGTACTACGCTATTGGGCTCACCTTATCGAACGCTCATATTGAGTACCGAGGAGCAGTATCCAATAGGATTGAAGGCGCTGGCGATCGGATTTCCATCAGTGGCAAGGTATTCGATGGCAATGGCGATGAGATTCATGATGCGATGATCGAAATTCTGCAGGCAGATGGCGATGGGCAGCTCTCAAGTGATAAGTTTTTCGGATTTGCCCGCAGCGAAACGGGCATGACTGATGATCACCACTTCACGTTTGAGACCGTTAAACCAGGCCCATTGAGTCTTGATGAAGCACCTTATATAGCAGTAATTGTGTATTTGCGGGGTTTACTATTGCAGGCCTATACCCGCATATACTTTTCCGATGAGGCTGAGTCCAATGAACAAGATGCCATTTTCAGCCAATTACCAGCCGATCGACGCGAAACGTTAATTGCGCAACGTGATTCATCAGAGCAAGCTCACTATCAGTTTGATATTCACATGCAAGGACAGAATGAAACGCTGTTCTTCAAGGTGTAACAGAATTCGTTGGAGACCCTAGTGGTTAGTGCATTAGATTCAGCCATTACAGGAAGTACTTATGCAGATCCGGAGATCGCTGTTCTATTCAGTGATGAGGCGGAGATTCAGGCTTACCTGCAATTCGAGATTGCTCTTGCTAAAGCGCAAGAAGCGCTAGGTATTATTCCAAAGGATACTGCTCAAACAATCGCTCACTGCTTGGAAGATACTGCTATAGATCCTGGTTCGCTGGCAGCCCGATTTCAACAAGATGGGATAGCTATCCCTGGTTTGATCGCTGCACTTCGCGAGCAGTTACCCGCAGAAGTTGCTTCCTATCTACATCACGGTGTAACCAGTCACGATGTAATCGATAGTGGATTAGTACTGCGTCTGAAACTTGTATGCAATCTGCTGTTGAATAAGAACTCTACGCTCATTGGTAAGCTCAAAACGTTAGCCGATGAGCACCGTAATACGTTAACCATCGCTCGCACCAGAAATCAGAATGCCGCACCGACTGTATTCGGTCTCAAAGTTGTTAACTGGTTGGAGCCTTTGCTCAGGCAGCAAGAAAGGCTTTCTCGCTTACTACCCAATCTGCTCCGACTGCAACTGGGCGGATCGGTAGGTACGCTTTCAGCGTTAGGCCCAAAGGCGAATGAACTGTGCACTGTCATGGCCCAGGAGTTAGACCTATCACCATCAAACTCACCCTGGCACGTACAAAGAGACAACATCGTTGAGTTTGGAAATTGGTTAAGTACCACAGCCGGCCTCATCGGCAAGATGGCTCAGGACATGTTGCTGCTTACTCAGTCTGAAGTGGGTGAACTTCGATTTAACGAAGGTGGAAAATCTTCCACTCTCCCCAATAAAACCAATCCAGTTTTACCTGAAATTCTGGTTGCCCTCGCAAGCTACTGCCAATCTCTCTCGAATGTGCTTAATCAAACGTTGCTCGCCAATCACGAACGGGATGGGGTGAGCATGGCCGTAGAAAACCTAACTCTGGCACCTTTAGCTTGCGCGGCAGGAGCCAGTCTGTCCCTGGCGAGCCAGGCAATCGACTCAGTTGAAGTAAAAGCTGCAGCGATGCAAGCAAACATTGCTTTAGACAATGGGCGCATTCTCGCCGAAGCAGCAACGTTTGAGCTGAGCAAATCGATGGAAAGAGCGGAGGCAGCGAATCTAGTCGCTCAAGCCTGTGCTGCTTCTATCAACAACGAAACCAACATGATCGATGAGTTAAGTTCATTAACTAGCGCTGACATCGACTGGCAAGCGTTAAAAGAACCAGCCAATGCATTGGGCATGGCAGAACAAATAATTAATAAGGTTTTAAACGAATGAGCAACGGCATAGTCGCTACCATGAAAGAAGGACCAATGCGTCCTGTGCAAATTTTGGCTGTAACCATTTGCATCATCATCAATATGCTCGACGGTTTCGATGTTCTCGTTGTGTCATTTACTGCACCAGTTATTTCTGACGAATGGGGTCTTGAGCCTCAATCGATTGGCGTGCTATTGAGTTCCGGTCTATTTGGCATGGCAGCCGGTTCGCTTTTTATTGCACCCATTGCCGATCGCATCGGTCGTCGCAATATCATTTTGCTGTGTTTGGTTATTATCAGTTTGGGCATGCTCGCCTCCGCCTTTACTAACTCAGTTACACAACTCGCAGCTACGCGAGTGTTAACCGGACTAGGCATCGGCGGCATGTTAGCCAGCATCACCACGATCACTGCTGAATATTCATCGGAGAAGCGCCAGGGCTTTGCGATTAGTCTGGTGCAATCTGGTTATCCAATTGGTGCGACTATTGGCGGCACTATCGCAGCATTTCTAATAGTTGCCTATGGTTGGCGCGCCGTATTCATCTTTGGCGCTATCTGTTCCGCTCTGATGATTCCAGTCGTTTATCGTTTTCTACCAGAGTCGTTGGAATACTTGTTAGAACGAAAGCCAAAAGGTGCCTTAGAAAAAGTAAATGCTCTGCGGGCTCAATTAGGGGGATCAAGTCTTGATTCGCTGCCAGACTTTCAGCGCGAATCTGCGGAAAGCGGCAATGTTCTAAGCTTGGTTTCTACACCACTCAGAAATTCAACGTTGTTGATGTGGTGTTCGTTCTTCATGGTAATGCTCAGCTTCTATTTCGTACTGAGTTGGACCCCCACTCTTCTTGCTGATGCCGGGCTTCGTGTGGAACAAGGTATTTCTGGTGCAGTGTTGATGAATATTGGCGGTATCGTTGGTGGCACCACGTTAGGTTTTCTCACTGCCAAGTTTTCAGTTCACAAGCTCACGGGCTTATACATGGTGCTGTGCGCTACGTTCATGACTGTGTTTGGTCTAATCAATGTGGATTTGGCCATCATGTTAGTCGTTGGATTTGTCATCGGCTTTTTCGTATTCGGTTCGATGATTGGTCTGTACAGCATTGCGCCAACTATCTATCCGACCAGCATTCGTAATACTGGCATGGGCTGGGCCATCGGTGTTGGTCGAATTGGCGGCATACTCGGACCATCCGCAGCAGGATTTTTACTCTCTCTTGGCTGGACTGGTGCAGATTGCTTTATCGCATTCTCAGTGCCACTGTTGATCTCCATGATTGCCATTCTCACCTTGAAGTCATTGTCTGATAAGCCAGCTGAAGCCAGTTTCGCCTAGACAATTAGTCCTAAAAACCACTCTTCCGCCGGAAAGAGCTACTGCTTTTTCCGGCTCGGCAATTTATTATCTGCCTATGATGAAAGCAGTAACACGCCTTATTCTTTGTGCATGCCTCACGTTCGCTCAATTGGCCACTGCCGATGAGGAGAGTGATAGCTGGCGCATTGTGAACTACTGGTCTGAGTGGTGTGCGCCCTGCCGCATTGAAATTCCCATATTCAATGCGCTGAGCCTCGAACTTCAATCGAGTGGCATCGAAGTAGTCGGTGTTAACTTCGACGAAGATCCTAGAGAAGTTACTTTGGACATTGCTGATGAGCTGGGAGTTGAGTTTCCCACATTAACTCAGCCCGAGGTTGATGAATTGGCATTGCGCCCACCAGACGTAATGCCAACGACTTATATCCTCTCTCCCGATAACGAGGTCGCGGCAAAGCTGATCGGTATGCAATCAAGAGAATCGCTACTCGGCGAACTTGAAAGACTTGGCCTGACAGTGAATTTGCAGTGAGCAGCTATCCCATGAAATCTTTCTTCAAACAATTACTCGCTTGTTCATCGTTCTTTCTTCTTTTAATTGGCTTCGTCAACGCAGCACAAGACGAATCCAACATCATATTAGAAATTCTCCCGACACCGGCTCAGGCTAACAGTCATCTTTCCAGAATTGTTAGTGATGAATCTGGACAAATTTATTTGTCGTGGGTAAGTGAGGACGAAGATGTCGCAAGGTTCAAATATTCACGTTTAAGTGGAAAAACTTGGAACGAACCAATAGTTATAAGCGAAGGCACCAACTGGTTTGTGAACTGGGCAGATTTTCCGATGCTGTCAGTCAATCACGGCAACATGGCAAGTCATTGGCTACAGATGAGTGCTGAAGGCACTTACGACTATGACATCGCCGCTAGTTTCTTCAATGCGGGAAACAACCATTGGAGCGAACCGCGAATTTTGCACAGCGATGGCGTAAGTGCTGAACACGGATTCGTATCAATGCTCCCGCTGAACTCAGATCAAACTCTTATCACCTGGCTCGATGGGCGCGATACCAAGCGGGAAGATGGTTACGGCCAGATGACCCTGCGTGCAGGAGTTTATGATTACGCTGGCAACACGCTTGATGAGTGGGAAATCGACCCCCGAGTTTGCGATTGCTGCCAAACCAACTCGGCCATGACCGCTAAGGGACCTATCATAGTTTTTCGCGATCGATCTGAACAAGAGATCCGCGATATCTCTTATGTTAGACACATCAATGGCAAATGGTCTGAATCAGAAACCCTGCATGCTGACGATTGGCAAATTGCAGGATGCCCGGTCAATGGACCAGACGTAGCGGCAAACGAAGACTTAGTCGCAGTTGCCTGGTTCACTGCTAAAGATGATTCACCAAAGGTGCAGCTAAAAATTTCAAATGATAGCGGCGATAGTTTTGGCGCACCGATTGTAATTAGTTCGGAATTCACAAATGGTCGAGTCGGCACGGCTATACTCGACTCAGGAAACATAGCCGTGAGTTGGATAGATACTACCTCCGATCCTCGCATTATGATTTCTCTTTACAATGCGAAAGGCGATTTTTTGGGCCAGCATGAAGTGGCTGAAACCAGCGCATCAAGGCGTAGCGGTTTCCCTATGATTGAAGCAGTTGGCGATTCGGTGTATGTATCCTGGACAGACATAAGTAGTGAACCGCAAGTTAGGGTAGCTCGCCTAGACTACGCTCCTCATTAAAACCCATTTCTAATCACCTATCGTATAAGCTTTTATGGATCCCTTTTCCCAAGCAGGCCTTGGCGCAGTAGTTGCGCAATCGAGCACGCAACATAAGCTAGGATTTAGAGTAGTTGCAGCGGGCGCTTTTGCTGGCGCGATGCCGGATCTCGATGTGTTTATCATGGGTGACTACTTCGATAACTTGCAGATGCATCGCGGCATAACACACTCCCTATTTTTCGCGCCAGTTGTAGGGCCAATTCTCGGCTATCTTTTTCACCGAGTTGAATGTCGGCGATCAGAAGAGCTTGCCTCCTGGGAAAGACTTAAATACTGGATGTTGGCTATGACTCTGGCCATTCTGTCCCATCCCCTACTGGATGTGTTAACGCCTTACGGCACGCAATTGCTCTTGCCGTTTACTGACCAGCGCTTCGCGATTTTTGCCATGCCAATTATTGATCCTGTGTATACGGTGCCTTTATTGATTGGCGTGTATCTGGCATGGCGTTATCGTAATTCGTTGCGAGTGCAAATTATGGGCTTGGGCATTCTTGCCGTAACCACTTCCTATTTGTTTTACGGTTGGTATCTGGGACGGGAAGCTAAACTGGAAGCTATTCGTCAGCTCGACAATGAAGGTGTGAGTTACACACAAGTGGAATCGTTTCCGACTTTTCTACAAGTGCATTACCGTCGAGTAGTAGCCCGATCACCATCGGAAGACAGGGTGGGCTTCATTTCAATGTGGCGTCCTTGTGAGATCCAATGGCAAGTAGCTGAGCGAACCGATGACACATTGTTTTCGCCAGTAAGTGATTTACGAGAAGTCACAATTTTCGATTGGTTTGCCATGGGGTGGTTGCATAAAACCATTGCGCAACAAGATGGCGCGATGGTGTATCAGTTCTCAGACTTACGTTACGGATTAGATACCAACCCGAAGGAGAGTTTCTTCAACCTCAATATCATTGAGAATAGCGGCGGATACGATTGGAGTACGGGAAGCTTGGTGGGTGACCCTGGAGTAGTGTCAGACAGATTCGATAATCTGTTTACATCAGCATATCCGAGCTCGTGCTCGCCCAGTCTAGCTTCTCTCTAGATTCACCCTAGTTTCACTCTAGGTTTTTAGTCTGTCCGACTAATCAGAACTTTCTTCGTAATCTGGAATATTGCGCTGGAACACGCGCCAGTAGTGGCGAATGCTGGTGATTTCCTCGTTGCCGTTCTCATCCACCTGTCGAGTGATCGGGTCTCGGCCAAAGATCTCTATAACCTCATTTCGATCCGCCATATGCGCCACGGTCATTTCATAAATCTTGTCATCGATCTTCATTCGAACCCGCGGGTCGCGTTCGATATTCGTCCACCAGCGTTTCGAATAGGGAAACTCTCGTTCCAAACGAAAGTCTTGTTCGCTTCCGCTGAAATAGAGTTTGTCGCCGCGAGGCAAGGCATTGATTACGATAGAGTGAGGAATGCCATACCAGGTGCGAGTCTCTAACATGATGGTATTGCCCCGCACTGGATCATTTACTTCATTAATCCAATCCCAGTTAGAAATTGGTTCACGCACTACATCGCCACTCAACCAAAGACCGGGATAGCCGGTTCGACCCCGCTCGCGAAACTCATCGGTGCGCGCATCCAAATAAGGCGGATCGAATCCCACGATTCGCAAAACCAATAACCCACATGCAACAAGGGCAACCACTATGAGCACTCCAGTCTTTACCATGCGCATAGTGATTGCCCTCGTCTTGATTACTAGATCAGGACTATCTAATCGTTTCCGCTAAGGGAGCGTTGCATACGCGCTTCCCGTTCAGCAACTAACTGCTCATATCCCTCTTCATCTAAATGGGTGATAGCCATCCAGGCGTGAGACATCTCATCACCGGTGCGGCTGCCGCCATATACCCATTGATCAGGGTCTGGATTGTTAGGATTGTTTGCCGTGTTGTCATACCACTGCTTCAAGACAAGTACTGCGCCAGCTGGAACAAGCGGTGCAACTTCCGGCTCGAAAATATGACTGTGATGCCAGGTAGCACTCCAGTTGGAAATCTGACTGATTTCTTCAGTGCGGCCGGTCTCCGGATAGAAAATCTCCAACGATGCAGCGTTCATACGGAGATGACCGTGGGGCTGATAACTATCGATGCGCACAGGGTGATCGAAAGAATGAAAACCTTGAGTCATGCCATAGCCGTTTGGCGGAATAACCATGTTGGCATTACGCACCGCTGCACCGTCATATTGAATATTGTATTGCGCGAGATCTTGTTTATAGACCTGAAGCGATTCTTCGTAACCTTCGTCGTGGAACCACAGCCCGATCTCAACCACATTGTCTTTAATCATCTCGCCTTGTGCGGTTGCACCAACGCCACCTGGATACATGTGAATGTTCCAGAGAATTTCTGCGTTCGCTGGTAAAGTTCGGCAAACGCCGTCGGGTACCATCTCGCCCCACTTACCCATCGCGTATTCAGTCAACATGCCATAGCGTTCGCGTTCGCCCTGCTCGTTGAAAATTTCCACAGAAGAATTTGCATGATGCACTACAGCGGATGCATCGCCTCGAGGTTTAACCTGCACAGCCTTAATACAGCGATCCACATTAAGACCAGTGCTCACATAGTGTCGATTCCATAAGTCATTGCCATTGGCAGGAATGTCCATTGGCACCGAAGGAATAATCAAACTGGGTTGTCCTAACTCAGCTGCAAAATTCCATTCATCAGGATCTTTCAGATCTGGTGGCGGCAATGCATTTTCTGGATCCCCCATTGGAGCGCCAGCATCAACCCAGGCAACAATCTTGTCGATCTCTTCTTGCTCGAGTCGCCAATCGCCAATCAAATCCTGGATACCAATATGCTCATCGTAGGCATAAGGCGGCATCTCACGGTTGGCCACCTTGTACTGAATCAATGGTGCCCAGGGACGAACCTGATCGTAGGTTTGGAATTGCATAGGACCAATGCCGCCTTCCTGGTGGCAGACCACACAATTGTCGTTAATGATGCGTCCGATTTCGCCGTTGTAGACCAGCTCATTGGAAGACTGGGCCATTGCTGGTACTGCGGCGAATGGGGTGAGGAATAGCAGGGTTTTCAAGAGGTTCTTGATATACATTACGATTTCTCTCCATCTTGCGATTTTTCGAATCGTTTTTGTTCTGACCCACAGTGTACTCCCCTACTGCGGGAAAATTAACTGTTTAGAAGCCGAAAAAGAGCCGATTTGTAAGGGCACAGATTGCGCTAAAAACGCCTAAAAAACAGTGTTATTCAGCTGGTTCGATGCGCAACAGCGCTCCGTCGTCTTCACCGGTTAAGAGGTAGACGAGCCCGTCTGGCCCTTCCCTAACTTCACGAATTCGCTGCTTCAATTCCATCAGCATCAACTCACGACGAATTTCTTCGGTGCGCTCATTGAACACAATCCGCTGAAGATGCCCGGTGCCTGGAATGCCACCCATACGCAGTGAACCCACCAGGAGATTACCTTTCCATTCCGGGAATTGATCGCCGTTGTAAATCGTAAGACCTGAGGCTGCAATCGCCGGCAACCAAACCAACAAGGGAGACTCAATCCCTTCCCGGGTTGGATGTTCATTCACGCGGCCACCAGAGTAGAACCGACCAAAACTCACTTCCGGCCAACCGTAGTTGCTACCCGGTGTGAGGATGTTTACTTCATCACCACCGTTGGGACCGTTTTCGTGTTGCCACATTTCACCGGTGACTGGATGAATCGCGAGGCCGAGTGTATTGCGATGTCCATAAGTGTAAATCTCCGGTCGAGCACGCCGATTCAAAAACGGATTGTCGAATGGAATAGAACCATCGTCTTCAATGCGCAACACTTTGCCTCGTAGGCTCATCAAATCTTGCGCAACGTTATCGATGCGTCCACCAGTAGACATGTAAATATAACCATCACTACCAAACGCAACGCGACCGTTTAATCCGGAGTTGCCTTCATATGCTTCAGTGACAATTAAATCATTTACATCAAGTAATGCATTGCCATCGAGTCGACCAACTGCAAGAGTTGGTGCGCCCCAACCATTCTCTACTGGTTTGGTGTAAGTGATGTACATCAGTTGGTTGTCAGCAAAGTCAGGATGCACTGCAACATCCTGCAGTCCTCCGTTGCCTTCAGTTCTAATCGCTGGCAATCCAGAAATGGATTGTGGGTCGAGCATCCCATCGCGAACAATGCGTAGTCGCCCGGGTCGCTCTGTTACTAGCATATCGCCATTGGGTAGCCAGGCGATCGCCCAAGGCTGAACCAAGTCATTAGTAACAACACTGACCTGAATTTTGTGTTGCTCGGCAGTATCGATAACCCAAGGGCCATCGCCTAAGGGCTGCTTGGGCACACCAATAGACTGAGCCTGCGCTGAGCTCGCTGTGAAGAGAAGTAATAGTAGGCCGAAGAGCGGGCCGGGTTGCTTGATACTCATTGGAATCTCCCGGTTCTTTTCCTACAGCATAAAGTCAGCTAAGCAGGATGTCTATGCGGCCTCCTCCGCAATAAAAGCAGGGGCTGATGTTACGTTGGCTCGATTAATTATTTACACTCCCCTATATACACAATCAGAACAAGCAATGTTAATTAACGCGGTATGAACATGACACGCCAGATTCTTCTAGTATTCCTAACCATCACCCTAAGTTACTGTACTCCTCCGGCACCTGAGGCGCCTGCACCGGCACCAGCACAACAGCCACAAGCGCTAGAAAGTTTCGTGCCCGAAGGCCTACTTGTACAAAGCCTACCTGAGATTGCCGCGGCCTTACGTGAGGGTGATGTCAGTGCCGAAGCGCTAGTGGAAATGTATCTGGATCGAATAGAAGCGGTGGACCGGGCTGGCCCTAAATTACAGAGTGTACTGTCGCTAAATCCAGATATCTTAGATCAAGCACGGGAACTGGATGCGCAACGTGAAGCGGGAGAAGATCTCGGCCCATTGCATGGCGTTCCTGTGCTGATAAAGGACAACATTGAAACTGCAGACAATATGCCAACCACGGCTGGTGCTCTGGCGTTGGAAGATAATGTCACGGGTCGTGATTCTCCCCTCATCGCTGGCTTGCGAGAAGCAGGCGCATTGATTCTGGGCAAAACCAATTTGAGCCAATGGGCCAACTTCCGTTCGTCGGATTCCTTAAGTGGCTGGTCAGCATTGGGCGGCCAAGTGCGCAACCCGCATATGTTGGATCGCAACCCGTGCGGATCCAGTTCTGGATCCGGTGCGGCAATGGCAGCATCACTGGCTGCCGGCACGGTGGGCACAGAAACTAATGGTTCTGTGATTTGTCCATCAAACGTAAACGGCATTGTTGGATTCAAACCCACGGTAGGGTTAGTACCGCAACAATACATCGTTCCCATTTCATCTTCGCAGGACACTGCAGGCCCGATGACTAAAACTGTGCGTGGTGCCGCCATGATGTTAGATGCAATGGCGAGTGGACCAATGAAGACCGACTACACCGTTGGTTTGTCGGATGATGCATTACAAGGTGTGCGGGTTGGCGTATTACGTTTCGCGATTGGTAACAACGGCGACATTGCAGAACGATTTGAAGCTGCACTCAATGCGATGGAAGCTGCTGGCGCAATACTGGTAGATATCGACGAACAACCGCAGCGGCCCGAAAACTTCTTTGCCAACTCATCTGCTGTGATGAATTATGAATTCAAAGCAACCTTGAATGACTACCTGGCATCAACACCAGAATCAGTGTCTACACGAACACTGACCGACGTTATTTCATTCAACCAACAAAATGCGGAGATCGAATTAGCACTGTTTGGTCAGGACATCTTTGAGGAAGCGAATGAAACCACGAACCTCGACGATCCCGTTTACATCTCGGCACGAGACAACGTGCAAGCAGTCACCCGCGCAGGTGGAATAGATCTAATGCTGGAGCAAAACAATGTTCAGGTCTTAGTGTCACCTTCTGGACCAGTTGCTCCTCGCGTCGATCCAATCAATGGTGATGTTTGGCCCCCATTCCCGGGTGCGGGTGGATGGGCGGCTGTAGCTGGTTATCCTCACCTCACAGTGCCAATGGGTACGGTGCACAACATGCCAGTTGGTGTGTCGTTTATTGCCAGCGCTAACGAAGATGCTGAGGTCCTTGCCTATGGCTATGCCTACGAACAGCGCACCAATATGCGAGCTGAGCCCCAGTATCTTTCTAATGCAGAAGAACTTGATGACATTGCTGGCGCGATGGTGAAGTAAACAACTCTTTCAATCGGAAAACTCCTAACGAAAGTCACTCCTAACCTAAGCCACTTCTAACAACGATGCCAGAAACTCTCGTACTAGATTCAGCGCGACCAATGGCATTGCTGCAGCAGTGCCCTGCATATCAGCCAACTCCTGTACAAGAAATTAGAACACTCAATGGACAGTTGTTACTGATTAAGAATGAAAGCAATCGTTTCAATCTCGGAGCTTTCAAAGCGTTGGGCGGCATCTATGCAGTTACCACTTTTCTTCTGAAGCGCTGGCAAGAAGAACATCACACAGAACTCGATCCCTCTCTGCTATTTAACAAAGAGCTGCAAGACTGGGCTGGGCAATTCACATTTGTCTGCGCCAGCGCTGGCAATCATGGTATGGCGGTAGCGAAAGGTGCACAGTTGGTGAGTGCTAAGAGCCGCATCCATCTATCCGACACGGTCCCTGATTCATTCGAAGAGAAACTACGCGCACTCGGCGCCGCCGTGGTGAGATCAGGCTCTACCTATGAAGAAAGTATGCATTCTGCGAAAGAAGAATGTGAATCGAATGTTAACGACAATTTCATTCTGTTAGCCGACAGTTCCTGGCCAGGTTATGTGGAGCTACCTACTTTGGTCATGGAAGGCTATACGGTCATGGCTGAAGAATTGCGCCAGTCTTTTCTCGGTTCAGGAAACTGGCCGACTCATGTGTTCCTGCAAGCTGGAGTCGGTGGCCTGGCAGCCGCTGTTGCTTATCACATTCGTCATCATTGGAAAGAACAACCGCAGATTATCATCGTGGAACCCGATGCAGCACCTTGCCTTTTCGAAAGCTATAAACGCGGCAAGCTAACCACTGTGGATGGACCTGTGTCCGACATGGGCCGACTGGATTGCAAAGAGCCTTCTATGTTGGCATTCGAATCACTACGAGAAACTGCAGACCATTTTGTCTGCATCAGCGAATCGGATGCAGCTAATGCCGTGTCTTATTTAGCTAACAACAATATTGAGACCACGCCTTCCGGCGCTGCCGGAGTTGCGGCTGTGCTTGATCCTGCACACTTGGAAATAGCCGTGGAAGAGAATGCTCGCTGTTTGGCAATTGTTACCGAAGGACTGGTATAGACAGCTAATCGCCTTCTCGCTCCCACAGCGTATGAGTGAGAACACCAGTCGCATCTTCGATAGCTTCCATGGCATTGAGAATCAAATCTTCACGCCACTTCTGCCCGATTAACTGAATGCCCGATGGTAAGTCATCGACTAGATCGACCGGCACATTGCCCGCTGGCATACCAATGTAGTTCACGCCGTAGCTATATATAGAAGAACGAAACAGATCTTCCACCCCTTCATAAGTCTCGTCATAGTCAGTCGGGTAACCAGGTCGCATTAGATAGGGTGTGAGTATCAGAGGATACTCAGCCAAGAGCAGATTCCATTTCCTGACAATTCGCGTTCGATCAGCAATGCCTAACAGATATTCTTCCGCGTCAGCCACACCTTCCAATTTGTAGTAGCCATCAAATACTTGATTGATGATTGCGGTTCCGTGCTCGGCAAACACTGGTTCAAGTAAACGCTTCATTTCGAAATTCGTATTCACTAACCAGGCTTTAGCCGCTTCATTGATAGAAGGAGTTTGAATTTCTTCAACTTGATAGCCCGCCGCTTCTAGAATAGAAGCAGCTTTATCCAGGTTAGCGATAATGCCTTCATGAATAGGATATCCATGGGCTTCTCGGCAATATCCGATCTTGGGCAGGGCCGTATCACCATTGCTTTGATCGAATGGCATAGGCACATGCCAGGGATCGCGAGCATCGTGTTGCATCAACACTTGCGTGCCGAGGCGAACATCTTTCACTTCGCGACAAATCACCCCTTGCACCGACATCAACTGAGCCAACATGCCACGCTCTGCTTTCGCTGACGGCAAATAGGCAGGCACTCTTCCCAGCCCCGGTTTAATGGTGCTCAATCCACAAGCCGTTGCTGGATATCGCAAGGAACCCGCAATGTCATTGCCATGGTTGATTGCGGCAAACCCAGCAGCACCTGCTGCTGCCGCACCACCGGAGGAACCACCGGGCGACATATCCAAATTCCATGGATTGCGAGTTAATCCATGCAGAGGATTATCGGTACTTAATCGCATGGACATCTCGGGAGTATTGGTACGCCCAATAATGATGGCTCCTGCATTTAATAAGTTCTGCACGATGGGTGAGTTGTCTGGCGCAATTAGATCTTTGAACACTTCCATGCCATTCGTTGTGGCTCGACCTTCCGTATCAACATTTACTTTGACGGTGACAGGTACGCCATGGAGTGGACCAAGCTCAGCACCATTCGCTGCCGCAGCATCAGCTATTTCAGCGGCAGCCCGCGCTGCAACATCTAATGGATCAACGATTGCATTGATAGCTGGGTTTTTCTCCGCCACTCTACTGAGCGCCGCGTCAACTAACTCAGATGCAGTGAATTTTTTGTTTCTTATGCCAGCCGCTTGTTCGACTGCGCTAAGTTGCCACAATGGTGTCATAGACTTTCGTTCTCTTTTAATTCTCTATTAATCGTCCAATACTTTTAGATTGGATCGCCTGGCGGCATCTGCAGTGCTGGCGCAGGTTGATTCGCGACTGGGTCATTCTGCCAACGGCGAATATCTATAGCTGCTGTCGCCTGATGCGCGGTTGGGTTTCGGATTGCTTCCAGATCGCCGGCTAATTGATCAAGCGCATGAGACAACACGGCTTTCACTTCACCGGAGTTATCTTCATCCGCGGCTTGTCGCATCATTTCATTGATAGTGACGCGCTGAATGACGTTTTGTATTTGCGCGTGATAGCTGTCATCCGCTTGATCTGCATCCCAGGTATATTCAATGAGTCGACCAATCACCTCTTCCAAAGTCGGGTAGTCACCCATAGCGCCATAGGCAACCAATCGCGACATGCGTGCTGGATGCAGAAGAGTTTGCACAGTCAGATTTACCGATCCTTCCGCCGCACCTAAGGGATCAAACAACAAACCCGTACGCCCTGGAAATGATTCGCCTTGATTGTGGCGATAAGCCAACGGCGGGAGTTGATCCAATATGGAATCAGGTAGTGCTAAAAACTCAGGAGCCAGAGTCGACAGCACAACTTCAAGCGCACGTCTCTGCTCTGCGCCATCGATTATGGTAAATGGAATTTGCCCGTCACCGCGCAACGCGTAACGGTAGTCAGCACCGCCAATACTCTGTGCTGCCGAATTCAATTGGAATCGATGGTGCATGTAAAGTGGGAGTAGCACGAACTCTAAATCAGAGATCGGATCATTGGCACGGATAACTGTCTCTCCATAAGTTTCCAAACCAATGCGGCGCACTTCAATTTCGTGCTCGAGATGATCAACTAGATTCGCACCGTTATCCCACACGCCGGCGAATTGATGCCCTGCACCTCGGAAGTTATTGTTGTTGTGGGCCATGAAAATCAGCCCACGATCGAGACTCTCTTGAACAATCGCTGCCAGCTCTTCCTCTTCGTTGGCGCCAGGAGGAAACTGTTCATAGGCATAACGCACATTGAGTTTGTCGTACTCACCAATGCGCTGCAGGTAGGCATTGGATAGATCAATGCGGCCATTGTCATCAATCTCCACCAAGGGTGCTGGGTAATCCATGACACTTTCACGACCATAGGCACTGGCAATGTAGTTGTGCGGGAAGCCCAGAGTGTGTCCCACTTCGTGTGCCGATAGTTGCCGCACTCGACTCAATGCCATATCAACCGATGCCTGTGATCCCAATGCCACTTCGCCAAGATAATCAAAAGAAGGCATGAGCCCCTGCCCCATCATGTAATCCTGACGCAATCGCAAGCTACCTAAATTCACATTGCCTTTAATGATCTCGCCCGTGCGTGGATCTTGCACAGAACCACCATAGGAATACCCGCGGGTACGCCGGTGGGTCCAATGAATCATGTTGTAGCGCACGTCCTGAGCATCGGCACCTTCAGGTAATTCCCTCACCTGGAATCCATCGATAAAACCAGCCGCTTCAAACGCCTGATTCCACCAGGCTGCCCCTTCGATAAGTGCAGTTTTAATTGGTTCAGGTGTGCCCGAGTCTACGTAGTAAATAATGGGTTCAACTGCTTCTGATCGAGAAGCAGTAGGATCCTTTTTCTCGAGACGATGACGCGCTACTAATCGCACGCGCATATCAGTATCAATATCGGTGCCGTAGTCTTGGATAGTGGGACCAAACGTACCGATGCGAGGGTCACTCAATCGAATTTGAAAGTTGTCATCAGGCAATTTCACAATGGAGTGATGTTGCCGCAATGTGATTGAGTCACCAGTGGCTGCTACCGCATTAACCAAGTTGCCAGGATTGCGGCTAGTGAAGGTCAACATCGCTTCTACTTCGACGTTTTCTGGATAGGCCGCTGTGTTGTCTAAGTAGATAGCACTGCGAGATTGATCTAAAGAAAATGTTCCCTGGCCTGTGTTTGAGATTTGACCGATTACATCGCGCGCATCTCTTAAAAAGAAATCGGTGGCATCAACCAAAACGCTGTCGCCTTCTTGCGCCACGATATCGAAGCCCCAAATTACGGAAGGCGCAAACGCATCCTCCACTGCAATGCGTTCTAGTTCGTTTTCACTGGTTGCACGATAACGGTAGTTTTTTTCCGTGAGCAGTACTCTTGGCCCAATGCGATTGGCAAAGAGGACATACGTGCCACGCAACTGACCCCTATCGATACCCACTGGGTTGGAACCCAATCCAGAACCCATTGAGATTTGATACAGGAATTCGGTATTGAGCTTGTCGATTTCCCAATAGAGCTTGCCTTCACCATCGTCCCAGTAAAGATTGAAGTAACCCTCCATCGCTGTGGATTCATTGACTGTGTCACTGATGGTTGGGAGGTCTTGAGCTGAAGTAACACTAGCCCCCAGCAGCAAGGTGAATGCGAGAGTAACTCGTACAATTAGAAGGTGAGTTACAGAAGTGAATCCTTGAATAAGTCTATCAAAGCGCATGGAGGCTCCAGTTGTTTTTCGAGGAATGGAAGATCAATTTTGAAACTCAGAGTTTACGGGATAAAACGTGAGCTGATAACCACAATGAAAGGCAGCTATGGAAGAAAATTGCTTCTCCGAATTCCTTGATATGGTAGTCTCTTCATCAGAATAATGATCATAGTATCCAATTGATGACTTTAACTTGAGCGAATCATGATTAGACTCTCTAAACCAAAGCATCTCGCAACTGCAGCATTAGCATTCCTATTAAGCACACCAACGCTTATGACCGCCCAAACTCGAGAAACAGTTGACGTTCATTCCCTCGGGCCCCAAGTCGGTGATCAGGTTCCAAACTTTCAGTTGCCTGATCAACAAGGGCAATTGCGAACATTGGACTCTATCATGGGTCCCAATGGTGCCATGTTGTTGTTCCATCGATCCGCAGATTGGTGACCATACTGTAAAGCGCAACTCGTGGAGTTGCAGGACCAAATGGATGAGCTGACTGAAGCAGGCATAGGCGTTGCTGCAATTAGCTATGATTCAGAAGAAATATTGTCTGCGTTTGCTGAGCGGCGTGGAATTGAATTCCCACTGCTATCTGATGATGATTCAGCAGTTATTACTGAGTATGGAATTCTCAATACCATTGTGCAGGAAGGACTGGGGCCCAATGGCAATGATCCGGAAGTAGTTGCCGACGTGCATCGCTATGTTGCGGCGGCAGTGTTTGACTCTCCTGCCTTGCGCCGCATGATTAACGGCACACCATTCCCAGGTACATTTATGTTGGATCGCGATGGCAAAGTGACATCCCGATTCTTTGAAGAGTTTTATCGCGAACGCGCATCCACTACCACTATCATGCTCAAAAGCGGCATTGGCTTGTCGCCGATTGAAGCGATCCAAGGTGAAACGGCACAGTTAAGTTTCACCGCTTACCCAAGCACTACCATCGTAACTAATGGCACGCGTTTTTCTTTGGCGCTGGAAGTTGAACCTGGTGAGAACATGCATGTCTATGCGCCCGGCGCTGATGAGATGGGATACCAAGTAATTGGATTCAGCATGGCGCCTTCAGATTACGTGCGATTCGAAAGCGTCGAGTACCCAGAATCGGAGACCTATCATTTTGAGCCACTAGATGAATATGTCTCGGTGTATCAGGAACCTTTCACTATCTTGCAGGAAGCAGTGATAGAAGCGTCGGCTGAAATTGAGGAAGAGCTTGATGGGATAGACGCCATCACATTATCAGGCATGTTGGAGTATCAAGCTTGTGACGATGCGATCTGTTATCTACCAGTTTCGGTACCCGTATCGTTTACCATCGAGTACCAGCCGTTAGACTATCAGCGATCCCGCTAAGGTTATTGATTAGCTAATCGTTCAGAAATCACCGAAAGCCTCAAATCCTAGCTTATCGGCGTAACGGGTTTCGGTGATGTCTTGTTTTTGTAGTAATCCTTCAAACAAAAGATCGATATCGTTCGCCACTTCATCGATGGCTTGGATCTGCTGATCAACACCCACCATTAGTTGCAGGGTAGAGCCCCACAAAGCCAGCATTCGATTGTCGATTAACCTGGCATCGTTCTCTTTGGCCCACTCAGCGCCAATCGCAATTCCTAGCTCCTCGAGCCGAGAATCTAACTCGGGCCATTCTTCGGGAGGGGTTTGTGCCATAAGCTGATCTTCCACATCCAACCAGCCGGTGGGATAGATCAGCGTGCCTTGATAGAAACCAAGAATCCATTCCAGATATTCTTGCTGGGATTGGAATTCCTGGTTTTGCTCGTCAGCACGATAAGCTGCGATGAATAGCGATTGCTGCGGCACTTCATCTGGCCAATGGCGAATGCTTGGCGTAATACAAGAGGCCAATGACAGGCAGAGGACGACCAGGCTTGCAGCAGTTTTCATAAAATGGAAGTTAGATATTGAGTAAGTGTAAATATAACGTACAGACTACTTACTCAGACCTCATTTTATCCGATTTTCTTACCCGAGCCGGCCGAACTCTATCCAATGGGCAAGTTCCGGTGAAAAGTGTTCTTTCACCAAAGCATCATAGGCTTCCAGATCAGCTTGATCCACTACTCCTTCCCAACGCTTGTTAGTGCCTTTATGCAGGAAGGTATTACCTCCGCCCTGCCAGATTTCGCCGGCTGTTGGCATAAGTTCATCGGCTTTTGACTTCATGGAATCAAACGTCGCCGCTTCAACCAGTTTAGGCCACAGGTCTGCGGGCGTTTCGATCTCTAAAAATTCAGCAATCCTTCGCATCTCTCCGTCCAAATCTTTTTTCATGTCGTTGTAATGCACCAACAACATATTGGGATCATCTTTGGCCGCCCAATAACTATTTTCCATGTACCAGAATCCGCAAGTGATATCGCCGATGTGATCTTCTGGACCGAGAATCCAATCATGAAAATGCACAGCTTCATCCGGATCTGGCAATTGGAAACCTCCATCGAACTTCGGATCTTCCGCAATAATCTCATTTGCTCTTTCGATAAGATTCTCGGTGTAGTTCATCTTGTGATTGTGAAATGACATCGCTGCATCACGACCATCACGAGCAACGTGAATGAACTTCATACCTTCATACACCGGCAAGGCGTCATAAGGTAAATGGGTTTTAAAATAGCGGCGATGGGTTTGGCTTTCAGCTAACTCGAGCATCGCTCCCGGTGGTGGCATGCGCATATCAGGCCACGGTGAACTTTCCTGCACACCAAACGATTCATCGCTTTGGTACACCAACATGCCAACAATACGCTGCGTCCAGGTTGTGCCGCACTTCGGGTATGTTGCAATTACGATGTCATCTTCGCGGGGTTGGTAACCGTCCCAACGTGCACTATCAAAGTACACAGATCTGGATTCAATAAGTTGATCGCGAATTAGATTAGGCATTCTTTATTCCTTATTAGTATTCCATTTTGTTGTTCTATTTTTTTAAGTTACTCAGGCGCTCGTTCGAGGTCCGCATGCAAAGTGCGCGATGCAAGATAGAAATGGATGCTAGACCACACCATTACGGTAGGCAGCAATGCCAACATGGCATATCGCAATGACTCAGTCCCATATGTCGGAGCGAGCACATCACTTAAAAACCCTACAGAAAAAGGTCCCATTCCTAACCCAACGATATTGAGAATCAGAAACAGCAATGCTGACGAAGTAGAGCGCCAACGCAGCCCAACCAGGTTATGGGTCGTTGCAATCGAATTGCCCAGATAAATATTTTGCAGGAATCCCGGTATGAACACACAGACTAGTGCTAAGTAAGTATTGCTCGTCAGCAGCACTACTAGCATGCCAGGGACGACCAGTATCGTAGAGAGCCCGGGCACCCATAAGTACCAACGTTTGTCTTTGGCGCCAAACTTGTCACCCAGCACGCCGCCTACAAAGATTCCGATAGCACCGGCCAAACCGGTAGACATCGCCAGCCACGTGCCAAGTTCACCGGTAGACATTTCATGACTACGAATAAAGAAAGAAGCGAGCCAGTTAACTGTGCCATACCCGGCGAAAGCATTTAAGCCACAGGCCAATGCCATATGGCGAAATGTTTTGCGTTCCCATAATCCAGACACGACTTCCATGAATGGAACTTGAGAGTCACTGGCTTTCTTGTTTTCCATTAAGCCTCTAACAGGCTCAGGAACAGTTGCGTATACGATGCCAGCAATGATGATGCCCGGCACACCGACCACTAAAAATGCAACGCGCCAACCAAAAAACTCGTTAAGCCAACCACCGAACAGGAAACCGAACATAATGCCCAGGTTTACCCCGGTGGAATAAAACGAGAGCGCACTTGCGCGCTGTTCTTTGGGGAATATGTCGGAGACGATTGAATGAGAAGGCGGGCTGCCCCCTGCTTCACCAACTCCCACACCTATTCTTGCTAGTAGCAGTTGGGTGTAGTTCTGCACGAAGCCACTGATGGCGGTCATGAAACTCCATAAGCCAACAGACGCAGCAACAATGTTCTTTCTATTACTTCGGTCTGCCAGACGAGCAATCGGGATGCCCGCAGTGACATAAAACATCGCAAACGCGAACCCTGTTAATAACCCCAGTTGCGCATCTGACAGGGTCAACTCTGCCTTGATTGCTTCTTGCAAGATAGACAGCAGTTGTCGGTCAATGAAATTGAATGTGTAGACGAGGGTCAGAATTCCTAATGCGTAATTCCGGACACTGGGTTTCTCATAGGGATTGTTCACGGCAGGAACTTCGTGGTCTGTCATGGCTGATCCTTTTTATATACAGCTGATTGTTTTTATTTAAGCCAAGCACAGCAAAAATACAGGATTAGTAACTGGCTGTATATCAATAGCTTCCACAATGTCCTCTGCCTTATACTGCCGCCTTTTTAGCGGTTGACTCGATACGATCTCCTTCGCCTGACACCATACAAACGACCCCATGATTTCCTTGAACAATGTTTCGCTGATGCGAGGCAATAAAATGCTCTTCGAAGACGCCACCATTACGCTGCCAGCAGGACAGCGCACTGGCATCATCGGGCGAAATGGCACGGGCAAAACGAGCCTGTTCAAAGCGTTAGCTGATGAAATTCCAATTGAACAGGGCTCCATCGACCTGCCCAATGATCTGCGGATCTCCACCATGTCTCAGGAGACTCCGGGCAGCAGCCGCAGCGCTTTGGACTTTGTCATTGATGCCCATAAGGTATATCGCGACCTGGAGCAGGCGTTACAAAAAGCCGAGGATGAAAATAATCACGACGCAATCGCGCATTTGCATAGCGAAATTGAGAACATCGATGGTTACAGCATCAAGAACCGCGCAGAACAACTGTTATCCGGTTTAGGTTTTGCAACCGGTGTTTTCGATAATCCCATCAGCAGTTTTTCTGGTGGTTGGCGAGTAAGACTCAACCTGGCGGCGGCGCTAATGTGCCCTTCCGATCTGTTGCTATTGGACGAACCTACAAACCACCTGGACCTGGAAGCGACTGTATGGCTCGAACAATGGTTGCAGCGCTATCAGGGCACGCTGCTAATGATTTCTCACGATCGAACTTTTCTGGATTCTGTAATCGATCGGGTTATCAACTTCGAAGGGAAGAAATTAGTTGCCTATACCGGCAACTACAGCGCCTATGAAAAACTGCGCGCGGAGCGTATGGCGTTACAACAGGCGATGATCGCCAAGCAACAAAAACGTCGGGATGAAATAGAAGCCTTTGTACGTCGCTTTCGCTACAAGGAGAGCAAAGCGAAACAAGCCCAAAGTAGACTGAAAGAACTCAACCGTATGCAGGACATTGCACCTGCCCATGTTGATTCACCATTTAGCTTTCATTTTCCAGAACTGGATCAGTTGCCTGCGTTTTTGATGCAGGTTGAAAAACTCACCATTGGTTTCGATACACCACTGGTCGACAAGATGACTCTTGGGATACGAGCGGAGTCTAGAATCGGTTTGCTGGGATTCAATGGCAGCGGTAAATCAACATTTCTCAAAGTGCTGGCGAATCAAATGGCCCAGCTATCTGGCGATATAACTCGAGCCAAGAAACTCAACATTGGCTACTACGCACAGCATCAAGTAGATGACCTCAATCAGCAATCTACTCCATTTGAGTTAATACAAGGACTTGACCCGAAAGCACCTGCCCAAGATGTGAAAAACTTCCTTGGTGGATTTAATTTCCGTGGAGAGCGAATCAACGAAAAGATTGAGATCTTCTCCGGTGGTGAGAAAGCACGGCTGGCGCTGGCGAAAGTGGTGCGCGGCAAACCCAATCTGCTGCTTATGGATGAACCCACCAACCATTTGGATTTGGAAATGGTCCACGCGCTAACGGTTGCTTTGCAGGAATATCAAGGTGCCTTAATCATCGTGTCTCACGACCGACATTTACTAAGCAATACCGTCGATGAGTTTTACTCTATTCACCAAGGTGTATTTGCCGAATTTAAAGGCGACCTCAAAGACTATGAAAAATGGTTGAGTACTCAGGCATCAGAGTCTTCGAACCAAACGAGAGAATTGTCTCAATCTTCAGACAAAATCGATAAGAAACTACAACGCCAACAAGCTGCTGCTAAACGTGACGCCCAGGCGCCACTGAGAAAACAAGAAAAACAACTGGCTTCTGAGATCGATAAACTCAATACTGCGTTAAGCAAAATCGAAACTGCCCTTTCAGATAGCAGCATGTATGAGGCTGATCAAAAGTCCAAGTTGTCGGAGATGTTGCAGCAACAAGGCGAGCTTAAGTCTCGCTTGGCATCGGCTGAAGAACAGTGGATGGATTTGCTGGAACGCTTAGAAGAATAACTCGTCAATAAAATATGTCCGATCCTAGCGCCACATCCCTTATACCTATCATTGTGACCCTGGCGCTGTCGCTTTATACCCGCAATGTCATTATTGGATTGTTCAGTGGCGTATTTATTGGTGTGTTGATGCTGAATGGCATCAACCCATTGACCGGACTAGCCATCATGGTCACAGATCACATCGTGCCGGAACTCACCGATTCCTATAACGCTGGAGTCTTGGTGTTGTTGGCTTTCATTGGTGGGTTTGTCGCATTGATGGAACGCAGTGGCGGTGGCGCTGCGTTTGCCGAGTCAATCAACAACTGGGTGAAAAGCAAAGTGCAGGCTCAACTTGCAGCCTGGGCTGGGGGCATTGCCATTTTCTTTTCGGATCTTGGCACTCCGTTGATTATTGGCCCAGTGTTTCGCCCTCTCACCGACCGTCTGAAAATCTCTCGACAGAAGCTCGCTCTCATTATCGATTCCACCGCTTCTCCCGTTGCTATTCTTGTTCCCTTTATAGGATGGGGTGTGTACATCATGAGCTTAATGAGCGCGGAGTTTACGGCGCTTAACCTGGATGAGAATGAATTCACTGCATTCATCCGAACAATTCCTTTTCAGTTTTACGCCTGGTTAGCCGTAGCATTCGTTCCGCTGATGGCATTTTTAAAAATTGATTTTGGACCGATGGCTGAAGCAGAAAAACAGGCGCAAACCGCTTCCCTATCGCAGAGTGAAAATGAAACTGAAGCCGCTGAAGCGTTTACTCACCCCAATGCGAAACCCATGTTGGTGTGGGCGCCACTTATCGTGTTGGCTGTAGTGCTGTGTGTACTGCTAGTACCACTTGGGTTCCCGACCCAACAAGTGTCTGGCTCAGCTTTTAGGGCTGGGCTTTCCACGGCTTACTTTAGTGCAGCGACTCTGCTCATTCTGCTAATGGCCATCCATAAAGTACGTCCAGTACTGGAAAGTATCGATGTGTATCTAAAAGGCATGGCTGGGATGACAATGGTGGCAGTGACTTTGTTATTAGCCTGGGCATTGTCGGATTTGGGAAGAGAATTGGGTGCGGCCACCTATATCTCAGCCGTGGCTCAAGCGTCGCTCCCGGTTTGGTCATTACCAGCGATCGTTTTTATATTATCCGCCATTATTAGTTTCGCCACCGGTTCGTCCTGGGGCACTTTTGCCATCATGTTTCCCCTAGTGATTCCAACAGCGGTCACGATTGGCGCGCCACTGTATGTTTGTATGGGTGCAGTTTTATCGGGTGGGTTATTTGGCGATCACAGCTCGCCTATTTCAGAAACTACTATCCTGTCTTCGACAGGTGCAGCCTGTCCGCAGATTGAACATTTCCGCACACAATTACCTTATGCCCTGCTCAATGGCGGCATCGCGTTGCTTTCTTTTTTAGTTGCGGGGCTAACCGGATTGGCGGTAATTGTATTGGCAGCGTTTGCGGTTCAGATCAGTGTTCTATTCGGCATCGCCAAAAAACTCCAATCTGAACCTCAGGTTTAATTGCTTCCCAGCACTTCTAATACTGCGCGGGCCATTGCTGCATGACCTTCGGCAGTTGGGTGATAGCGAGTACCTGAACTTAGAATCTCATTGCCATTAACCCAACGGTCAGCGGCATTTGCTGCACAGGGGCCATGGCCTCGGGCTTGAACGTAAACATCGGCAATCTTTGCCTTACCACCGGATGTCGATTCAACAAACGCCGCTTCAAGTCTGGCACCCATATCAGCCAAATAGTTTGTGTCCGCTTCACTAAGTGCGAGCTCTGAACAATTCACCGCATCTTCTGGAAACACGCGCGGATAAGCGACTAACACAATTGTCGCGTCAGGTGCTTTCGCCTTGACGGCGTCGTACATGCTCATGAGTCTCGCTGGAAGTCGATCCACAGCGGCATCAATCGCCGCCTGGTCAAGATTGGCTGCACATTGATCACCGGCAGGCGTGCCAGAACAGGCAAACGTGGATGAGGTGTAACGAATGTCGTTGCCGCCAATAGTAGCCGTAACCAATTGTGTATCGGCGGTAACTGCGTCGATTTGCAATGGATTATCGCCTTGCGGGGTGTCGATAATGTGCGCAATAGTGGCACCGTTACAGCTGGCGATTGTCAGATCAAGATCCAACGTTCGAGCCACAATACTTGCGTAGTTATTCGAGGATCGGCCGCAGCCACCTAACTGATCATCGATGCCTGGGCCTGCCGCGAAGGAACTGCCAAGGGAGACATATTTCGAGCCAGCAGTTATTGAAGACTGTGACCATGCCGAAGATGCCGCTAGTAATAACGCTGCGACCGCACAAAAAGCTTTTGCAAGAGGATGTGTTGTTTTCATTCTTTTCTCCCTATCGAAGCGGTCAGAATACAACTAATTCCGCTAAGCGTTAAGAGAATTTGAATGCTTGAAAGAATGGTGGAGATCCGCCCAGATTTGAATAAAAACACCAGAGGGATCAGTCCTAAGGGGGAGGACCGACCCCGCTAGCGAGACAGGAGTTTTAATTATGCTGCTCGACCGTAGTTATCTTCGAATCGGACAATGTCGTCCTCGCCTAGGTAACCACCGACTTGAACCTCAATAATTTCTACTGGCGTATCACCAGGATTTGTTAGGCGATGCTTCATTAGCTTGGGAATAAAAGTCGACTGATTCTCCTTCAGAAGAATCTCTTCATCTCCTCGGGTTACTAATCCCTTACCTTTGATCACCGTCCAGTGTTCATCACGGTGATGATGCAGTTGTAATGAAAGCTGAGCGCCAGGATTTACCACTATGTGTTTTACCTGATGACCATCTGCCAGTGAGAGTGAACGATAAGTTCCCCATGGGCGATGTACTAAGGTGTGGTGTTCAGCTTCACTGCGCTTATTGGTTTCCAACTTCTCAACTATTTTCTTTACACCTTGTGCATTGTTGCGATCCGTCACCATCACAGCATCGTCAGTTTCAACAATGACCAAGTCTTGTACGCCGACGGCAGTAACCAATCGCGATTGCGCATGGACATAAGTGTTAGTCGATTGTTCAACTAAGGTGTCGCCCGAGGCTACATTGCCATCCTTGCCTTTCTTGCCAGTTTCCCACAGAGCATCCCATGCACCGAGATCGTTCCAGCCAGCATCCAGAGGAATTACTGCTGCATTAATCGTTTCTTCCATGACGGCATAGTCGATAGAGTCGCTACGACATAATTCAAATTTGTTGCGGGGAATAGACACCAGTTTGGAACGAGGAGTTATTCCGCGATATGCAGTGCGACAGCTGTTTGCGATATCCGGAGCGGAGCGTTGCAGCTCTTCAAGGTAGCTCAGTGCAGAAAACATGAACATGCCGCTGTTCCACAAGTAGTCGCCGCTGTCTAAATACTGTTGCGCAGTTTTCTCATCAGGCTTTTCTACAAAGCTGGCTACTTGATAGGCATCACCTACCGCCATAGGTTCAGCCTTCTTTATATAGCCATATCCGGTTTCGGCACATGTTGGCACGATGCCGAAAGTCACCAGTTTGCCTTCCAGCGCTAACTCGATACCTTCTGCCGCTGCGGTTTTGAACGCTTCCAGATCTTTGACTTGATGATCTGCGGGTAGCACCAAAAGAATTGGATTCTCGTCTTCTTCCAGGGCACGCAATGCTGCAAGCGCAACGGCTGGCGCGGTATTCCGCCCTACTGGTTCCAGTAACAAAGTGGAATTCTTGAATCCCTCGGCGTTAAGTTGTTCGCCCGCGATAAATTGATGATCCTCATTACAAACCACAATAGCTTCAGAAGACTCTTCAAGATGTTTGATTCGGCGTAAGGTTTGCTGAAACAGTGAACTTTCACTGCCAGGCATACGCATAAACTGTTTTGGTGATAGACCGCGGGATAATGGCCACAATCGGGATCCTACTCCGCCTGCTAAAATTACTGGTAACAACATGATGCTTTCCTTGATCTTTTAATCCTATTCAATAGGTGTCTTAGTAAATTTCATCAGGGATGTTGTAAGTCACGGTTTCGACTTGTCCCTGTGCGTTAATTTGTTTCACTGTGTATGAGCCCAATAGCATCTTGGTGCGCTTGGTATCGATAGCGAGTGTGGTGCCGTTGTTGGCGAGAACTTCGTCAGTTTCGGGTAGAGTTACCATTGCGTTCATAATTCAAATTCCTATCTATTTGGTTAAATCTAATTCGTAAATATATTTTTAAGCCGCATAAGCTGCTGGATAAATTGCTTTAATGCCTACAGTAGACGTACCTGGATCTTCGCCAAGTAATCTCAGTCGTTGCATAAAGCGAGATTTGTGAATGCTTTTCAATTCGAGGTCTTGTGCTGCGGCTTCGTCTAACAACACTGTCACGTTGTTGTGAAACTGCAGGCATGAGGCCGGGCAATCTACACTCATTGGATTTTCCAAAGCGGCTTTTACCGCCTTGGCTTTGTGTGAGCCTGTGGCCATCAACAAGATGTGCTGGGCATCGCGAATGGTGTTCAATCCCATGGTTGCTGCCATACCAATCTGTCGATGAGCACGAGGAATACGCTTAAGAGCTGCGTCGCCCAGCTTTACGACACGAGTACGTGATGCAAAACTGGAACCTGCTTCATTAAATCCAACATCACCATCTACACCCAGGCCAAGAATTTGCAGATCAATACCACCACTACGTTGGATGCGTTCATCGTAGTTAGCCGTTAACTGATGAAAGTCGGCATCTTCAGGGCAGTGCAATGAATGGGTCTTGCTCGGGTTTATATCGATGAGATTGAAAAACCGGGTCTGCATAAAGTGGCTGTAGCTCTGCGGATTGCCTGCTTCTACGCCTACATATTCATCCAGCATAAAAGTCTTGGCATCCGCAAAACTCAACTCGCCAGCCCGATAACGGTTTACCAGAGTGCGATACATCTTCACTGGGGTAAGTCCCGCTGCCAGACCTAATACAGAGTTCGATTTGTTGGCGAGCTGGTGGGACACAATGTCCGCACCGCGCTCGGCCACTTCAATTTCATTGTTCAAGATAATGATGTTCATGATGTTGATCCCCTTAAGCGCTGTGGCTTTACCAACCGATACCTTGATAGGCAGCTTCGGTTTGAAAACCTTCTTTCATGCGCACCACATCAATGACATGCATATCAGATGTTGCGTTCTCAACTACCTCAGTTGCATAAGGCTGTGAGTGAGTTACTACTAGTGCTTCGCTTTGTTCACCTAACTTTTCAGGTGTTGCCAGGCAGCATGCTTGTAGTCTTTCATTCCACTTAGGATCTTTATCCAGGAATGAAGTAGCAGTGATGCAAGGATCGTAGAACTTCACTTTGTAGCCCTTAATGAGTAAACGCTTCATCAACTCAATTGCTGGGCTTTCGCGCAAGTCATCCGTACCCGCTTTGAAAGTGATTCCAACCAGTCCGACTGTCTTCACATCCAAATCACCGATCATGTCCATAGTGTGTTCGATGTGGCTTTCGTTACTTGCCGGGATGCTAGCCATTACAGGCAGATCAACATTCCATGCTCGTGCAAGATAGTTGATGCCGCGAGTGTCTTTAGGCAGACATGAACCACCGTAAGCAAAGCCAGGCTTCATGTAATAAGGTGAAATATTCAGCTTTGTGTCTTTCAAGAAGATGTTCATCACATCGTGGCTATCGACGTCGGCTGCTTTACATAAGCGACCAACTTCGTTACCGAAGGAAACCTTCAATGCGTGCCAAGTATTATCGACATACTTAACAAACTCAGCCGCCTCAAGAGAGGTACCGATAATCTCGGCATCCACGTCTTCATATAGTTTCTTAGAGAATTCAAGGCTGCGGTCATCGATAGCACCCAATACTGTAATTGGTGGCTCATAGAAATCTTGAACCGCTGTGGATTCTCTTAGGAATTCAGGATTGAAACATACACCGAAATCTTTACCACGCTCTTTACCTGAGTACTCTTCGATTATTGGAAGCAATACATCGCGAGTGGTACCAGGTGGGATAGTGCTACGCATTACGATCAAGTGATAAGTCGACTTCAACCGCAGTGCTTCACCAATCTGTGCACATGCTTGACGAAGATACTTAAGATCACAACCGCCGTCTGCGTCACTAGGTGTACCAACACTTACTAAAGTCACTTCGCTGTTCAAAATTGCGGCAACAGTGTCGTAAGTCGCTTGAATCATGTTGTCGTCGCGACCGGCGCGCAATAACTTGTCGAGATCCTTCTCAACGATTGGAGACTCACCACGGTTAATGCAATCGATCTTGTCCAAGTCTGGATCAACACCAATTACGTTGAAACCAAGATCGCTAAAGCAAGCAGAAGATACGGCGCCAACATAACCCATACCTAGAATACTTAAGGTAGGCTTAGTGTTGTTCGCAGCAAGCTTTAGCTTTGCTATGCGGTCATTACGTTGTGCTGGCTCACGCGCTTGTACAGTGGCTTCGTAGTTAATTAGCTCTTCAGCCAGGTTACCGTTTACTTCGTAACGAAGTTCAGTTGGGTTTTTCATTTCAGTCATTTCAAATTCCTTTAAGGGGTTTTAGTTAAGAACTACCCCTTGTATTGCAGTGACCGTGCCAAGACCACTTTTGAGGTTAAATTAACGTTATAAAACAACGTTTTAGATGATTTCTGACCACTAACGGAAGCATTATTTTTTGAGTCATTTCGCATTGTGAATTGCATAGTGATTTGCAATTTGCGAATAGCTGCATTTCGACAAACGTGCCGCTTCTCCCACATTAAAAAGGAGCCCGCAAAAACTCTGGCGTATAGACGAATGCGCGTTAGAAATTCCATTTGGTATAGAGATTGCTTACTAAAGAAAAGTGAATGTGATGTGAAAGCGAACTGCAATCACTTACGTGACTGCAGTTACAGTTTGTATTAGAAAATTCAGGATGAACTAAGATGCAATCGATGAACTTTATTGCGATTCTAGGATTCGCAAAACAAATAGACTCAAGACAGGCACTACTCGCTGAAGAAGCTGCACGTAAAATCTCGGAGAGAGGTTACGGCGTTGGAGTAGGAAATGTGTCAGGAACCTTCGAGCACGCGCTCAATTCGGCAAAGTCTAGTAAAGGAATTACTATGGCCATAATCGAACAAGATGTCTGCTGTAGGGATTTGCAAAACTGCGACATATTGCAAATCGTCTCTTCTCAAATTGATAAACATAAAGCCCTCGCTAATCAATGTAGTGGCGCCTTGGTCATTGGAGGCGGTCACGGTACGTTAAAGTTAATAGATGAGTTTCTTGAGAATCAAAAGCGCATTGTTGCTATCGCTAACTCTGGTGGAATTGTGCCTAAGGAGTTAAATGCTTCCATTCAGATTCGCGATGATGTCGACTCCGCGCTTCGATCTCTGCTGTCTTAAGCCACGTCCTCGTGGCTTATGCTGCCTCCCAAGTTTGAATCTTTCGGTAGATAGTCGAAGGTGACACTTCCAACAGGCTTGCTGCTCGCGGAATGTTGCCGCCACATTCTTCAATGGCTCGTTCGATAGCTTGCTTCTCAGTCATCCAAAGCGGCTGAACCGGAGTGCTCTGTACAACATGCAGTGTTTCAACATTGCTGGCAGGAGCTGCAGCTTCTACTTCAACTGCGACAGGGCGGCTTACAACTTCATTAATTTGATTACGAATGGCATCTGCTGTAATGGCATTGCCGATAGTTAGGACCATCGCCCCCAGCAACACGTTACGTAGCTGACGAATATTGCCTGGCCAATCGTATGCGTTGATAAATTCCAACGCGTCAGGTGTGAAGTAGCTATATTCTTTTTCCTGATCCTTCAGCTCACCTTCAGCAAGTTGCTCCAGGAAGTACTGCGCCAACAAAGTCTTATCTGAGTTGCGATCACGTAATGCGGGTAACGACACAGTGACAACTGCTAGTCGATAGTAAAGGTCTTCACGGAATTCACCTCTCGCCACTGCGTCTGCAAGTGCTACTGAAGATGCTGTAACAATGCGCGCCTTAAATGGCTTCATTGCATGGCTACCTAATGGTGAGAATTCTCTTTCCTGAATTACTCGCAACAACTTTGCCTGTAGTGGCATGGACAAGGTTGTAACCTCGTCCAGGAACAAAGTCCCTTCACCGGCTGCTTCAAACAAACCAGCCTGGTCGCGAGAGGCGTCAGTGAATGCGCCCTTCTTGTGCCCGAACAGTTGAGATTCCATCAACTGCTCAGAGAAGTTCGCGCAATTCACTGCAATAAACGGTTCGCTGCTATCAAATCCTTCTTCATGGCAAGCTCTGGCAGCCAGCTCTTTACCTGTGCCAGTTTCGCCCGTGACGAATATAGGTACATTTGCAGTGGCGATACGAGCGATATCATCAAAGATGTTGTGCATCTTGGCGTGGCCACTGACCATGCCGTGAAATATCACCGGCTTGATGTCGCTCTTGGGCAGCTCAAAAAGATTGCCCGCTGGGATCTCGTCTTCGTAAGTGCGTTCCATTACTGCGTTCATGTTCCTGTTCTCTCTGTCTCTAAGTGGCTCTCTTGTGAGCCTGATTTCTGTTGTCCTGACTTCGCAGGGAATTACCTTAGTAAGAGCAGGGGCTGTGCCAAAATGCGAATTACTAACAAAAACAGTTGCTTAGGCGATTTTGAGGCGATAACGGACGTATCAATCACGTAACATGCCAGGGGGCTGATACGTAACAGGTATGTAACAAGGGAGGATTTTGGAGGTGCTGATACGAGATCTTTCTCGAGAACTCGAAAGAGTTAGATGATCACCAGCCCGGCGTACCACCAGACCCCGAAAACCAGGGCAACAACCCAGACACTGGTGACCCAGAAAGCCATCATGTCGCGAAGTTTGGCGTCCCAGGTATCGCCGCCGCCGGCGGATTGGTTACCCCGGTTGGTCCAGCGCTGTTTGGAGAGACGTGCCAGGCAATACACCTTCACCGATGCATTGAGCAGCTGATTGAAGTACAGAATAAATGGCCATTCGATATGAACGGTCTTGCTGTAGCGAAACAAGAAAAAGCACAGAAACATTCGGGAGATACAGATCCAGATAACATAACCAGTGAGATACGCAACATCAGCCAGCAAGGCGACACTTACCGCCAGGATCGGACTCACCAGCATGGTCCACATGGCGATCCGCTGATCCAGCACACACCACCAGATAAAAAATCCAACCTTGCGCGGCCCAAGTTGCAAACAGCGCGTACCGTTACGCAACATGTTGCCTGACCAACGCCGGAAGTTTTGCGTCATGCGTTCAATGCCAGAACCTTCCACCTCTTCGATGGTGTAGACCAGAGCATCTGGTACATAGAGCATCTTGGCATCCTGAGTAAGCATGTAATACCAGGTACTTTTGTCATCGCCAGAAAGAAAACGAAATTTGCCCCAGAGCCAATGCTCAAGAGAGTCCGCTTCTAACATGCGAATAAATTTGTATTGGTTTAAGTGATTAGCCCGAAACACAGACATCCGTCCGGTTAGGGTTAACACCTTGTTGGACATAGCGTGGGATTGCATCGCGATACGCCGTTGTGCAAAACGCATGATGAGCCAGGACTGCATCCATTTCGGACCGAAGCACAATACTTCTTCGTCTGTTGTTACTGCCTGCAATTCAGGGTCAACACCAAACAGCGGACAACAAGCACGCAATATGCCGGGGGCCAATACCGCGTCCCCATCCATAAACACAATCAGGTCGTTAAGATCGATACGACGGCGCGACATGGCACGCAGCACCAGGCCAATGGCCATGCGCTTTCCAGACACGTTTTGCCGAATGATAACCAGCTCTAATGGGATATCCTGGGCGTGTTGCCGCAGGTAGTTCATGATGATGTTTTCATCATAAGAGTCGCCGGACCCTAACCATAGAGTGGCGGGCATTCCGGACTTTCGGACTTCACGACAAATACTTTCGATTACCAATTCAGTGGTATCACGGCGTTCACGAAATGTAGTCATCATGAAATGCACATGACGCGGACGCCAACCGTCAGTCCATAACTTGTCCGCTTTCGCACGCAGCGAAGGAAATCGCACACCTTGATACAACTCTGATCGCACGAGATGAGTCATCCACCAGCCGTAACGCCAGAAGCCAAGCAGCCCTAAGGTGATTGTGAAAGAACGAGTCGCCGGATCCCAAAGTGCATTAGTGGTATGCATGAGCAGCAAAAAACTCACTGTCATGAAGCAATACAGTTGCGCCAGATTTTTCGCATTCCACTTGGGTGGATTGTCGTGAATCGCCTCGCCGCTAACGATGGCTCTTAAGTCTTCGCTAATCATAGCGTGACCAGTTGCAACGGATCCGAGTATTCGGGAGTTTGAAAGCGCGTAACAAGCGGGTGATGAAACTGTACAGTGACCGGTGAGCCGCTTAACACTTGATCTGCACTAACGTTACCTGAAATCAGTTTCAGCATGACTTCCATGCTGCGCTGTGGGTTGTAAGGCTGACCTTTTTCCAATTGGGTTGGCGCAATTTCTGTCACTATGCCCTGCCACTCTGCCCCATAAATCGAAGATGAAACCGCAGCGACCTGATTCACTTGCAAGGTTCGGGCATCTTCATCGTTTAAGTAAACGATCACTGATGCATCGCCACTGCGTTCAAACAAAGCTAGAGTTTCTCCGCGCTGCACCTGACTTCCTGGGCGGCGATAGATTTCAATAACACGCCCGTTATCTGGTGCGTTTAAGCGGAGTTGATCGCGATGTCGGTAGACAGCAACGAGCTCTTCGTTAGCTACTGCAACTTCCTGTTGTACGCGATCGATATCAATCTCCAGGCTACGGGCGGTTGGATCGAGATGAGATCCAGCCACTTCCACTTGCAACGCATGTTTCTTACGTAACGCTTCAAGCTCCAAGCGTGCCCGCTCAACCTGTAGTTCCGCTTCGTCTAACTGCAAATTCAGCGCCGGTATCGACATCTGAAACAGTTCTTGCCCCTGCCCTACAAAGTCACCGGTTTCAATGGAAGCAGCCAGTATCAGACCATCTTGTAATGCTATAACCGGCTCAACCGGTTTGTAAGTCATTGCCGTTGAAACCCGCAGTGATAAGAAATTGTTGTAGATCGTTAGGCTTACCAAGGTAAACAATAACAAACCGCCAATGATGTAAAACGCTGACATAGCAATCAGTTTTACCGGCAATCGGTTAACTGGCACCTGCTCTGCCGGGCTGGGATCAGGCGTGGTAGATACCGGTGTAACCGGTGAGTCGATGCGTAAAATGGTGTCTTCCACTGGCACCATAGCGCCACGCACCAACTGTTCAATGAAGTGATGCATGAGCTCTGCTTTACGCTCACCCAGTTCAACAAATCTGCCTGCGAGCTCCTCTTTTTCAGTATCAATGCGCAGAACTTCCAGCTCTACATCAAAACCAATATCAAAGCCCTGGAACGGCAAACTGAAATGGCAAGGGATCTTTTGGCCAATCTCTAACGAAAGACCATCACGCCAACCGCCCACACGCAAACCACCAAGACTCCAGTCAAGGGCCTCGTAGATTTCGCCATCAAGCGTTACAGCGAGTGGTGTTTTCACTCGGTGGTGTAAGCGTTGGCAAGCTTTTTCGCGTGTAATTTTCATCAAACTTTGTAAAGGGACTTCGCCCTGAAACTAAATTGGACTGCTCTCATTGCAGGTTTAATGCCAATCATTCACGCAATTTTCTAAGTCGCTGATTTTTAGTTGAATATTTTTTCGGTGAAAAGTTTTTCCTAAAAAGTGCCAGGTGTAATTCGCATTTTGCAAATGTGCAAATTGCAAAAAGCGATGTATTTGCAAATTAGAAACTCAAGATCTACCTCCGACCAACCCTCTTCCTCAGTAACCACGCGCTGTTCAGCGCTGTTTTGTCATTCTGGCACGAAGGTTGCGATTACATGTGCCAACGTAATCCCAAACGGGTAAATGACAATGATTTTTTCAAGCAACGTATTTTTGTTCGTGTTCTTACCAAGCTTCTTAGCTTGTTACTACATAACACCGAACCAACACAGAAGTTGGCCAATACTTATTGGCAGCTATTTGTTCTATGCGTGGTGGCGCATCGACTTTCTTGCGTTGTTTGCAGGCGTAACTCTTTTTAACTATGTATTGGGCCACAAGATTCATGCTAACCAATCTAATTCAACACGCGCTAAGCGTTGGTTGCAGTTAGGTCTGATCGGTAACCTGGGTACTCTAGGTTATTTCAAATACGCTAATTTCGGTGCCGATACGGTTAACCGTGTATTAACTCAGCTAGGGACTGATCCTTGGTTAGTAACTCATGTAGTTCTTCCAATCGGTATTAGCTTCTACATATTCCAGGCAATCAGTTATTTGGTCGACGTGTATAGAGGTGATACACCACCAACACCAAGCCTCATTCGTTTCGCTGCATTTATTGCGCTGTTTCCTCAGCTGATTGCTGGCCCAGTTCTTCGTTACAAGGATGTAGCGGACCAATTTGAGTCTCGAACTCATAGCATGGAAAAGTTTTCACAAGGATGTGAACGTTTCATGGTCGGCTTTATTAAGAAAGTCATCATTGCCGACACCATCGCTCCATTAGTCGACGTGGGATTCGGATTAGAGAATCCTTCGATGGCTGATGCCTGGTTAGCGATGTTCGCTTACACCGCACAACTGTATTTCGATTTCTCTGGTTACGCTGATATGGCCATTGGTCTGGGACTGATGCTGGGTTTTCGTTTCGTCGAAAACTTTAACCAGCCTTATATCAGCCAATCAATCACAGAATTCTGGCGCCGCTGGCACATTAGTTTAAGTAACTGGCTGCGTGACTATTTGTATATCCCGTTAGGTGGCAACCGTGGTTCTGTTGCAAGCACTTATCGAAATTTGTTTCTCACCATGTTGCTTGGTGGTCTTTGGCATGGTGCCAACTGGACCTTCATTGTATGGGGCGCTTATCACGGTGCGGTTTTAGCCGTTGAACGTTTCGTTGGCATTAAAGGTGCTTTCAACAATTTTCATTTAGGTCGCTGGCTCTTCACCTTGTTGCTGGTGATGCTGGGTTGGATTGTTTTCCGCGCTGACTCAGTAAGTTCTGCAGTAGATCTTTATCTTGGTCTGGTGAACATCCAGTCCCTGGGCCTCAGTTCCAGCATGTTGAGTCAGGTAAACGATCTGCAGCTGCTCACACTCATTGCCGCGTGGATTGTCATCGTGATCCGTGGGCTTAAGGACCGAATCAATCTTGCGCGTTTCGTTCCCAGTATTGGACATGCGGTTATTCCTGTATTTGCACTGGCTGTACTGAAGCTCTCAGCACAAAGCCATTCACCTTTTCTCTATTTTCAGTTTTAGGACAGCGTCATGAACTCAGTTGCACGCAATTTAACTTTTATCGCGGTCAGTGCCGGATTGGGCATGTATTCAACCTTCAATACATCATTCTCCGCACTTGATCTAACTACAGTAGAGACTGTTCAAGGCCGGGCAGCTCAAACTCTGGAGTCTCGATTCGAAACTGCACTGCCTATTCGCGAGATCGGAATCAATTTCTGGTCCGCTGTTCGTTATGTGTTGTTTGAGGAAGGTGATTCAGGAGTAGTCATAGGAAACGATGGCTGGCTATTTACTGCAGAGGAATTTTTCTCACCAGTAAATGGCGAGGAAAACCTGGCAACAAACCTTAAGACCATTGCAGCGATACAAGATGAGTTTGCTACACAAAATATTGAGCTTGTTGTCGTTCCCGTGCCATCGAAGGCCAGAGTAAGACAAGCTAATACTTCGCAGACCCCTGATGCACTGCACCAAAGTCTGTACCCTAACTTTCTACGGTTTCTTGAAGGCCAGGCAATTGACCATGTTGATACGGCATCACTTTTTGCCGAACGTGGCGGTGATCTGTTTTTCAAAACCGATACTCACTGGCTACCAGAAGCGGCTGCACTTACTGCAACTGGTCTATCGTCTTATCGATTAGCAACAAACGATGAGAAATTCTCTGTCGTTAATGTTGAGCACCAGGCATTGCAAGGAGATCTCGTTAACTTCATCTCCCTGGATCCTTGGTTTTCTAACATTGCTCCCGCGCCAGAGTCGCTCATCACATTCGATGTGGCGAACAGCCTGGAACTTGATCTGTTTGCTGACTTGCCGACGCCTGAAGTTGCGTTGGTGGGCACGAGTTATTCCGCCAATAGCCAGTGGAATTTTGAAGGCGCACTGAAATTGGCCCTAGACGAGGACGTCATGAACTTCGCCACAGAAGGTGAAGGCCCAATCGTGCCAATGTTGAATTTCATCGAGCGTTACCTCCCTGAGCTGCCCGATCTTCGATTGGTGGTTTGGGAAATCCCGGAACGCTATTTATCCCAACCCTATCCGAGCAGAGTGCCAGCGAACTTGTCTGGTCTCGCGCTGAACTAATTATTTATCTAAGGAACTTGTCATGAAAAAGTATCTTGTCCTCTTGGCCGCCTTATTCACCGTTGCA
Organism: uncultured Pseudohongiella sp.; assembly: GCA_965262465.1. Taxonomy (GTDB): domain Bacteria; phylum Pseudomonadota; class Gammaproteobacteria; order Pseudomonadales; family Pseudohongiellaceae; genus UBA9145. Next base: position 142,115 of record OZ253535.1, on the reverse strand, counting down.
CCAATCGAAGCAGCTGAATTGAATGATGGCGACGACCTTTACGAAAAGGCTGGACCCAATTCCGCGTTTGTACGCTTGGTAAACACCAATGCAGAAACAGTAGATGCACGAATTGCAAACACTGCACTGACTGTAGCGGGTAACTGTGCTGTCTCAAACACCATCATTGTGGAATCAGGTCTTCATGCGATCGAAGGCAATGATTGGAATTGGCAGAACCAACTTGAAGCCGGTCAAATCTACACCCTGGCAATCAACAATGGTGAAGTCACAGCATTTATCCAAGCTGCGGATCGCAATCCTATGCGAGCCAAGTTTGAAGTGTTCAATCTCAGCAACACGCCAGGTGTATCTGTACGCACAGCAGATAAGAAACAAGCCGTGTTCTCAAATATGGATGCTGCCTCACGTGAAGAACGTCAATTAAATCCATTACGAGTTGAGCTGGAAGTGGCTACTGACAATTCAGTAGTTGCACTCGATCCCATCGCATTCAGCCGTGGCAAGACTACCAGCATGATGATTTGCGATAGCGCAGAACAGTTTGCTGTAGCAGTAGTTACGGAGTGAGGTGTCAAATGATCAATCACAACAAACTAATAGCTGGAACTCTGTTGTTCACTTTTGCATCTGGCATAGCCACTGCACAAGACAACAGTATATGCCAGACAGTTTTACCTAACGAAGGCTACTTAAAGAGCTTTCAAGGACTGCAGCAAGGAAACAACGAGTGGTTGTTCCGCAATCATGATCTGATCGAGGACTTTGGCCCGAATCGCACTGGCTACAATGGACTACGAGCGATCCAGCAGAAGCTTTCGGATCGCGGTACGGCATTAATGATCGTGCCTTTGCCTACCCGTGGCATCGTTCATCCAGAATTTGTACTAGATGAGTCGTTCAGTCATAAGCATGCGGCAAAGAACTACAACAACTACTTAAATCGACTGCGACGAGTTGGCTTACTGGTACCGCCACTGGACAAAATGACAGCCGGCGACCAGGAAATCCCTCTCTATTTTGCTCGAGATCATCATTGGACTCCTGCCGGCGCAGCTGCTGCTGCCCGTTTGGTTAGTGAAGAAATTGGTAAAACTGAGCTACTTCTGGATACACCAACCTTAGGCTTTTCCACTGTGAAAGTTGAAACAGACAGCACCAATGGCAGTTACAACCGAGCTGCATGGGAAGCGTGTGAAAAGGAATACCAGCCGGAGACTTTCGATGTTTTTTACACCGAAGCAGAGTTAGATCTGTTTGCTGAAGTTGTTGACCCTGAAGTTGTCTTGGTTGGAACTAGCAATAGCAATGGTACAAAGCATTTCAACTTCGATGGTTTCCTGCGCCAAGAGCTTGGCGTTGACGTATTGAATGTTGCGACATCTGGCGGTGGATTTGACGAATCTCTCATTACTTACCTTGGGAGTGATTCGTTCAAGCAACAGCCTCCAAAACTCATTATTTGGGAAGTGCCAGGCTATTACAGTCTCAATCAAGTGAACTTTTATGAAGAAGTCCTCAGCCAATTGGAGGGCAAATCATGAACAAGCAAATTCTAGCTCTCGCGTGCGGACTACTGACCAACAATATTGCGGCAGCAACCGATCTCGAGATCATGCATGAATACCAGTCTAATCCGTATCAGTTGTCTGATGACTTTGTAGGATCAAGACTGATAAATGCGCGAATCTTCCATCAAGAAAACATTGAGCTTCCGAAGCGTCGTGAAATCCAACTCAGTGGCGAGATTGATCATGAACGATTTCTTGATGTCAGTGACGCTGACAATACCTTGGCGCGAATTCGAGGCCGACTGGTTAACCGCCTGAAGCTGGGTGATCGATCAGCGAGCCTTCTATTTACCGGGGACGCCGGCACCAAGCGCTTTTCTTATATAGATCAGCGCACCGGCGATCCATTACAAACATCTCGGGGCGGCGACATCCGCGATCGGTTTGCCTATAACTTTGTCAAACCGAGCGCGGAATTTACTTATCGCTGGAGCTCCAAATTGTCGACCGGCATTTTCACAGCCTTTGAACAACGTGACTATGTTAATGACTATGATGAGCTTGGGCTCGAATCGTTAGACTATACAGAACTAACTATTCAGCCAACTCTGCGATTTAAGACTGAAAAGAGCTATTCCCGAGCATTTGTCTATCAACGACAGCGCGACTATGGCGAACGTCTGATTGATGATCTTCAAGGTCGCAATATCGCAGGTACTCGTTTAAGCCTAACCTTGCGCGGTTACGGTTTATCCCATAGACGAGACTTGACTGAAAACTGGACCGTTGAAGCCTACCTTTCTGGCTATGACATCACTGACAACGGTGAAGGCTACACCAATCAGAATGTTATTAATCTGAATGTGACTAGCCAGCACCGGTTTAGTAGCTCGCGTAGTTTGGATCTCGCAGGCCGTTGCAGCCGACGCAACAACGAGAACATTCGTTTTGTTGATTTCGAAACTACCGAATTTGGAAGACTTCGAACCGGTTGCCAATTTACCGCAGGATATGAACAACCAATCCAACAGGACAATAAGCGACTTCGATGGCGCGTTGAAGCAAGTCGTGGCTTTGAAAATAACACCGAAACTCTTCGCAGTTTCGATCAATGGGGAATCAGCTTTGGTGTGAACTACCGTTGGTAGCAAACCCCGAACCTGACAAACCAAATTCTTCACTAATTAGAGAATCGTTTCAGTTTCAGAACGGCTGAATCGATTTTCTTTTTGCACATTTATCACTAACAAACGTTATAGGTGATTCGCATTTTGCAAATAATTCTTTGCAATTTGCAAACAGATTTGCATTTTGCAACTCGATTTAGTTGCCATTTAGTTGAAGAGATTTCCCTAAGTGCTTATTCCAATGAGCAATAGTTGGAAATTCGGATAAAAAGTGCCAGTTGGCACTATTCCTGCACTCTATAAAGCCAAAATAGTTTATTGAACGAAGGTCAATACGAGCACCAGCTACTCGTATGCTCTTTTTGTATTGATGAGATAGATCGGACGCTATCTCCAAATTTTTAATGTATTAGGAAATAGAAATGACTGCACAAATTAAACCAGTAATTGGAACACAAGATAGTGATGTGCTCAGAGGTGGTAATGGCCACGAAGTGTTTTCTGGACTTGATGGCGACGACTTAATCAAAGCCGGAAACGGTCATGATTTAGCCTATGGCGGCGCTGGTAATGATGAGATTCATGGCCAGTCAGGCGATGACATCCTTTACGGAAGCCTGGGACCATCATTCGTTGAAATGTCGTCCTTTATTATGGCTGAAGATCACAACGTCAGCGTTATTTTTGAGAATGAAAGTGCAGGCTATCGGAATTCCTTAGGCAGTTACAAACTCGATGACGAAGGAAACATTGTCGATGTGCAATTTCATTTTCCGAACGCGAGCTTGCAAGGTTCGGGTGGAGATCTTCAATCTGGTGATTCTTCTGAGATGTTTGTCGAAGGCGGAACCCAGCTTGGATTCTTCGTATTAGCCAATGGCTATTCCTATAATGGCGGCTACGACGACCTTGATCTTTCAACGGGTAACCTCGTATTCCGTAACTCCGATGGCACCGCAGCCACATTGGAATCACATAATCCTCAATTATGGTTTGTATCTGAGACAGGTGAAGAAACTAAGCTCAAGTATCACTCCTATCATAGTGCCGCGGGCGTTAATGAAGACGATTACAGTCTGAATCCCGACGGGATTGCGCATACTGTTGCGCTGCTAAATACGAACGAAGGTCAGATTACCTTGGGTTTTGAAGATCTTTACAACGGTGGTGATCGTGATTTTGACGATTCAGTCTTTACTGTCGATATCGGCAAAAGCAATGCAATCGTGCTCGATCCCAGTGTTGAGAGTGCAGACAATGCGCAGGGTTTTCAAACAATTCACAAATACGTCTATGTCTATAACGAAAATGGAGATCTAGCGAAGTACGACTCCGAAGGCAATTTCCTCGGCTACAGTGAACAGAACGATCAAATATTTGGCGGCACTGGAAACGATACTATTTTTGGTCTAGCGGGCCATGACACTCTGAATGGTGACAGCGGTGATGACGAGATTTACGGAGGCACGGGTAACGATACTATTTCTGGCGGTACTGGCAGCGACACTATATCTGGTGGTAAAGGCGATGATGTGATCGATGGCGATTCCGGAAACGATGGAATCACCGGAGGAACAGGCAATGACATCATTGATGGTGGCTCAGGTTCTGATGTTATCTCCGGCGGTCAAGGCGATGACATCCTAATTGGTGACTCCGGCAACGATACATTGATTGGTGATTCTGGTAACGACGATATTGATGGTGGCTCTGGTAATGATGAAATCAGCGGTGGAAGTGGCAATGACGAAATATCAGGTGATTCCGGCAGCGATACTATTCTCGGCGGATCCGGCGACGATCTAATTCTTGGCGGATCTGGTGATGATGTTATTCATGCCGGATCAGGTGACAACACGATCGATGGTGGAGCCAATGACGACATAATCTCTTCCGGTTCGGGAGATGATGTCATCGATGGTGGTGAAAACAATGACAACATTTCTGCTGGTGGTGGTGATGATCAGATTCTTGGCGGAAACGGTGATGACGTAATTGGAGCAGGCAGCGGAAACGATACCGTTGATGGCGGTGGGAATGATGACACCATTCTTGGCGGCGGCGGTGATGATTCCATAACCGGTGGTAATGGAAATGATCAAATTGACGGTGGTTCCGGCGACGATGTGGTCTCAGGCGGAAACAACAATGACGAAATCGATGGTGGCAAAGGTAATGATGTGCTCACTGGAGATCATGGTCACGACACAATCGTTGGCGGTTCGGGCGACGACAACATCACTGGCGGTGTAGGTAACGATTCAATTGATGGTGGTAAAGATGATGACACCATCGCGGGAGACACCGGTAACGATATTCTCATGGGTTATACCGGCGAAGACACTATCGATGGTGGATCCGGCAACGACGTAATCAATGGCGGCGGAAACGACGATATCCTGGATGGCGATACTGGAGACGACGTCATCGTAGGTGGTGCTGGCAACGACACAATCAACGGCGGCAACGGAGATGATATTTTGTCAGGTAGTTCACCTGGCACCTCTATTGATTTGGAAATTCAGGCACAACTTAATGCCGGTGGCAACTCTTCGAACAACGAATACACATACGTTGAACAAGAAGATGGAACCATTGCAAAGTACAACGCGGACGGTGAACTAGTAGGTTATAGCGAACAAAATGATGTAATTGATGGTGGTTCGGGTAACGATACGATCGAAGGACGTGCTGGTAATGATGAACTCATTGGTGGAACTGGTAATGACAATATCGACGGCGGCACGGGCGATGACAACATCGATGGTGGCGCTGATGATGACACCATAAGCGGAGGCAAAGGCAACGATACACTGGCTGGCGGAGATGGTGATGACAACCTAGATGGCGGTACCGGAGACGATTCAATCAGCGGTGGCGCGGATGATGACATCATTGCCGGAGGCAAAGGCAATGACGTTTTGGCTGGCGACAGCGGCAACGACGAAGTAACTGGTGGAACCGGCGATGACAATATAACCGGCGGACAAGGTGACGACGTTTTGTCTGGCGGCAACGATCAGGACACTGTTGATGGCGGTGAAGGTGATGACACAGTTGATGGTGGAGTCGGTGATGACACACTGATCGGTGGCGCAGGTAACGACTCTCTCATTGGCAGCTCAGGAAACGATTCCTTGGATCCGGGCACTGGTACAGATATTGTCAACGGAGGATCAGGTACCGATACAGTCAGTTATGCGAATTCAGATTCAGGAGTCAAAATCGACCTCGACTCCGGAAGTGCAACTAGCAATGAAGCAGACTCAGGCGATTCCGAAACTGAATCTGACAATGGCAATGGCAATGGCAATGGCAATAACTCTATCAATGCCATAACAACCATCAACGATACACTGATCTCTATCGAGAACGTGGTAGGTTCTTCAAGTGACGACAATATCACCGGTAACAACCTCAACAATGAAATCAATGCCGGTGATGGTAACGACATTGTCAACTCGGGGTCAGGAAATGACACGGTTAATGGAGGAGATGGTGTTGACACCATTTCAGGTAGCAGTGGCAATGATGAACTCAATGGTAACGACGGTGATGATGTTCTGAATGGTGGCACTGGTAAGGACACCTTGAATGGTGGTCAAGGAAATGACGAGCTACTCGGAGGAAACGGGCAAGACACACTTAACGGTGACAATGGCAACGACACTCTGAATGGCGGTATCGGTAATGACATTCTGAATGGTGGTGCTGGAAACGACACATTACTCGGCGGTTCAGGAGACGACACACTTGTATCTGGTGCTGGCGGAGATGTGGTTAACGGTGGTTCGGGCTCAGATACTGTGGATTACAGTGCAACCGAAGAAGCAGTTAATGTTGACCTACATGACAACAGAACCACGGGTGGTGATTCAGATACGCTATCTTCCATAGAAAATGTTGTTGGTACCGAGCAAAACGATGAGGTTCGAGGAAATAAGGAAGACAACGCCATTGATGGCGGCGCTGGCGACGACCTTATTCGTGGTTTGACCGGTTCAGATACTCTAACCGGTGGTGACGGCAGTGATACGTTCTTCTGGAAGCAGTCCGACATCAATGGCGAAGTCGACACAATCACCGACTTTGTCACTGACGAGGATGTATTGTCATTCGACGTATTGGAAGATCTTGTTGGATTAGACTTGGATCAGTGGCTATTAATCGACGCACCAGGTGAGAACGCGAGTTTGCTAGCCGACTTGGATGGTGACAGCGATTTCTCAAATGCTACTACAGTGGTTGAGTTGGTCGGCGTTACCGATGCGTCATTCGATAGCTTTAACATTCTGGTGAGTTAACCGAACAACACAGCAGCGCCACTTTGTGGCAATTAAAAAAAATGCCCGCTCTGTTTGCGGGCATTTTTTTGTCCAGGAAAAAGAGATCAAGCCAGATCAAACTGTTTCATCTTGCGCCATAGAGTCATACGACTAATGCCAAAGTGATGAGCAATAGATTCTCTATGCCCGCCAAACTCTGCTATTGCAGCTTCGAGACTTTCCTTGGTCACTGCAACCTTCTTCGCCGCTTGAGCAGGTTCGGGTGAAACGTCACTCGGCGATGCGGTCGCGCCTGCTGGAGCTCGCAGGGTTGGCGGCAGTTTATCCATCGTTACCGTCGCTTCTTCGCCTCTGGCGAGAGCTGCAACATAGGTACAAACATTCACTAACTCTCGCACATTGCCAGGCCAGCTATAGTTATCGATGCAGCTATACACCGATTCGTCTACTTCCATTCCTGTGTGGCCATGTCTCTCTAGTTGATTCTCTAAGAAATAATCGAACAGCATGCCCTTGTCTGTTTCGCGCGCGCGCAAGGGAGGCAAATTTATTGGCATCACTTCTAAGCGATACCGCAGATCCTCGCGAAACTTTCCATCCGCAACCGCCTTCTCCAAACTGGTTGAAGAAGCCGATACAACTTTCACATCGAATGAAATCGACTTGGTCTCTCCTACTGGTGAGTATTCTCTTTCTTGCAAAACTCGCAGCAGTTTAGCCTGCAAGGTCATGGGGATTTCTGCGACTTCGTCCAGAAACAAGGTCCCCTTCTCTGCTTCAGCAATTAAACCCTTTTGATCCTTATCCGCACCGGTAAACGATCCTTTCTTGTGACCAAACAGCTGTGACTCAAGTAGTGACTCTGTGAGGTTTGCACAATTAAGTGCTACAAACGCTTCACCTGCCCGCTCACTTTCTAGATGTATGGCCCGAGCGATCAATTCTTTGCCCGTACCCGTTTCACCATGGATAAAGAAAGGCGCTTCACTGGAAGCGGTTTGTTGAATGATTGAGATTTGCTCCAACATCGCCGGATCAGAGGTCACTATGCCGTGAAAAGTCACATCATCGCTGGGACGATACGCCGCTTTTTCTGGCGCCAATTGGTTGGGCTTGAGACTCTGCCCTGCACCCTGCTCTTTTATCGCTAATTGCTCTGCCACCAGAGACCGGAGCTGATCGTTGTTCCAGGGCTTAACAATAAACTTATGAATCACGTCGTTATTGAACGCTTCGGTAACTGATTCAAAATCAGAGTAACCACTTATGAGTAGGCGACGAGTGTCTGGATACATCTCCGCAATCTGCGCAAAAAATTCTGTGCCCAACATTCCCGGCATTCGCTGATCAGAAATGATCAGATCAAACTCTCGGGTACTGCACTGGATAAGTGCTTCCATTGGGTCCTGGAATCTGGAAAGCGCATAGTCATCCATACCGAACAATCGCGCTAACGATTTCAGTACGTATTCGTCATCATCCAGCAATAGAATGTTATGCATAAGGCTGTTGTGATCCGTTCAATCTGCCGTTATGTGGAAAAAGTCGCAGTTCTAAATAGGGAGCCATAGTATACTGCACTATCAATCAACAGGCTTCAAAGCGAAGTCTGAATATTCGCAAATTGCAAAGCCCATTCAAGGCATCTGAGATATGAAAGGCATAGTATTTACGACATTTAACGACATGGTAGAACAAGAGATTGGCATCGATGTGTGGGAAAAAATTCTCGATGCAGTGAATCCAGAATCTAATGGCGTCTACACTTCTGTAGAAGATTTCCCCGATGATGAACTATTCGCCATGGTAGGAGAATTGTCGGAACAGACTGGTACCCCGGTGATGGATTTGGTCAAGGCGTTTGGCCAGTATCTGTTTCACGCACTCGCTATGAAGCATCCTGTCTTTGTGGATGAAAAACCGGACTTTATTGAGTTTCTAAAAAGCGTCGAAGATGTGATTCACAAAGAGGTAGAGAAACTCTACCCGAACCCGAATCTACCTTCCCTGAAATGGGAACAGAACGATCCAAGCTCTATAACCTTGTTCTACAAGTCACCCAGAAAACTTTGCCACCTTGCTGACGGTCTTATTAAAGGTGCTGCAAAACAATATGACGTCGACTACACGTTTGACCATGCAACATGTATGCACGATGGGCACGATCATTGCCGATTTGAAATAACTGTTAATGGCTGACCAACAAGACTACAAACGCGCATACGAGCGACAAAAAGCGGCAAGAGAGAAAGCCGAATCTCTCTTGGAAGAGCGCGCGCGTGAGTTGTATGAAGCCAATCAAACCTTGCAGAAAGCGTATGAAGCGCTGCAAGAACAGAAAGACCAACTGGTTCAGCAAGAAAAACTCGCATCCATCGGATTGTTAGCTGCCGGGGTTGCTCACGAGATTAACAATCCCGTTGGCTTTGTAAAAAGCAACTTGCAAACCCTGGAAGAATATTCCAAAACCTATGCGGAGGCGTTTGCTGCCTATCGTGAGTTAACTGAGTTAGTTAAATCTGGAGAATCAGATAAAACCACAGACCAGCTCAACAAACTCGATGAACTAATTTCAAAGGCAAACCTCAATTACATTGCGAAGGATGGAGAGGCCTGCATTGAGGAAAGTCTTGCAGGTGTAAAACGCATAGAAGAAATCATAGTTAACTTGAGTGATTTCGCTCGCACCGAAGGCGACAATCGTGCTCAATCCAACATTAACGAGTTACTCGAAAACACCTTGAAGCTCGTTTGGAATGAGATCAAATACAAGTGTGACGTTGATAAAGACTTTGGCGAAATACCCGCTATGTGGTGTTGGCCGGGTCAGCTGCGACAAGTGTTCGTTAACATCATCGTTAACGCAGCGCATGCAATCGAAGAAAAAGGCACTATTTCTCTTAATACCCGAAGTGATGAAGACAACATCTATATAGAGATCTCTGATTCTGGTACGGGTATCGACGAAGAGAAGATCGATAAGATTTTTGATCCATTCTTCACCACTAAAGAAGTTGGTTCTGGCACTGGCCTGGGGCTGTATATCTGCCACGGCATCATCACTAAACACCAGGGCACAATTTCTGCGGCCAATAACCCTGACGGTGGTGCGAAGTTTTCAATCTCATTGCCAATCGAAGTACGCAAAAACCGCTCGTAACACCCTCTACCATGTAACACCCCAAAACGTATCACCACATTCTTTTTGATACGGCTGTTACGTTTTTGATACATACCACCACCCAAATTCTTGCTAAAACGTCTCTAAATCTCGCGTTTTTCGCACCCTGCAAAGCCCCATATTCCGGGCACCCTGCAAATATAGTTTGAACCCCGTCACAAGATACCGCGCGCTGTTCGCAGTTGGCATCGGCCCTGCATTTATATGAGTAGACTTTTTATTTGAGGGTATTGAAATGTTAACTCCACGAAAATCTATCTTACTGATCGATGATGACAGCCTGGTGGCCAACTCTTTGGCACGCATGCTGAGAGGCAGAGACTACGACGTAAGTATTTGCCCAGATCCGAAATCGGCGTTGGTGTTTTGTGAGCGCATGAAATTCGATCTCATCATTACCGATCAGCGCATGCCGGTAATGAACGGCACAGAGTTCGCGGTTAAAGCAAAGGCACTACAGCCCACCGCGCGAGTGATCCTGATTAGTGGTTACAGCGACAAGGAAAGTGTAGTGCGCGCCTTGGACAACGAAATTATTCACTTGTTTGTGTGCAAACCTTGGGACAACACACAGCTACTAAAGATGGTAGACGATCAACTTGAGGTCGCTACTCTAACTGATAACCATGGCATGCGGACGGTTGAGTACAGTCCAGCCGCTGCTTAAAGAACGAAAAGAACCAGGAGGTAACGATTAAAGAGCCAGTGCACGCGCTATTGTGATTATAGGAAAGGACATCATTACATAACTTTCGTTAAACAAGGTCTTATTCCATAGTCACAAGGCGCGCCACAATTTCTATCCCTTGCCAGAGATTAATCAGCTTCAGATTTTCATTTGGTCCATGCTGATTATTGTCATGGTTAACCAGGGCAACACCGAAGGTAGGTATGCCTAGTCCTTCGGAAAAATCCCCATAAGGTAAACTGCCACCCAAGGTAGGCAACTGCACCGGCGCGACTCCATCCAGTGTTAACGCCTCGGCCACTAACTCCCCTAACGGTTCATCCATTGATACTCGAGTCGCTGCTCGGCCACCACTGTATTGCACACTAGCCAGTAATGGATGGGTTTGCAGTTCTTCCAATGTGGGTTCACGATTTTCGACCACTTCAAATCCTTGGTCTCTCACATGATCGATTACGGTTTGTAGTTGGTAGTTGGGATCGATGCCATTGACTAAGCGCATGGCAATGCGTGCCTGAGCAAAACCAGGAATCGCGGTACGTGAAGGTGCTGCAAAGCCACCACCGGAATCCATAGCCAGAACGTTCAAGGTTGGCATATTGAGCTTTGCTTCTAACCGCTGATTCGGTTGTTCTGGTGATGCAATGCCAAACGTTTGTGCCAATTCATTTTCGATTTCGGGAATGGCAGCTAACGCACTGCGTTCTGTTTCGGTCAGCGGTGTTACTTGATCATAGAAACCATCGATAGTGACTCGACCAGTTTCGTCTTTCATGGTGGTGAGTAATCGCGCCAAGCGCACCGATGGGTCCGGTGCCCAGTTGCCATAATTTCCGCTGTGTAAGTCCTGCGCGGCGCTATGCACTTTTAAAGTCAGAGTTGCGCCACCTCTTACTCCGTAATACATGGTAGGAACTGTGCTGGGATGACGTGGACCATCAAGGGTGATGGCGATGTCAGCCTGGAACTCGTCCGGATGAGCTTGCACGTATTTGCGAAAATTCCCCGCCCCGCTTTCTTCCTGCCCATCCAAGATCACAATTAAATTCCAGCGCGGTGTTTGTCCTGTTGCACGCAAGGCAGACATGGCTTGCACCAGTGACATGATTGGCGCTTTGTCATCAGAGGCAGAGCGCGCATAAATACGCCACTCAGGATCAAGAGAATTAGTGGCATTGATGTCCACTACGCGATCGCCATCAACCAGGCAGGGCTCAAATGGTTGGCAGTGAATCCATAAATCAGGATTAACCGGCTGGCCATCGTAATGGATATAGAGAAGCAATGTGCCCAACGCATCTTCAGCTTGGTAGCGCGCGAACACCACCGGCGCATTGGCATCTTCTGGATAGCGATCGGCCGATGTGGAAACTGTAAATCCCACATCTGTAAGCAATGAGCGCAACACGGGCACATTGGCACGCACATCGCCATTACTGCGAGAGATGTTAGGAATTTGGAGCAGGCTGAAATAAGTATTCAGAATCGCTTGTTCATTACTCTGTCGCCAGTTTCGAATCGGTTGTGAATCTGCAGGTTGGGCTGTTGCCAATGACGCGCCAATAGATAACAACAATACGCCAACAAATGACGTTGCCCTGCTTCTGCATATCTTCTTCAGTTTTGCTCGATGCTTAAGGCAGGCAAAAGCAATGTAATCTCCAAATTGCTTACAAGTCGTAATCAAATTGAGCGAATTAGTCGTTCCCATGTAGCATCCTTTCGAGCATGTATTGAGACACCCTGATGTTAGTGATCATTGTGCCTGTAGCTAATATGAGGTGTTGGAGAAATGTCTAAAAAACAATTTGCTCGCGTGAATCTAGACTACCATAAGCGGGATATGGAAGGATTCGAAGCGGCCAAATATATTGAACGGAAATGAAAGTGAGCAGCTCCATTGCAATCATAGGTGCAGGCCTGGCGGGAATCACAGCAGCCAGGATACTGGCGCAAAAAACACATGTCACAGTGTTCGAAAAATCTCGTGGCTTCGGTGGACGTATGGCTACCCGCAAAAATTCTCCCTTCCAATTTAATCATGGCGCACAGTTTTTTACCGCGCGAACTCAAGAATTCAAGAACGCACTGGCTGACAGCATCGACACTGGTCAAGTTATCGATTGGGCCCCGAAAGTAATGACGTTGGACCCCAATGCCAAGCCCTTCAAACGAGAATGGTTTGAACCGCATTACATTGCCGTGCCCGGCATGAATGCACTAGCAAAAATTTTGGCGTCTGGGCTGGATGTAAGATTGCAATCTGAAGTGGCACATGTGACACAAACAGAAACGGCTTGGTTACTTACTGACAAGGATGGAACTGAGCTGGGCGAATTCGATTGGGTAATAAGTGCACTACCTGCTCCGCAATGTTTAACGTTGTTTCCAAATAGCTTCTCATATCACGAAATAATGCGATCGGTTTCGTTTTCCTCTTGCTTTGCATTGATGTTGGGATTTGAGCAAGCACTACAATTAAATTTTGATGCGGCAGTTGTTCAAAATTCTCCCATTGCCTGGATTGCGGCCCATTCAAGCAAACATCAAGACACAACAGTCACTTCATTGTTGGTTCATAGTGATAACCAATGGGCTACAACAAGAATCGATGAGCCCTTAATGTCCATTCAAGCCGAGCTACTAGAAGCCTTAAGAGAAATTCTGGATGCAGATCTTGTCGAACCCACACATACCGATTTGCATCGTTGGCGTTACGCGAAAACTGAATCATGTTTGGACTCAGGTGCGCTGGTCGATCCTCAGTTGAGATTAGCCGCTTGCGGAGATTGGTGTGTGAGCAACAGGGTTGAGGATGCATTCACTAGTGGTATTAAAGTGGCGCAACAAGTATCCATTGAACTCGGAAACATTTGAAAACGACGATAGGCTCAACCATGCAGCGATCTTTATGCTCCAATCAAATACGTGCTGCCAAATGCTATCGAAAACTGTAAAGTGAATTCTTACTAATAGAGGCGTCTTATGCTTGGCAAATTTCTTTTGGGGTTTTCCGCCCTGGTTTTTATAGGCTACGGACTCGTGAGCCTTGTCTCACCCGATGTTCCCGCCTCTTTCGCTGGCTTGGAGATAAGCAATGGCGATGCATATGCTGAAATCGGAGCCATGTATGGCGGCTTACAAACAGGTATTGGAGTTTTCTGTCTATTGAGTTTCATGAATCCTGCATTGCAGCGTTCGGGCCTGTTACTGTTGGTAGTTGGCATCGGTTCTCTTGCTATTGCGCGACTACTATCATTCTTGATAACTCCCGATCCCGTATCCAGTTACACCTATGGGGCTCTGATCTATGAGATTGCTACCGCTGTCATTGCTGGCATCGCTCTATTGAGAAGTAACAATGACACAACATGAATATTTCTTTATTGCCATTTCCATAATTTTGGGTCTGGCAATAACCCGTCTCCTGCATACGATGGCTTTGATAACACGCGCCTATAGTAAGGTGGTGTTTCACTGGTCATCGTTGATCTGGGCACTCTGCATAATGCTCTTTATCCTGCAGTTTTGGTGGATTGGTTGGGGGTTAAGGGTAATAGACGAATGGTCTTTCACAGATTTTATTGTCTTGGTGTTTGGCTCGGCATCACTTTATGGCGCTGCCGAGATGGCATTAACGGCGCCGGAAGATGGCAGCCACAATATGCTGAAAAACAGTATGACTCTCGGGAGACTTTCCGCTCTGTCGTTGCTGCTCTATTTTTTGGTGGGTCCCTACGTCAATATCTTTCTATATAGCAATCCAGTTATTCCTTCTTTAATCGTTCCTGCGATAGGCATTCTCTTGATGATCCTGGTGATCGCCTTGCCTTCTCAATTTCGAGTATGGTCGTCCACATTCCTGCTTTACTCTTTGGCAGTGCTTTACCTTACGATCTAAAACGAATAATAAAGAGTAACTATTCATTCAGTTTCTGGGTGCCATTGCATTTTCAGTCCAGCTAAGCCATTCCAGCATCTTCTTATCTAAGCTATAGTCTAACCAAGAATTAGTGCTCAAAAATAAATTGAATTCGACCCATGCTCATACCTTCAAATCATAGAAGCTCACTGGATGCCAACGGCTCACCGCTCTACGTGCCCAGCAGCAAGATTGAATCGCTATCCCGTCGCGATTTTCTGAAATTCTCCACCGCAGCTGCAGCAGCCGGTATTGCCCTACCCTATGCAACTCAACCTGCTGCGGCACAGTCCATGACGTCCAGCGAGCGGGAACTGCTATTGTTGGCCATCGATGCCGCCCGTGATGCCGGTGCCGACTATTGCGATGCCCGCATCATCCGCACCCAATTCGAAGCCATCGGCGCACAGGAACAAATGATCACCCAGGTGCAGAGCACCGATTCCTTCGGCATCAATCTTCGAGCATTAGTCGGAGGCAGCTGGGGATTCTCCGCTACACAGGATTTTTCCAGAGATGCAGTAGCGGCCATGGCCCGTGAAGCGGTGAGAATTGCTGCAGCCAATAATGAAGTGGCGCCTTCTGAAACCATTTTGGCGCCGGTGGATATTTTTCCAGATGCTGATTGGGTAACACCCCACACCATCGATCCGTTTGATGTGCCTATTGAAGATAAGGCGGCCTTGATTCTTCGTGTTAACGAAGAAGCCTTGCGGGTGAATAATGTGCGCTTCTCTTCCAGCTCCATTCTTTCAGTAAAAGAAGAAAGATTGTTAGCCACCTCCGAAGGTTCAGTGATTCGCCAGACTCTGATGCGTATCAATCCTTCCATCAACATCACCGCAGTGGCTCCCGATGGCAGCGATTTTCAAACTCGCGGCGCAGTGGTGGAACCTGCAGGTCGAGGTTATGAATACGTAAGAGGATTAGAACTCGCTGCCTCAGCTCAAGGCTGGGCAGAAGAAGCGGCGATGAAACTGGAAGCGCCATCGGTAGAACCGGGCAAGTGGGATTTAGTCTTACACCCTTCCAACCTCTGGCTCACCATTCATGAAAACATCGGACACCCAACCGAGTTGGATCGGGCGTTGGGATTCGAAGCGAACTATGCAGGCACTTCCTTCATCTACCCACCAGAAGATGTCATCAACAAATTGAAGATGGGTCCTGAGCATTTGCAGTTCGAAGGTAACCGTACGGAATTTGGTGGTTGTGCCACCACCGGTTGGGATGACGAAGGCGTACCTGCCGAAGCCTGGCCCATAATCAAAGACGGTATCTTTGTGGACTATCAAACCACCCGCGAACAAGCCGCATGGATTTCACAATACACCGGTATCACCCGCAGCCATGGCTGCTCCTATGGGCAAAACTGGCAGACCATGCCATTCCAACGCATGCCCAATGTGAGCATGTTGCCGGGTGAGGAAGACCTCAGCGAAGAAGACGTCATCGGCAATACCGAACGCGGTATATATATAGAAGGAAGAGGCTCCTATTCCATCGACCAACAGCGCTACAACATCCAATTTGGCGGGCAGGTGTTCTGGGAGATTCGTGATGGCAGGAAATTCCGCATGATTCGAGACGTGGCCTATGTCGGCCGCACACCAGAGTTCTGGAATGCACTGGATACGATTGGCGGCCCAAGCACTTATTACCTGGGCGCATCATTCGGTGATGCCAAAGGTCAGCCTATTCAAGTGAATGCCGTATCCCATGGCTGTCCGATTTCATTGTTCCGCGACATCGACATTATTAATACGGCGTAAACACCGCGTAGCTCTTCATTTTATAAACAGATTCTAGAAACACATCACAATGGCCAATAACCCCAATCAAAAAGGTTTGTCACAGGACGAACTGGAAGCGTTAACCCAACGCATACTTTCCATGTCCACTGCCGATCAGTGTCGCGTCAATATTTCTTCCGGTTGGCGTGGTTATACCCGAGTGGCAACCAATCGCATCACCTCAGCCGGCGGCGCCGATGCCACTGATATAACCATCACCAGTGTGTTTGGTAAGCGCGTCGCATCAGTAAATACAAACAACCTGGAAGACGATGCATTACGGCAAGCAGTGCGCAATGCCGAATCCGCTGCGCGGCTCGCACCAGAAACACCGGAGTACATGCCGGAGCTTGGTCCGCAAACTTTTACCGATAGCGGCGGTTACTATCAAAGCACTGGCGAGTTGGAACCCCTCACCCGCGCCGAAGCTGCAGCACTGGCAATTGATCAGGCACAGGCCAATGATCAGATAGCTGCTTCCTATATGGATGTGCGCGCAGGCAGTAATGCCGTTGCAACATCCAACGGATTATTCGCTACGCATGCCAACACCGGAGTGGCTTACACCTTAACCTCTCGCACACCGGATGGTTTGCAATCAGGTTGGGCGGGCGACGAAGCCAACGATTGGAACAACATTGAAAGCCAACGCATAGCCGATGATGCTGTTAGAAAATGTCGCGACTGGCGCAAGACTGAATTAGATCCCGGTGAATACACCGCTATCCTCGAACCTACTGCAGTTGGCATGTTGATGTTGCGCATGATGAATGCCTTTAACCAACGTCCTGCTGACGAGGGTCGATCCTATTTTTCCAAAACTGGCGGCGGCAATCGTTTAGGCGAACAACTGTTTGATGATCGAGTCACCATCTTCAGCGACCCGGCTTTTGAAGATGCGCAAACCGCACCGTTCACTTCAAGAGGCGAACAAAGAGAACGCACCACCTGGGTTAACAATGGCACCTTGGAAAATTTATCCCGCTCTCGATTCTGGGCCGATCAGTTGAATGAAACACCACTCGCCAGTCCGAGCAATCTCATCATGGCAGGTGGCAATGATTCGTTGGAAGACATGATCGCGTCTACTGAACGCGGCGTGTTGCTCACTCGCTTCTGGTACATCCGCGGACTCAATCCAAGAATCATTTCTTACACCGGTCTTACCAGAGACGGTACCTTCCTTATAGAAGATGGAAGAATCAGCCGACCAGTGACCAACTTTCGATTCAATCAATCATTAGTTGAGATGCTGCAGAATGTTGAGATGGTTGGACCGAGCACACGGGTCGCGGCCAGTGAAAACAGTTCGGTGAGTACACCGATAGTCGTACCAACACTTAAAGTGAGCGGGTTTAATCTGAGTAGTGTGAGTGACGCAATTTAATAACTCACACCAACAATTGATCTAACCGCTCTATCTTTTTTTTCTAAACAAATCTTGAAAACGTATTACCAGAGAATTTGAAAACATGACCACAGGAAAACAACTTTTTAGCACACTGGCCGATGGCAAACTCACAGTCGAGCTCGTAGAAACTGAATATGCTGAACCCACTGGCAACAAGGTGCTGGTGCAGATGGAAGCGGCTCCAATCAATCCTTCTGATCTTGCCCTCCTTAGCGGTGCTGCTGATCTCGACAATGCAGAGTATTCATCTGGAAAATTTGTTGCGGACATGCCGGAGCCTTTCTTCAGTGCGCAGAAAGGTCGCCATGGGATGCGTCTTCCTGTTGGTAATGAAGGAGCCGGAACAGTGATCGCCGCAGGTGAAGGCGAAGCAGCCCAAGCATTAATGGGCCAGCGAGTTGCCTGCCTGCCGGGTTCCGCTTATTCAGAATATTGCTATGCCGATGCCAACATGTGTCTTCCCCTTGGTGATGTCTCATCGGAAGACGGCGCATCTGCCTTCGTGAATCCACTGACCGCACTGGGCTTCGCCGAGACTGCAAGAATGGAAGGGCACAAAGCCATTATTCATACCGCTGCCGCCTCAAACCTCGGCCAGATGCTGGTCAAAATTTGTAAGGAAGATGACATCGCCCTGGTTAACATCGTGCGTAAGGCGGAGCATGTCGAATTGCTTTCAAACCTGGGTGCAACCCATATCGTGAATTCTTCGGATGATGATTTCATGGACCAGCTCGCTGGGGCCATCGAAAGCACCGGTGCTTATCTAGGCTTTGATCCTATTGGTGGCGGTAAAGCAGTAGACAGCTGCTTCCGCGCAATGGAACAAGTAGCGGTAAAAAGTATGGAAGAGTATTCGCGCTACGGCTCAAACCAGGAAAAGAAAATGTACATCTACGGCCGATTGGACATGAGCCCAACCATTCTGACTCCAGCCTATGGCTTTGGCTGGACTTTATCAGGATGGTTGCTGTTTCCATTCCTGCAAAAAGCCGGCATGGAAACAATGGGGCGCATGCGTCAACGCGTACAGAGTGGTCTGACTTCTACCTTTGCCAGCTCATACAAGCGCAAGGTCAATTTGGAAGAGATGCTTACCAAAGAAGCGGTGACGGATTATCGATTGATGAAGACCGGGGAGAAATATCTGGTTACACCTCGAGTATAGAAGAAGGAAGCCGGTTGAATATCTCGGTGAGTTCTCCGATCGTTGTGCCGACGCTGAAGTACGCTGGAAATAAATTGAGGAGTGCTCTTGATGCAATGTGGCTTAGCGTTATAACTCTATTGGCATATCTAAAAATGAATCGCGTAATAAGTTTTCTAGCAATCAATACAAAATTTCAAATTAAATTTTTTCAACTGAATTTTAACTACACTCAATCTTTAGTTATATGACGGTTTAGCCGTTAAATGAGATAGAAATGTCTCTTTGAATCTAAACCTAGTACAATTGACCGATAAGAATAAAATCCCATAATTTCAATAAGATACCACAAACTAGATGCTTTCATTTGTTGACTTGTTTTGCGGTGCAGGGCTCGGCGCGCGGGGCGCGGTTCGAGCCAAAGCTGTACCGCTACTTGGGGTAGATTCCTGGGACCTAGCCACCAAAACATATAAGAAAAACTTTCCTTCCGCTGACATTAGCTGTTCAAAAATTGAACAGCTTGATCCAGTAAAACTGTCTCGAAAATATTTACCAGATGTATTGCTCACGTCTCCAGAATGCACGTCACATTCAATTGCAAGAGGCGCCAACCCTGGAACAGAAAAAAGTCGAGAAACCGCACTAAGCATCGTGCCCTGGCTGGAGGCATTAAACCCTCGTTGGTTAATCGTAGAAAACGTCAATCGAATGAAGAAATGGGGAAGGCACAATGAATTAGTGGAAACTATTGAAAGAGCGGGCTATACAGTCAATGACCTTTTTCTGAATGCCGCCGAATTCGGCGCTCCTCAATCCAGGAAACGCATGTTTTTAGTTTGTGACCGTGAAGGTAGTGTCATTACCGTAAATGACCTTAAGCGTAACCTTCGAAAGCCAAGAAAATCAGCGCGAGATATATTAGCTATCGATGATGCATACCCTAGCAAACCACTCATGAGTAAAGGCCGCGCCAGCTCAACAATCGAGCGTGCTGAACGAGCTATTAAAGAGCTTGGCAGGAAAGAAGACTTTTTGATTGTTTATTATGGCTCAGATTACGCTGGTGGGTGGCAATCGTTGGATTCACCGCTTCGAACGGTTACAACCTTAGATCGTTTTGGTCTAGTTACCTGGAAAGGTAATGATCCATATCTTCGAATGCTACAGCCAGATGAGTTACTGCGCGCAATGGGTGCAGATAATCATAGGCTTCTTGGAAGTCGAAGAGAGAAGATAAAACTCTGTGGCAATGGTGTATGCTCTCCAGTGCTGGAAGTTATCTTTCGCAAAATCACTCATATCTCTAAGCAAGCTGAACTTGATCTAGCGTCGTGATTAGTCAACTTGAACACGCAGACCTAATCGTTGATGAGGTTTACGGTGGCTCAAGAAATGGAAATGCATCAGACGACCCCCTCCCAAAACTTCTTGGAGTTGACAATCAAGCAGGATTTAGACATCTAGGCCCCCGCCCAAAGACAGAGACGCTAAAGCTTATTGTTTTAAAAACCAGCTTGAGAGAACCTGATTGGCCAGACAATCTCGATTCTGAAACAGGTATTTTCACTTATTACGGTGACAGACGCGAACCTGGCGAGCTACACAAAACTGCAAGACAGGGAAATTTGATTCTCAAAAACCTTTTTGCCGCTGCTCACGATCCCACATTTACAAGTCACTTTCCTCCAATATTTGTATTTCAAAATACGGGTGTTTATCGGGATGTAAGATTTCTGGGACTTGCGGTGCCTGGGGCTAAGTCTTTGTCCTACGATGATGATCTCGTCGCTCTATGGCGAGCGAAGGGCCCAGACAATGAAAGATTTCAAAACTATAGGGCAAAGTTCTCAATCCTTAACATACCCAAAATATCTAGATCCTGGATTGAGGATGTTCAAGCTGGGCTCAACATCAAATCTCCACATGTACCCAAGCCCTGGGCGGAATGGGTGTTAATGCGAAAATTTGATGTACTCGAAGCTCCACACACGGTTGAAGTAAGAGACAAATCTCAACAATTGCCTGAGTCACATGACGATAAGTTAATATTAGATCTGATTTACAATCATTTTAAGGATGACCCTTATGGTTTTGAGTATTGTGCCATGGAGATTGCACGGTTAAGTTTGCCAGCGATACATAAATGGGAACTGACAAGACCCTGGCGTGATGGGGGACGAGATGCCATTGGTGCATATAAGATTGGGAATGGCCTTGGAGCTATCGACGTGGAATTTGCACTTGAAGCAAAGTGCTATACTCGTTCTTCAGGAGTTGGTGTAAAAGAGCTCTCTAGACTACTTTCAAGATTAAGGCATAGACAGTTTGGGATTCTAATAACGACATCTTACCTAGCAAAGCAAGCCTATAGTGAACTTAAAGAAGATGGTCATCCGGTGGTGGTGATTGCTGCTTCAGATATCATTGCGATATTAAAGACCCGCATAGGATCTATAGAGCATATTAAGAATTGGCTACAAGCTTTGCCTGGATAGCCAATTTTTTATGATGCATAGCAAATAACTAGGAAGTTTCTAGAAGAAGAATGGGACTAATAACTTCCTTCAAACAATAGGCACCTTTACTGATTGAAGTAGCCGATTTGCGGCTCTTCTAATGTTCCAACAACTAGCCCTCTATCAAGCAACCTATTTCCTTCTTCGCAGGATGTTTCTGGCAACAACGCACATGCGTGACATGCAGCCAAGTTACAGTTATCTGGACCTTGTCCTGCACTCTCTATACATACGGGATCAGATGAACACCACTTTGCAGACTCCAGAGCCCTACGAAGCACTTGCTCGAATGCGCCTACATTACCCATTCTAACCAATCCACCCATTGTCCCCTCGGTATCACCTGCAGCTGTGTATATTAGAATTCCAGACATAGCCTTATCACCGTCTGAGCAATACAGGCGTTCTCTTAGCGAAGCTGACCCGTAACCACACTCATATACAAGCTCATTGATAATAAGATGGGCCAGTGTGTGCAGTAATACAAACTTTGGCGATATAGCTCTGTATTCCACACGCCTGGAATCATTGAGCTGATCGAAGATTTGTTGCATGTTTCCTATTCTTTGTTCTAGGGCAGATTCGTGAGTATTGAGCCATTGATCGATCTTGTCTTCTCTTAGCTTGAGGAAAATACCCTCACCACGAACAATTATTGCCGGCAACCACTCTTTTCTATTCGACATTATCAATTGAAGGCGTTCTTCATCTGATAAGTTGTCAGAGGGATACACCCTAGAAAATCCAACAAACGCTCTGGTCTCCCTTAACTTATGAACAAGTGAGACTCTCTCTACATATTGACTGACTATATCTTCATAAAAATTGATGTCTTTGCTGTGTATAAGTAGGTTTGTCTTCGGATAGCCTTCACTAATATCTTTGTTGAAGACTAAATATTCTTGATAGCGATATTCTTCCTCATCACTTAGAACGCTCGACTCATCTTCACCTGTTTCGGTATCGGGATTGAGCCTTGCATTCGACGCTTTCATAAGTTCACTGGCAGAAACCTCTAGTTCAGGGTAATACTTATTTAGGATTGCCTCTGCGTTTGCGATTGTAAGTACCCCATCTTGTGTGTCGGACATTAACTGAATGAAGCTCCATACTCTTGGATTGTCCAATACAGTTAGAATACTCTCATCAATATCAGGATCGATTGTAGGAAGGTAAATTGAACTCACAACCCGCGGGAAATATACATTCGAACCACCTCGCAGCAAAGGCTGTAATAGCTCACCGCATCCTGGAGGAGATTCTCCCTTACTAGGGATTGCAAGTGCTGGATTGTGACCACTACAGCGAACGCCAATTGAAGATAGTGCATTCTGATCGTTGGAAACTTGCTCAAAAGCACCAGACAGCGTTTTACTCTGAATCACTTTACCACTCGAAACTTCTTCACAATCAATACGGACACCGGCTAAAGACGCACTACCGCTTGATACATAACGAAGGCGCTTTCCGTTTCTGTCTGATGAACTGCCATCAAATACCCATTCCCACCAAGGAAAGTCCTGAATATGACCTTTCTCGCAAACCGCGACAAATCTAACTTGAACAGTATTTCTGGGAGGATGGGGTTTACCTCTGTCTTTGCCGCTTCCTATCGGCCCTTTGCAAACTGGCGCAGTTTTGTCGTGTAGCTCGGCTTCATACAAAAGGCCACATCTTGGACAAGTGTGCCACTTGGGAAATCTCAGAAACGGCAACCTTAAGTATAAATTCTTATCATCGGATGGCTTGCCTTTTTGGGCATATCGATAATCTGGAGGCAAAACAAAATACTCGACACCTAATCTTTTGGATAACCTAGATTCGTCTTCTATTCGGAATTCATAATGGTCCGGATTTCCCTCGTCGAACGGCCAAACATCAAGGCCGCAATGAATAAGTGAAACAGGACCCGGAAAATCAACCATAGCCGCGACGCCAAAAGGACTAATCGACTGGGTTCGTCTTACTGGCTTTGGCATAGCTAAATACCCTCTGCATCGACTAGGTTATAGTCAGAAGTGATATCTGCTTCACAGCTTGCATCTACATTTCGAAGCGATGTCATTATCTGCCAACTATGCCCATTCCAACTTTCTGGTAGCCTGGAGCCAGCCGGATACATTAACGGTGGGTGTTCAGGTGGGATACCAAATTGGCCATAGTTTATCGGATCCCAAACTTCCCACTCTTTTAGTCTTTGTGCTAGCGAACGCTTAACATTGTCAGTCTCACTTGGATCTACAACATTCACCCGGTCACATATCATATCTTCCACTCTTTGTCGCAGTTTCGATCCTTCGGCTAAGGGGAATGGACGAGCTGCTGTAGCAACTTTAAAGTCGGCAAACTGGCGAACAGCGGAAACAATTAAACCGGGCAAGGCTCGATCTACAGCGGGAGGGCTGAATGGAGTAACGCTTGTTGGCTCTACTTGTGAATAGAGCTTTTGGTGATATGTCTTGAAGCTTTCGTAATGACTTCTATCTCTAGGTTTACTTTGAGAAAATAGAATGACATCTAATCCAGGGGCTTCTGGATTACGGCCGACGCGGCTAGATACCTGAATATATTGTGAGGTTGTTTTGGGCTGACCTACTATAGACAGTAAACTTAGCCTGTCAATATCTACACCGACTTCGATTATGTTGGATGCTAAGCAAACTTCTACAGAATCATTTATTTTGCCCTTTGAGTCTAAATCTAAACTTTTTTCTAGTTGCTTTATAGCTAATGGTATATGGTCACTTCTAATTCGACTGGTAAGCTCAATAACATGAAACAATTTTCTAATAATTGAATAGGGATAACCGTGGCGATCAATTATAACTCTCAAATAGTCACGAGTATCAGCAACCATTAAAGATGCAGCGCCACCGAGCTCTCTAATTGAATTGAAGAATGAAAGTAGAGTCCACCAAGGATCGACATCTGATTGTGATTCGGCAGCCGCCTGTAAAATTGCTGGATACTGCAATAACGTTGCAAAAACACGCGCCTGAGTGGTTTGCAGTGAACCGTGCGCTGTACACATCAACCCTACATACATACGACCTGGGCTCAACGTTCCGTCTGCTGCTCTTGACTCTCTTGCAAAAAAAGAGTCATTTGCTTCAAGACCAGACGGAGGAAACAACATCATGTTGTCCCTAGCATAAAGCGAACGTACTTGATCTTCTGCTCTGCTTATCGTAGCTGTAGAAGCTACAATTTTCGGTTTTATACATACCTTATTTTTAGAATAAGAACATAATTCTTCTATTATGGTTTCGTATGCGCCTACCATTGAACCAAGCGGCCCTGATATTAGATGTAACTCATCTTGGATAATCAGAGTGGGTGGTTTTCCAATTCTGGCACCTTCTTCGTTGATCCCAAAAAGCTTTCTGATTTCTGGCTTCCACGCGAGTAGTGCAAATTTATCTACCGTTCCGATCACCATGCTCGGAGGCTCTTCCATTATATCCTCATCGATAATTGTGACTGGAAGTGGTCTCCTATTTGGCTCTAGGGGAGTTCTGCCAAACTCACAATTGTGATCGTCACAACGGAACGCAACGGTTTCCACTCCTGTTGCACCTCTCCATTTATGGTAACCATAGATGCTAGGACCGCCTCGCTGACTTCTATCTCTAGGTCCGAACTTTGCATTACACCAAGGGCATTTAAGCAGCACAAACGGATTCGGAGCATCTGGATTCTTTGTTAGTTGGCCCAATGCCGATTTAGCTTGCGATCTTGTGTTTGGACTAGCCTCGCCTCCTACCCACATGCCCAATCTAAACGGTTTATCTCCAAGCAAATCAGAGAACTCAGGCTTGTTCCTCAAATGTTCCATAGAACAAAACAATAGAGCCGCTCTTTGAAATTGCTGTGTGGTCAAAAGGCGCAATGTGTATCTCATTATTACATCCGCACCGGAGACGCTTTTACCGGAGACTCTGTTATAAAATATTGTGAAAGCTGTCAGTGCCAAATAGGCTTCAGTTTTCCCGCCACCAGTTGGGAACCAAATTAGATCTACGTAATCTCTTTCATCTATTTCGTCTAAGCACACGCCCCTGAGCGTCATTAACAAAAAAGTTATCTGAAATGGCCTCCAATATCCTCTAAATGGGTGCTCTATTGATGGATCTGAACTATTGATCGAAACATCCCAGTCCAGCCTGCCGTCTACCCATATCGGATTGCGCACATTTCTGCTACTCCTAAGTTGTGAAATCAACATCGCGTGATTTGTTAACTCGAATGCTGTGCGAGCCCATGCCGCTTCTTCCGAGTCAGAATCTAGAAACGCCAATCCTTTGTTGATCCTCTCGAGACAAAAGCCACATCTATCAATAAGTAGCTTTGCTGTATCTCTCAAATCGACTGGAACAGAAGTAATTTCACCGAAATATGTTTTCCTATCCTCAAAATTCTCCAGGCTCTTTACCCATCGCTCGTATGCAAGAATTAGGTTTCTGAGCTCATCGGTTCCTCGATCATCAGGATCTAGTCCAGCCAACTTACGCATGCTCACCCTGAGACTATTCCCTTGCTCATCAGTCAAATCTGCACTTATAGATGGCGTCTCAAAAGTTGGCAATGCACATGTCCAGAGCTTTTCCGCAGCGTTCTTGTTACCAGACCAATCCGCTGCACACCCGTGGCCAATTGCAAATGTCACCTTATCTCGATAGAGCAATCTTGATATCTCATCCTCGTCTCCTGGCAACCTGTTTTCTTTAAGTACTTCAGGGTACTTTAGGATGAAATCGCTACTAGCTTGGCTCTTCAAATCGAAGCTAACCTGAAAGTAGCACTGTTCATCAAAACTTCGTGAACTTCTTTGATTTCGGTTTACGATCGAAACCGTAATCAAGCGATGGTTGGAACTTTCCTTTACCTGCCGAGGGAATAAAACTATCTCAAGTGAATTTTCTTGTCCTTTTATCCACGTTTTTAGAGGGCCATTGGCAGAAGCAATCTCCTCAAATCCAATTCGAACCGTGTGGTCATGACTACCTCTGAAGCTGATTTCTTTTCTAACCCAAACGATCCGTTCAACAACTTTGTCTCCAAAATCCGAAACTACTTTCTTTTTTTCATATATTGAGAATGCTGGTTGTATTTCAAGCACATCAGTTCTGTCTGCTAAATCAGCAAGAAAACTTACTCCCATAGCGGAGGGTTTGTATGAATTTGCGAGAGTAACGTCGAACTCTTCACTTTCCTCTATTCCGCCAATCTTCGGTAAATTCGCCGCGTCTAACTTAGCGTCGTCACCTTCTAGCGCTATATTTGAAGCATCAGTGTTTTCGATCTCGCGATCGACCTGTGAATCTGCGTCAACTTCCGCGGTTTCATCAACAGTTATTTCCAGTTGATCTACTACTTCCTGCGGAAATAAAACGCCCGCTCCATACCGCTTGGTTGGAGAATCTTGCCAGAGAATTTCATCGCCTGAAGCTTGCCTTTTTGCTTTGTACAGATGCTCTTTTTCAACATTGGCGACGCCACTATCATTAAACTGAAGTACAACTCCATCCTTAGCGGGATCTGGTCCAACGATCTCCGCGTATAACTTTTTGAGTAACCACTCTCTTGTCTGCAAATTTCTGTCTAATGGCATGCCGAGTTCTCCTAAACCTATCCTTTAAAGTCCCCTTTCTATTCTTTCCTTCCATTGTCGTTTACACGATGAATTAATTAGTAGGAATAGGTCGTGTCTTGCTCTACTGAGCGCAACATAAAGTAAAGATTCATAATAATCCCCTGAAATCTGATCTATGTCCGTGACGATTATTAGAGGGCTCTCTAGTCCCTTAAAAGCATGTATGGTGCAGTACCTTATTTTATTGGCATGATCATCATTCTCGCGATACCTAATCAGCCTTCTACCGTTTTCTAAGGTATTCAGTTTTTCCGCACAGCAATTTTTATCCTTATTGAACGAAAGAACTACGATGTCTTTTGGTTGAATATTTAGCGTCTTTTGAATATCGTTAAGGCAATCTCTTAGCGTGCTAATTTGTTTATCGCCGGAATCGTAAAAGCTCGTTCTAATAGATTTTCTTTCCATAAAGTTAAGAAATTCTTTGTAGCCCGGCTCAAGGTTAAACAGCAACTGTATTCCATGCCCAATTTCTGGGCTGTTTCTACAATTTGTCTCAAGCAGATATTTCGTATTATGCGGCGCCCGTTGATCCAAGTTGCTTATGAGGTCTGCCCCGTTACAGAGGCCATCATCTCTATAAATCGCCTGTTTCTCAAAATCACCAAAAAATACCCATCTCCCCCCGGCCAATCCTCCTTTGAGTAGCATGTCCATTACATCTAGGTAGAAGTCCGTAATTAGATCTTGCGCCTCATCAATAATTAGAACATCAAACTGTGATATCTCAGTTTCATCGGACAAGTATCTATCTATAACCAAACTAGGTAGCGTAGTTGACCAGTAGTCCTCTACTTTAGTTGTAACCGAGTCTTCTCCTAACATTTCAATCATGTAGCTATGAAAAGTTCCCACAACAATGTTAGTTGCAGTTTCCCCAATCTTTGAAACCTCCTGCTTTAACCATCTTCCAAGAAATTGGTTGTAACAAAAAAAGGCGACTCTTGCTCCGTTAGCGGACTTTCTTTTTGCAGCCTCAAGAGCCAACAATGTTTTCCCGGTGCCTGCTAGCCCTTGATAAATAATTCTGTCGTTGTACTCAAAAAGATCTATTGCTCCAAACTGCTCATTTGTAAACTCAAAAATTTTGTTTTCGAGTGATTGTCTTTCTTCGAGCGGGCTCAAGTGATATTCAAAATCTCGCCGCAGTATCTCCAAGATTGTGTCAGCTTCAGCCAAGTTCGGTTTTGCATTTTCTTCCTTATACCAAGCTGTAGATTCTATCTCGCTGAATCTTTTATGAGCGTTGTTTAAGATTTCTGCCAAAATCTTGCTGATCGGCTTTCTATTTAGTTGGGTTTTGTCCGCGAACTGCCAAGGGTGCCATTCTGTTGATTGTTCGTGAAATTCTATCCCGGTAAACAAAACCGCAGAAAAGAACAACTTTTTTTGAAGGCTAGGATTAATCTTTGCGACATAGTTCCTTACATCATGCATCGCGTCTGATACTTGTTGGAAAGGGCTTATTTTCGATTTTTTGGCTCCGGCTCCTTTTCCATACTTCCAAATGCCATTTCTCCGTTGGACACTTCCTGCTTTCACTTCAACACATAGAACACCACGGCCTGGTACGATTACAAGAAAGTCTAATTCACCAGAAATCCTCTTGGAATGTTTTGCCACTCCCAAAGAGTGCAAGACTATCCATGACTTTGTAGCAGGATCATCTTTTAGCTTATAGAAAACTTGTTTTTCTCCTGGCGATTTTGTTCCTTCATAAATCGATGCCGGATACATCCTAGCCATTTAGAATAAGGACTCCTTTACTTGACCAACTTCATGATAAGGCACTTTGAAAGTCATTGGATCAACTCCAACTACTCTAAAAATAGCAAGCGCACCGGAGCTTACGCCTTCTACTTCAAACTCTAGTGAATCGACAATAGTTTCACCTTTAATCAAGGTTTCTGTAAGTTTTGCAAACAATTCCTTCCTTATACGCAGTCCAGCTCTATGGTGGTACTTCTTCAGTTCGCGTATATACGACCAATGTTCTTCTGCGTAAGCAACAATATCGAGATTCGCGGAAAAGTATCCCATATCTTGAAGGATCGCTAAGAGCTCAAAGAACCTAGAATCATTTCCTGGCGCGATCACTTGGGTAGTCGTCCACGCCCATAAATAGTGCGGATTACTTAAATTATGCCCCTTCTTTACTAACGTAGAGTAGATTTTCGTGATTCCTTCACCAACCAAAGCATTTCGCAAATTTTTCTTCCACTCCGTCGCTTTCTCCTTAATATGATACCGGCCCTCTTCCTTCATTAGTCTGCGAACAACTTCGTCTAGATAGCTTCCACTGTCCAAAGTTCGAAGCACAATATAGTCACCCGCTTCTAACTCTCTCACTTTCTTTCTCGGATACTTAGATAAGCTTTCCAAGTAATCTTGCTCTGCATACATCACGCTGGATAATTCAATTGTTTTTAGATTCTCGTCCAAATAAACCATTTTCCCATTTGGTAGTAATACTAATCGGGAATTTACTAGATATTCTTTCTCATCATCTGTCTGATCATGGATTCCGAGTTTACTTCGTATTTCTTGCCAAAAACCCTCACTTTCCCATTGAGTTAGGCTATCAGCTTTTTCTATCTCGCTGTTGCTAGAATCACTGCCGCCACTGCTTTTCTTTTCATAGTTAAACGAAGTGGCGGGCAAAGATCTTTTCTTCGGAATAGAGGGTCGTTCAATATCATAAGCTACAATATCAAGCTCTCTAGAGTGGCCGGATTCCAATAAATCTTTATAGATAGGGCAAGCCCGACCAGCTGTGGCTAATATGACTCGATCGAACAATCCTCGCCTCAGTGCTGTACGAGATGGAATAAGCCTGCACTCAGCCGATATCTCTGTTATCACTCGGTAGAGTTCTTCGTTCCAGCCCTCAAGCATTCCGCGACCTACGCAAGTTACAATCCCATGTTCCTCATTCGCTTCTTTAGAGGAGCGCAATATCTTGAATACTGCTTCTCTTTTAGGGTTGCTTGGGTTATCGATCAACCAATCTACAGTTCGACAAATAGTTTCAATTTCCTGTTCAAGAGCTGGATAAAATATCCTTTTTCCCTCTAGAAGACTTAGTTTGGACTTAAGCGAAAGTTGTTGTGAGTTGAAAGGCCAAATTGTGCATACCACTGACTGTCTTATGTTCCAGACATCCCAGCGAATTGATTCAACGTGATGATCTTCATCATGAAGCTGTTTGAAACAATTGGATGAAGCGATCGCAAGTTCACAAACGGGGTCGAATTTGTCGATTGAATGAATAGTTGTATTTCCATTTGCGGCATTCGAAAGAATCGTATCTTGCATTGAGAAAGCTCTCATTCTCAATTACCACTCTTCGGTAATGAAAACAGTGCAATCTCTACAGAACCAGGAGTTAAATCCAGTACTTCTTTTGGTAACTCGAAACTGAGATTACTGTCACGAAAGTTTGATAACATAGAAAGGGTGTTTTCCTGCTCATCGTCGAATTCCAATCTAGATAAACAAATAATTAGATTACTATTCGAAAATTTTTCCCATTCAGCTAAGGCTTCTTTTCCGTCAAGTATCACTAGATCAGTATTAACTTTGTTAACCATACTTGACGGGGATGTAAGGAATGTATGAAAAGAACTAGATTGATCATCCTGGCTGAGCATTAGTAGATCACCTAGCGGGATTGAATTAGGTTTTTTACTTGCTTGGGACACTAAACCTAACTCAATATCGTCTACTTGCCTGGTCCATTCCGCCTTATTAGTTACAATAAAAGACTCTATAGAGTTACCTATTATCCAAGAGTCCGAAAATGAGGATGATAATCGGGATAAGAGTTTGGCATTTTTATTTAGTTTGCCTAGTTTAATTGTGGATGCATGCTTAAATCGTGAGATTCTATAGTTCTTTATATTGTCCTTAGTTATCCAGTAGCTTGTCCCTTCTTCAGATTTTTTCTGTGGAACGATCGCAATCCAACGCCCGAGCAAACCACTACGATCATAGAAGGAACCCACCTTCGCTTCCCGAGTAGTGAGCTTTCCATTGGAATCGTACAAGATGAAAACTTTGTCGCCTTCACTTAGACTTTTGAAGTTTTCCCAGTTAATGAATTCATGCTCATGGCTTGCGCCTCTCAGAATAGCTCCCAGCGCCAGGAAACCACTGCATAAGTATCGCTCAGGGAATAGGATTACCGTAATTAGCCGTGAGTAGTCAGCTTTTCTATTTAGGTGGTATCCGATATTGATCAAGAATTTTACCCATGGTGGGGCTTCTGCTAACTTTTTATCCGAGCTGGTTTCTCTTATGTAGAAAGACTTGTCGAGCTGAAGTTGGTCTGGATTGGCAGGCATATTCTGGATTTATTGTTTTTCGTAAACCATTTGAAACTAATGTAACTTCCAAAGATGTCTAGATTTCACATTTCAACTGGTTAATCGCTTGGGACTATCTGCCCGATTCACATAATCTCTATCTCGCTCTAATTCATGTCACCGAAGCTCAATAACTTGGACATATTTTGGGCTGATCTACCGCGCCCCGGCCAATGAGGCTGGTAGAGAAGCCGCAAGTTGTGGAGGTATCGGGCCAGAAACCGGCAGCCGCGAGTGGCCAGGCCATAGGCCAGGGGATTTGTGCTAGAAGGAAGAGTGGCGGTGGCGGCACTAATGGAAGCCTGGGTACAGGCTATCAGGTATGGGCGACATATCATGGCTTTCCCTTTTCTCTTTCTTTTTGTGGGATTGGCCCTCGATGCTGCGTTCTATATCAATCAGTGTCAACCGGTCCAGCGTCGTTTTATTCCTTCTTAACGTATTTGTACCTAGACTGTCACCAAGATTCCTGAGCAGTGGGGTCATAGAGAATTTACGATGCTGTATTTTTGCTCTTTCCCCATTTAAGCTTTCATTCAGTATTGCTAAGGGACTTTGGCTCCAGCACGAAAAGAGATTGAGTTAGGATTTAAACATGCAACATCTACAAACTCTGAAAAACACTGCACTTTTTGCCCTCACAGCTGTTGTTTTGCTGCTCGCCGCTTGTAGCGAGCCAGCAGTTGAAGGGCCTGCCGAGCTTGTAGCCTCTGAAAGCGAAACGGATCGCATCAACGCCTGGTTCGAAGAGAAGAACGAAGAGCGCTTACAGTTCAGCCCCATTGAATTAACAACCCTAGGCCGCAAAGAGCTGTATGACCAGATCGACCAGATGTCGATGGAATCGGCCGCCGAGCAGTTGGAATGGCAAGCTGCCACGGTAGAAGAAATGCGATCCGAGTTTGACTACGAGGCGCTGGATTTCGAAGCGAAGACTTCTTACGACTTATGGGTGTATTTGTACGAGCAAAATCGTGACAACTATGCCTTCTTTCATCACGAATACATCTTCGAGCAAATGGGTGGTATGCATGACTCATTGCCTGTGATTCTGATGAACTATCACAGCGTGGCTAATGTCAGTGACATGGAAGCGTATATCAGTCGCATTGAAGGATCCGGTCGTGCCATTCGGCAACAACTGGATTGGGCACAATACAATGCTGAGCGCAGTGTTCGCCCTCCACGCTTTGCTTATGATTTCGTGATCGATGCATCACGTAATTTGATCACCGGACAACCGTTTGATGATGGCGATACTGACGCTGCACTCTGGGCAGATGCACAAGCTAAGATTGCTGGTCTGGTAGAAAGTGGTGAGATTGATGAGGCTACCGCGGATGATTTGCGCGCTCGTGCTGAAACTGCACTGCAAGATCATTTTCAAACAGCCTATGAAGATCTCATTGCCTGGTTAGAACAAGATCAACAACGTGCACCAGGTGATCCAGTTGGTGTTCATGCATTGCCCGATGGCGCCAACTTCTATAACCAAATGCTGCGTTCTTATACCACTACTGGTTTAACCGCCGAAGAGATTCATCAAATTGGTTTGGATGAAGTGGATCGTTTAATGGCGGAGATGGTTGCCATTAAAGACACCGTTGAATTCGAAGGGGACATGCAGGAGTTCTTTCAGTTCGTTTCAACTGATGAACAATTCTTCTACCCCAACACAGATGAAGGCAGACAACGTTTTCTGGATGAGTCCACTGAGTTCATCGACAACATGAAAGAGTTGGTGCCTGATTATTTTGGCTTGCAGCCTAAAGCTGATTTAGTGGTGAAGCGGGTTGAAGCATTCCGTGAACAAGATGGCGCTGCTGCCCATTACTTCCAGAGCAGCCCGGATGGCAGTGTTCCAGGCACTTACTACATTCACCTTTCTGATATGGGTGCTAACCCGGTGACTGAACTGGAAGCCGTGGCATATCACGAAGGCCTGCCTGGCCATCACATGCAAATTGCCATCGCACTGGAATTGGAATCCGTGCCTGCATTCCGCAGCCAATCTTTCTTTGGTGCTTATGTTGAAGGTTGGGCCTTGTACACCGAGTTGCTGGCGAAAGAGATGGGCGCCTATCAGGATCCCTACTCTGATTTTGGTCGATTGGTCAGTGAGATGTGGCGCGCAGTACGGTTAGTAGTGGATACCGGCATGCATGCCATGGGTTGGTCGGAACAACAGGCCATCGATTTCTTCAGAGCCAATGTATCGACTCCACTGCCTTCTATTGTTTCTGAAGTGCGTCGCTACCTGGTGCTGCCAGGTCAGGCAACTAGCTACAAGATTGGTATGCTGAAAATTTTGGAACTAAGAGAACGCGCTCGCCACCAGTTGGGCGATGCTTTCGATATTCGCGATTTCCATGATGTGGTGTTGGGTGGTGGTGCATTGCCATTAGACATTTTAGATCGACGCGTGGATAACTATATCGCGATGACTCTGGATCAGGCGTAAAACTATTCTATGGAGTCAGGATAAAAACGTTTTTTCGTTTTAGTCCTGACTCTTTCTAATTCTCTTTGATTCTATTTATCCATTACCGCTCGTTATCAAATTTGCTGCGAGGCCTTTGCAATGAAAAATTTTCCGCTGCTTAGATTATTACTGTTGATCGCTACTTTGATTTTCTCAAGCGCCGCGCGGCCTGCTGAGGAAATAGTGGTTGTCGGTGGTGAAGGCCAGGATTGTTTGGAAGACCCGGGATGCGTGAACCGTTTGCACCCAGATATCCCAATGGCAGCACGGGCTATGCCAAGCCAGACCATATTGTTCAGAACCAGAGACGCTCGCGACGTGCTTGGAGCGGTAGCTGCGCAAACTACCGAGCCCGATACCCTGAGTAGCGAGTTTGGTCGAGTGCACCCAATCACTGGGCCGGTTTATATCGAAGGCGCGGTGGCTGGTGATGTATTAAAAGTCACTCTCAATAACATTGATCCTGGTTTGTATGCGTATACCTCTGGCGGCTCTTCCGGGTTCATTCCCGATCTGGTAGAAGGAACCAGCCTGGTTATCTGGCGACTGAACCGCGACTACGCGGAGAGCGATGATATTCCAGGTGTTCGCATCCCCAATGCCAGCTTTCCTGGCGTGGTCACCACCATGCCAGGGCCGAATCAACTCAGAGTGATGTTGGAACGAGAACAAGAGTTGGCAGATGTGGGAGGACGAGTTTCCCTGCCTATGCCCGAATTTGCCGACCCCGAAGCACTATGTGGGCCGGGTGGCCCAGCGAGTGCCGAATGTCTGCGCACTATTCCTCCGCGGGAACACGGGGGCAACATGGACATCCGCTATCTCAAAGCGGGTGTCTCTATTTACTTGCCTTGTTTTGTTGATGGCTGTGGTCTGGCAATCGGCGACCTGCACTATGCTCAAGGAGATGGAGAAGTGTCGGGCACCGCGATTGAAATGTCTGCCAATGTTTGGGCAACCACGGAAATTTTAAAAGACGGGCCTGATTTATCTCGAGGTCCCCATTACGAAGGCTCATCACAACTGCTGGATATTCCATCGCGCCGTTTCTATGCAGTAACCGGTATTCCAGTAAAAGATGCTGGTGACGTACCTCCGGATATGCGCTATCTCAATTCAGATGTGATTGCCGGTCTGGAAAACCTGTCAAACGATATCAACCTTGCCGCGCGCAATGCTGTTGACGGTATCGTTGATTACATAGTGACAACCTATGGTTACAACCGACAGCAGGCTTATGTGATTGCGAGTGTTGCAGTGGATATCCGTATTAGCCAATTAGTAGACGCGCCGAATGTTGGCGTTACTGCATTGTTGCCATTGGATATCTTTATCGATCAATAAGACTACAATTGCCAGCATTACTATAAAGGAAGAAAGACAATGTTGAGGTTTATCGGATTCGTATTCACTCTGTGCATCACTCAGTTGGGACTTGCGCAAGCGTCGTTACGCCCCGATGTGCCAGTGGCCATTGTTGGCGGCATGTTATTGGATGGCTATGAAGCAGAACCGATTCACAATTCAGTAGTGCTATTCGAAGACGGTGTCATCACGGCAGTAGGTGAACGCCACGAGGTAGAGATACCCGACAACGCTGTGATCCTCGATGCAGGTGGCCGCACCGTAATGCCGGGACTTATTGATGCCCATATGCATCTGGATCTGATTGGCCACGGTGAGTACGACGACTACTACAACTTCCTGCGCGGCACTGAACGTTTACATGAAGCCTTTCCGATTGCTGCTAAACAAATGATGCGCGCCGGTGTGACTACCGGATTGGATTTAGGATCTCCGTTTCAAATTTTGGATTTTCGTGATCGGGTACGTCGCGGCGAAGTAGTGGGTCCGCGTTTGGTGTTATCTGGTCCGTGGATTACCCGCATCGAACTCGCCGGTGTGCCCGATGAATACGAAGTCATTATCGAATCCAGTGAAGAAGCTGCCGAACGTACTCGCCAATTAGTTGAAGCCGGATCCGATGTCATTAAGACCTGGGAAGGATTAACTCTTGCCGATTATCGCGCAGTGGTAAGAGAAGCTCATGCGCTTGGTGTTGAAGTTCATGCCCACTTGTATGACCCTGAGGATATTCGCAATGCTATTGATGCCGGGGTCGATGTGTTTCAACACGTTGGGTCTGCACGCAACCCTGCCTATGATGAAGAGTTGGTGATGGAGATTGCCCACAAGAGCATTCCTATTGTGCAGACCATTAGTCATCGCATCTGGGTGTACCCCGCTACTGTCGAGTTTCCTGAGCGCTTATACGATCCTATCTATAAGAAGGACATGCCGGCAGATTTTTATGAAGAGTTTGTTCGCTCGTTTGAAAACTTTCATCGCCGTTCCTATTTTGATGAGATTGGCAGAGAGATACGCAACGCTGAACAGTCTGCCAGTCAATTCATCGATGCCGGCGCGTTTATGGGTGTGGGCACTGATGCTGCCAGCCCATTGAATATGCATACCGAAGCCATGTGGCGAGAAATGTCTGCCCTGGTTGATGCGGGTATGACACCAATTCAGGTTATCTCGTCGGCCACTAAAACTAATGCAGAGATCATTGGGCTAGATGATCGCATCGGCACCATCGAAGAAGGAAAGCTTGCTGACATCATCATCGTTGACGGTAACCCACTGCGAAACATCGAAGTGTTGGATCAGGTAGAGATCGTGATCAAAGATGGTGGTGTGTGGTATTCCGAGCAAGCCGCATTTGGACCAGTGGTTGAGATTGGTCACGGGTTTTAAAGGGATCTAAGTTCTCTAAATCCTTTTATCTCTACTTTAATTCTCTGTCCCATTTTCTAGAGCAATGATGACGCGCACCGCCGCATCCGGTTCAACGTCTATCGGGCATATTCCATTTGCAGTACAGCTACGAGTAGTCCCGAAATAGGTAGCACCCGGATCCAAAGATTGAGTATCCGTATAAGTAAACAACACTTCATTGCCTGTCACTTTAACGAATCCCGATTGAACCGCTGAATGGCTGGAACCAAGAGAAATCCAACGTCGACTTGCTGACCGCCAGACCAATAGTGTGAGAGGTTTCTGCGGGCTTAACTCCTCATTAATAGCGACAGCATCCACGTTGATGGGCTCTCCTCTTATCACATAAGCAGTCGCTTGAGTTATTGCGGATTCTTTAGCTTGAACGGCAATGGGGTACAGAGCGAACAATCCAGACAGAAGCAGAATGATTCGAATAGATTTCTTCACAAGAGCAGGACAAACCGATTGCACGATGTTGATCTCTTTTTTCTTATCTCTGAATCATACGGGTGTTTTCAACTGAACCAATTGGCGTTCTCGGCTCGGTGTAGGTAATTGAAAGCTCGGTATTCAATCCATCTTCTAACGTAACGCGATAGACCCTGTCATAAACTCTGTCGTCAAGGTTGGGCATATTCTCACCAGTTAATAGGTTAACCAGTTCGGGAATTGTATTTGAGTGACCGGTGACCAGCACGGTTCCTGAATGGTTCTTAAGAATAGCCACTAGATCTTCTGGCTGTGCCGGATCATATTCCTGAATAGCCAAGCCATGCATAACCGCTGTCGGCTCTGCGGTTTTTCTTGTGCGAATATATGGAGTGGAAAAGATTGCCGTCAGATTCTCGTCTTTCAAGATATCTGCATAGACTTGTGCGCGAGCTTCACCCTCGACACTAAGCGCTGCATCAGCAGAGTCATCAACCTTCTCGGCGTGGCGCAGCAAATAAATAACCGTGCTTTCTGCCGCAACGGTGAATGATGCGAAGCACAAAACAACGCAAGCCAATATTGTTCTGAAGTTGAGTTTCATTTGTTCCGAGGCCTTATTGAGATCAGCACATAGTAGCAAAAGGACGAGAGTAGATTGAGTTACTAGTCAGAAAAACAGTCCTTGTATTCATGATCTATTTTAAATACAGACCATAAGACCTCAATGCGTCTAAACTCGGGGCATTTGGGCTGGTAGAGCACTGCGAGTTCTGACACACTGAAGCCACGATAAAGCCCAAAAACAACAATATTCAGGACTCCGAAATGGCTTCCTCAAAACTTAATCTCCTGGCATCTCTTCAGGCATCTCTCCTGACTGGGATACTGCTGAGCTACTCCTCGAGTCTGCTTGCCCAGGATCTGGAAAATGGCGAAACCCTTTATCAAACTTTGTGCGCACGCTGCCATGGCATTCTTGGCGAAGGCGGCGAAGGGCCAAGTTTAAAGCGACCCAATCTGGTTCATGCGCCAGATGACGAAACTCTGGTTTCAGTTATTGTCGGGGGCATTCCGGGTACTGGTATGCCAGGTTCGCGACAACTGCGAGGTGAAGACGGCCCCGATGTCGCAGCCTATGTAAGAAGCCTTGGCCAACTACCGCCGGAAGAAATGTCCGGCGATCCTGCTGCCGGTGCAGTTGTTTATAACAGCGGAAACTGCGCGAGCTGCCACATCATTAATGGCGTTGGCACTGGCATTGGCCCCGAGTTAAGTCAGGTAGGTCAGCGTCGCAACCTGGAATACTTGCGTCGATCCGTTATCACCCCCGAAGCAGATCAACCGAAAACAGTGGATCGCTTTCGCGGGTCACTTAATGCGTTTCTTACCGTGCGAATTGTTTCTGAACTAGGAACCTATGAAGGTATGCGTGTGAATGAAGATGCTTTCACTGTGCAAATGCGTGATATCGCTGGTAACTATTACTCATTCGATAAGGGTGATTTGATCAGTTATGAAAAAGCACTGGGTCATTCCTTTATGCCTGGCTATAGCGCAGTGCTAAACGAACAGCAGGTAGATGATGTTGTGTCTTACCTGATGAGCTTGAAGTAAGGAGACTATTAAGAGGACTAACATGAAAAGACTTCGTACCAATTCGTTCTTACTTCTATTTATAGCGACTTTTTCTTTTGCACCTTTTTCTGTTGCTGATGTGCCCTACTCCGCATTGTTGGCTGACGAAGCAAATGGTGAAGACTGGTTGTCCTATTCCGGTGGTTATCGTTCGGAACGATTTTCTCCACTGAGTCAGATCAACACAAATAACATCGATCAATTGAAAGTGATGTGGGCGTATCAGATGCAACCCACAGGCATCAGCGGTGCGGCGTTGCAAGAAACAACACCATTAGTGCATGAAGGCATCATGTACATTACTGAATCACCCAGTAGTGTAACTGCTTTGGATGCACGCAGTGGACGTTTGCTTTGGCACTTCGTACCCGACATTACTAATGATGTATTGAACATCGGCTTTCCACGCATTAATCGTGGTGCTGCACTAATCAATGACAAAGTGTATGTCGCCACTTTAGATGGTCGATTGTTTGCATTGGATGCTGCAACGGGTGCGGTGCGATGGGAAACCTTTGTGGCTGATAATGCCCTGGGATTCTCGCTCACTCTTGCGCCACTGGCATTGGAAGACAAAATCATCGTCGGAGTCAGTGGTGCTGAAGCGGGTGTGCGGGCTTTCATCGATGCCTATGATGCTGAAACCGGTGAACAGGTGTGGCGTACTTACACTGTG
Organism: uncultured Pseudohongiella sp.; assembly: GCA_965262465.1. Classification (GTDB taxonomy): domain Bacteria; phylum Pseudomonadota; class Gammaproteobacteria; order Pseudomonadales; family Pseudohongiellaceae; genus UBA9145. Next base: position 102,507 of record OZ253535.1, on the reverse strand, counting down.
CCTGAACCAGGTGAACCGGGCAGCGAAACCTGGCAAGGGGATGACTGGCAGACCGGCGGCGGCTCCACCTGGTTAACCGGATCCTACGATCCTGAACTGGATTTATTGTATTGGACGACAGGCAATCCTGCGCCGGATTGGAATGGTGATGTGCGCCCTGGCGATAACTTATTCACCTGCGCCGTACTAGCGTTGGATCCAGATACTGGTGAGATGCGCTGGCATTTTCAATTTACCCCCCATGACACCCATGACTGGGATGCCAATCAAATCGCGGTGTTAGTAGACGGGGAATTCGAAGGCGAAGAACGCAAGCTGCTGGCGCTGGCCAACCGCAACGCCTTCTACTATTTATTGGATCGAGCCACTGGGGAATTCTTGTTAGGTGAAGAATACTCCTATCAAACCTGGGCCGAAGGTATCGATGAAAACGGCCGGCCTATTGTCATTCCTAACATGGAGCCCTCTCGAGAAGGCAAACTTGTATGGCCAAGCCTACAAGGCGCCACTAACTGGTTCTCCCCTTCTTATAACCGTAATACTCAGCAACTGTTCGTCCCTAACCGGCGCATGGGTGCAATCTATTTTAAAGCCGATGTGGAATACGAACCGGGCATGCCATTCCTCGGCGGTGGTGAACAACCATTGGATGGAGATGATGCCTCGGGCGCTATTCTTGCACTGGACGTGATGACTGGCGAACAGCAATGGGAATTCGAATTACAAACTCCTGTGTGGTCTGGCGTTATGGCGACCGCTGGTGGACTGGTGTTTGGTTCCAGCAACGAAGGCAACTTCTTTGCTTTGGATTCCGAGAACGGTGATCCGCTGTGGTTCTTTAACACCGGCGCCCATATTCGCACCAACCCTATGGGTTTTGCGGTAGACGGTAATCAACGAGTGGCGATTATCGGTGGGCAAACCCTGTATGTGTTCGGATTAGAATAATTGAATTAGAAAGATAGAAAGAAATTACAACTATGAATCGACTGACTTACTCGGTAGCACTCTTAACATTCTGTTGTGGAAACGTATTTGCCCAACTTGATGACAATGAACAGGCGATGGTGGATTTTATCGACAGCACCAATGCTGAAGCCGAAGCTCTACTAATAGAAAGTGTGAACATCAATAGCGGCACGATGAACTTCGAAGGCATTCGACAAGTTGCCGATCATATGATGCCGCATTTCGCAGCCATTGGTTTCGACGTGCGATTCGAAGATGGTTCAAGCTTTAACCGCGCTGGTCATTTGATAGCCGAGCATCGCAGTGATGGCAGTAATCCTGATGCGCCAAAGGTTTTGTTGATCGGTCATCTGGATACCGTGTTCGAACCCGATAGCCCTTTCCAGGCTTATGAACGGCTGGACGATGAGCGCGCTGTGGGCCCGGGCATCACCGACATGAAAGGTGGCAACTTCATCATGTTGCAAGCCTTGCGTGCACTGGACTCTATTGGCGCACTGGCCGGAATGGACATTACGGTTGTTATCACTGGCGATGAAGAATTGAGTGGTGATCCTCTTTCTCTCAGTAAGAAAGCAATTACTGACGCGGCGGAATATGCCGATGTGGCCATCGGCTTTGAAGACGGTGATGGCAATCCAGCGACTGCCAATATTTCCCGACGCGGTGCGGCAGGATGGACTCTCAATGTGACTGGTACACCAGCGCATTCATCTCAGGTATTTCGCGAAGACATAGGTCCCGGTGCGATCTATGAAACCGCCCGCATTCTGGTGTTGTTTTTAGAAAACTTGCAACAAGAAGAGAACCTGACGTTTAACCCTGGGCGCATCATGGGCGGCACCACTGTGACTCATGATATAGAAGCGAGCACAGGTACTGCGTTCGGCAAAGACAATGTCATTGCAGAAACTGCATTGGTAACGGGTGATATTAGAGCCGTGTCCTTAGATCAGCTCGATCGTGCCCAGGCCACCATGCGTGAAATCGTGGCGGCCAACTTCCCCCACACCAGCGCAGAAATTATTTTTGATGAAGGCTATCCACCTCTTGCGCCCACTGACGGTAATCGCCAGTTGTTAGAAGTCTATAGTCAGGCCAGCCAAGACCTTGGGTTTGGGCCGGTTGCACCAGTAAACCCACGATTAGCCGGTGCGGCGGATGTTTCTTTTACCTCTGGATTAGTGGATATGGCAATCGATGGTCTAGGCTTGAGTGGTATTGGCGGTCATACCGTAGATGAAACCGCATTAATGTCTGCGCTTCCAAGCCAGAGTAAGCGTGCCGCATTACTGTTGTATAGATTGGCAAACTAGCCTGAACATACTGTAGTCAACCATCTACAAGAATGATCAACCGAATCCTCCCTCATCAATTCGACAATCAATACCCTGGCCATAAAGTTGGGGTTTGGTTGTTTGTTCTGATAACAATCATGACTATTGGGCGCAGCCTGGTTCATATCTTTGCTGCGGACGGCGGTGCTCAATCCATCGCAACTATTCCTCTCGACCAGTTCACCACGGATGGTGCCAACGCAGTAGTTACAATGTTTGCCTTTTGGGGTCAGTCTCAATTGCTACTTGGCATCGTATTTGTGCTCGTGGCGTGGCGCTACCGCAGCATGATCCCGCTGATGTATGTGCTTATCTTATTGGAGTATGCAGGTCGAATCGCAATCGGTTTAAACAAACCATTGCTGACTATCGATACGCCACCTGGCGCGACGGGAAATCTTATTTTGATCGTGCTGAGTATTATTGGCCTGGCGATATCGCTACGCAGCAAACCTACTGGTTAGCCAAAAGATCCTCAATCACCGGCATTGGATAACTCAACAGTTGCCCAAAGCGCACAGCAATCTCTCTTCTTGCCTCACCTGAGTATTCACCTGCTCTAACGAGTCGCTCTTTGTCTGCCTTTAACTGGAGATACTGATCCAAGGTGTCTCCGATGTAGATGAGCAACACGTCTTTTCCAAGCGCGACATCCTCTGGATAGAGATCGGTCACGATTAATTCAGGTTCGCGATAGAGCAATACTTCGTTTCGAACGGCTACCACTTGGGCATCACCAAAGATGTCATCCATCTCTTCAGGTGACATCACTTCAGAGAGAGCGAGCTTCTTTACGCCGAGTCGCACTACTTCAGCAAAACCACCGATGATCCCCAGATTGTATGAGCGAGCATCAACCGGTTGAGAGTATTGCGCAAAGGAACTGGCATTCCACCCAAGGCTTACAATGAACAAAACGAAAAGTAATTTGCTACGCATAGAAAATCCTACTCATAGTCTTAAGTGAAATTAGGAAAAGCTAAGGCCTTGCACTGAAGAAGAAATCAATCTCCTTCAGCGCAATTACCTAATCAATTTAGTCAGTCGCAAAGCAGTAGAACAATCCTGCTCCACCCACTTGAACCAAATCTGCCTGAGTACAACCGGGCGTTCCGTGAGATGAATTCCACGGGGAACCTGGTGTAGTAAATGAGTAACGGTCAGCGTGTCCTACTCGTGCACTGCCTTCATCATTCGATGTCCAGTTACTGCAAGTTTGATCTTGTCCATCTGGCATAGCAGTGCCATCGATTTGCGAACCAGTTAGAACATCATGCTCAGTAAAATCAGGATCGCCATCAATGCGCGATGCAAACTGATTACCGTTTTCATCCAGCATATGAGTCCAATTAAAATTGGAGTTGTCATAGTGAAGATTTTCCACACTGGTTGCCATGACCAAACCATTGGCATTCGCCCAAGGCCCGTCGCCGATGCGATCACGAGCATCTACTGAATTTGGACCTTGGGTGCTGAGGTATGCGCGCCAGGTTCGATGTCCCATACCAACATTTGAAGCCAGTTGTTGGCAGTGTGCATCAGCCCCTTCCAGGCCGCCGAGATTTCCACCATCGCCCAAGCCAACGCTTGTAAGAAAGACACCCATTTCTGGAGTCTCGTCATCTTGTTGCGCAACGATCGTAAAGGTTGAAAGTGCCACTCCGGCCGCAGCCGCAACACCTATAAGGATTCGTTTGTACTGCTTATTGTTATTCATATATAGACCCTCCACCGAGATACGACCTTGATGCTATGCCAGAGGATTTGCGGAGTAAATAGAAACAGATCAACAAAACTCTTGTTGAAAGCCAGGCAAAAAAAAGGGCAACAAACGTTGCCCTGGTAGTGCAGTTTAAAACGTAGTGCAAATTAGTTAGAACGTGCCTCGAACCTTGATAGCCATTACCGGGCCAGCATCGGAACAAGAGTCTTCGATCTCATCGATGACACCAGTGGCGATAGTGCCATTGGTATAGCGCGTTCGGATTCGGCAACGATGACGTGAATCACGCACTTCGAAACGATAGACCAGGCTGCCCCAGGCTTGAGTTTCCACCCATGCGAAATAGGAACCGACTTTCGGATACTGTTCGATCTTGTCGATATCCCACACGGTGAAGTCGTTATAGAACTCACGGCGGTAGTTGAATCCCCAGTTAGTGCTATTCAACTGGGGTAAGTCATGTCGAAATCCAACGCTGTAGCGGCTGGCGCCACCGCGAATGGAGCGTTCACGATCACGCTGCAAGAAAGGATCAGTAACGGTAGATTCTTCGATGTTCAATCCAGCGGTTAACAACATGTTGGGCTGATTGATGAAGTTCAGACGCAGACTGCTATTGAAGTTGACTCCATAACGCTCACCATCACCGATATTGCCTCGTGCTGACAGAATCGAGTCTTCAGTAGAGACGTCCACGTTATCGATTAGATCTTCCAAGTCGTGGTAGTAGAGATTGGTGTTAATAACACCCGCATCATTCGGCAAACGGTACTCGACGTTCGCTTCATAACGCCATGACTGTTCTTGGCGTAACTCGGCATTACCTTCAAAGGCATTTTGCTCGTCGTCGCTATCATCAACACCGGCGGTAAAGTCTCTGAAACTTAACTGCGCAACATCTTTCTCGATGGTGGCACGCAACTGCACGGCTGGTGTGATGTCAAAACGGTAGTCCACTTTCGGACGGAAGAAGTTAAAGTCGCGAGAGTTGGACTGGCTGCCTACTTGTGAGATCTCGCTATCTTCAAACAGTAACGTCGTCTCTAAGGTCATGCGATCGTTCATGGACCAGTTATGGATGGCGAAATACTCATAGCGCATTTCTTCAACGGTACCAATTGAATCCGTAATCGGGCTCAAGCCACCAAAACGTGGATCGGTTTCACCACCGGTTAACAAACCTAGCTGCAATGACGTATCAAGAATTGTTTGTGCGCGCTCAACACCCGCTTCGATATTGTGATCATCAAACAGATCAAAAATATAAGAAGAACGAACAATACGTTCCTGGTTGCGCACATAGTTGTTCAGGTGCAAATCTTTAGTGCGCGTATCGCCATCCACGATGAATCGATCGCGAATACTATTGTTCTCTGCTTCATTAACAATGAATAAGGTTTTCCAGCGGCTGCCATCTTCGAAGATGTGCATATAGTCGCCACCGATTTCCCAAGAGCTATCTGTAGTCGGCTCATTGTCAAACTCAACTCGTGCAACCGACGTGTCATCAAAGAAGTCAGTCACGACGCGATCAGTGAAGTTTGAGAAATCGTTGTCAGTCCACTGCAGGTTTAAATTGGCAGTGTTACTTGGATTGAATTCATAACCGAGGTTGGCAACCAATGTAGTTGGTTGTGCGTCAGTTTCTTCGTCACGCTTAACTGTTTGGTTCAACGTGCCATCAGCACCAAACGCTTCTTCGAACCCATCGCGATATTCCCAGCGCGGTTCCACTTCTGCGCTTAAGAAATAATTGAATGCACCGTTTTGTCCCGTGGCTGAAATCTTGCTGCCAGGCATTAAGGTGTCGTCGTGATAGTGGTCGACGTTTACTTCGTAAGCATAGCTGGTGCTGGCCTGTGCTTCGGTCAATACAATATTGATTACCTGGTTTCCGCCACGCACGTCCAGGTCGCCGGATGTACCACGAATGATTTCGATGTATTGCACTTCGGTGGCTGGGATTCGGGAAAGCTGAGCGTTGCCTTCGTTACCTTTACCCGCGATACGGCGGCCATTGATCAGTACCTGATCGCCACCCGCTCCCAGACCGCGGCGATTACCGCCGCCAGAACTACCCGGGCCGCCACGGGAAGATCCACCGCCTCCGCCGAGTGCGAGGTTAATACCTGGAATGCGCTGCAACATGTCATTCACTGAGAATGGCTGGAATTGTGCGAAGAATTCAGCCGGATAGGTGACGGTTGCGTCATCCGACGTACTGGGCGCCTGGGCAAAAGCTGATTGAGATTGCACAGCCAAGAGGGCTGATGCCAAACCAATAGCAAGACTTAATCTTTTGGTTCTCGAAGCAGGATTCATTGACTACTCGCTCCCATGTGCTGGGGAAATTCTAGTTATTGGCCGTTTCACCTTGGGTTAGTCGTTTGCGCGTTTGGATTCGGCCTAGAAACATCGGCGCAGTATGCACCTGTCTAAACCCCAGAACATGCCCCAGAGGTGTCATTTTGCGACAAATTGTAATTGTGGAATGGCCCTCTCAAACCACTCTACGCGCCAATGAAACTGCTGGATTGCCTGGGTTTGAAACAAAGTGTGATAACAGGCAAATTAGGGGCTTCCTGAATTGAACGAAATGACCGCTTTTCTATGTCACAGACCTCCTGTCCCTGTTGTTCCGATAAGCCATTTGCCAAGTGTTGCCAGCCTTATTTGGATGGCAAACAAACGGCGAAGACCGTGAAACAACTGATGCGCTCGCGCTTCAGCGCCTATACTTTGGGAGGATTCGGGCAGTATCTGCATGACACCTGGCATCCAAACTATCGGAAGGGCCTAACCCCAAATTCCCTATCGCAACGAACCTGCGACTGGCAGTCCTTAGAGGTACTGCAGTCCAAACAAGAGGGCGATAAGGGAGGTGTGGAATTTCGCGCCAAATACATCGACGAAAAAGGTGAGTTGCTATATCACCATGAAATCTCGGTGTTTGTTCGGGTGAAAGGTCGCTGGTATTACACCGATGGTAAAGTGCAGATTACACCTGCCGCTTAAAGCAGCCCCAGATTGATTGCCCGTAGCACGGCCTGAGTTCGGTCCCGCACTCCAAGCTTGTCCAGAATCGAAGACACCTGATTTTTCACGGTGCCTTCTGACTTGTGAATGGCTGTAGAGATTTCACGATTGCTATAACCACCTGCCATTAGTCGCAATACTTCCAATTCCTTCGGCGACAACTCTTCCTGCAGCTCAGCACCTTCTTCTTTGGTGGCCATGGTGGAGAGACCTTTTAAGATGCGTTCGGTGATTGCAGGCTGAACCAAGGTTTCACCGGCATGCACTTTCTCAATAGCGTTTACCAAACTGTCGAGTGACACATCTTTTAGAAGATAACCTCGCGCACCCGCTTGCATGCCTTCCAATACCAATTGATGATCATCGAAGGTTGTCAAAATTATTGCGGGAGTAGTAACACCGTTTTCCTGCATGGCACGCAGCGCATCAATGCCAGTCATTTTTGGCATGCGCAAGTCGGTGAGTAACACATCGGGTTGGTATTGCTTTAGACCATCGAGCACTTCTGAACCATCACTTACTTCACCAACGACTTCGATGCTGTCACTGAGTTGTAAGAGATTGCGCAAACCTTCTCGGACCAAGGTCTGATCTTCGGCAAGCATGACTTTTATTTTCACAGCGCTGGCGTGGCTCCCAATGAAACGCGCAATTCGAATCCTTGCTCGTTTTGCTGCCAGTCTAAATTACCACCAAGCGCATCGACTCGTTCCGCCATTCCTTTCAAACCATTGCCTGGTTCAATATTCCTACCTGGCTTACCGTTGTCACTGACAGAAAGGGTGAACTGTGATTTATCTGATGTCATAGCGATGCGGCAATGATCTGCTGTGCTATGACGCAATACGTTGGTGACTGCCTCTTGTGTGCAACGCAAGAATGTTTCTGCCAATTCCACATCATCAATTTTCGACGCGTTGCTGAAATCCACATCGATTGGAAAATCAGGAATACCGGATACCAATGCATTGACTGACTCTTCCAAATTGATTGCGCCCTCTTCTCGTAGCTCACCAACTGTGCTGCGTAAATCACTCAATAATAATTTGGCTAAAGCCAGAGACTGTTCAACTTTGTCTTTTGGTTCACCATCGACTTGATGAGATGCCACTTCCAGATTGAGGATTAACGCTGTCATGTGATGACCGAGAATGTCATGCAGGTCTCTGGAGATTCTAAGCCGTTCACTTTGAGCGGATGACTGTGAAAGCAGATCTCGAGTGGCCAATAGATCGCGGTTTAATTCTGCCAATTGCTCCTTTTGTAAACGCTCGCTGGTGAACAACTGAGTCATGCTGATTGCGAACATGTTAAGCAGGCTATAAAGGCCAGCACTGATAGCCAGCTCAAACAGACCACTAAGACCGAAAAAATACAACTGCGCGACGGCGAACCAGACCAGGGACGCAATCATCAATAGCGTGGCCGTTCGCACCGAGTAAATCTGTACGCCCTGAACCAGCCAAACTACCGTGAGGATGTAAATGAAATCGGAGGGGACCAGGAAGATCAGCGCCGCAATGCATATCGCCTGCAAGACGAATAACGTCTTGACCAGATCCGGGCCGGCGAATCTGATGCATAGGATTACCAATACCAGCTGTACCGCGGCCAATAAGGCGGCTAGCGGGAATAATGCTGAGGCGGAGATGGACCAGGCTCCCAAACCTCCCACCAGGGCTACGACCAGAATGCCTGAGTAATTGAGGGCTGTGTGGCTCCCTGAAGTGCCTGTTTCCGGGCTTAAGCCTTGCATAGTAGTTTCCAGATTTTCGACTTGCGGAAAATTATGGCATAGCCAGGGTCACCTGCCATATAGGCCAAAAGTCATAGTGAAGGTCATGACTTCCGGCACTGATGCCACTGGCTAGAAATCCCTAATCTAGCACCATCAAAGAGCACCAAAGAATCAACTGATAGCTCGATTTGGGAGAAGTCACATGTATACCCTGCACCAATCAGCACTCTATCTACATATCGCCGTTGGCACCTGCGCCCTATTATTGTTTTGGGTCCCCGTGTTCACCCGTAAAGGTAACTTGGATCACAAACGCTTCGGGCGTTACTTCGCTTATGCCATGTACGTGGTGTCGTTTTCCGGAATTGTAATGTCTAGCCTGGATCTCATTTGGCCCTTGGCAACACATGCAGCCAACCTAGATCTGACACCTGCCGAAGCTGAGAGCGCCAAGCGCCAGGTGCGTGAATTCGGTCTGTTTCTATTTTCTTTAAGCATCCTGGTGTTGACCAGCACGCGTCATGGTTGGCTAACAATCTTGCACAAAGAAGATCGCTCGGTGTTGCGTAGCCCACAGCATCTTGCACTCAATGGCAGCCTGTTTGCGGTTGGAGTTGTATTGCTCGCAGTAGGAGCCAATACCGGCAATATCTTGTTCATGATCTTCGGTGTGTTGGAGACAGTTGGTAGCTTCAATAACTTCCGCTACATCTTTCGCAAGAGTTTACGACCAAAGGAATGGTGGATTGAACACCTTAGCGGTTTGATTGGTTCGGGTATCGGTGCCTATACCGCGTTTACTGTGTTTGGCGGCCGACAGCTTTTCGAAGAGCTGTTCACCAGCAACTTTCAAAACCTATCAATCTTTTTGTGGATCACACCAGGCATAATCGGCACGTTCGCGATCTCATACTCGACACGACACTACACGAAGCGTTTTGGTGGTGAGTGGGCAACTAAACGCGCATCACTACGCAGCGAGCTGTTTAGCTAATTCGAATTTATTGCGCATTCCCCTGGTTTGATCCAATCTGGCCAGGGGAATTTTTTTAGTCAGAACTTTCAGAATCAGACTCGGGCGCTTGCTCCCAAGCGTATTCTCTTCCGAGTACATGTTGTTCAAACCACGCCATCTCCTTGTTGATCTTGAACAACTGGTGACGCAACTCACGCCAGCCATGTCCTTCGCGCGGCGCCATATACAGTTCGGTTTCGACACCGTTTACTTTTAATGCGCGATAAAACTCTACTGATTGTGGCGCAGGAACTCGGGCATCTTCTTCACCAACTAATAAGAGCGTTGGTGTGGTGACCTTCCACGCTTCTCTAATGGGTGATTGCTCCCAATATTGTTCCACTGGTGCATCTTGAGTCCAAGGACCACCGCCAAACCAATTACCCCGATGTAACCGAATGTCGGTTTGGGAATACATGGATAACCAGTTAGCCGCGCCAGCGCCAGACGACGCCGCCTTGAAGCGATCAGTATGGGTCACAATTTTGTTAGTCATGTGTCCGCCAGCACTCCAACCCATCTTTGCCATTCGGTTTGAATCCACCAGACCGAGTTGAATCAAGTGATCGACTCCGGTCATGACATCCAGATGTGATTGGTCCCAGTAGTTGCCCACTTGGTTTCGCATAAACTCATCGCCGTATCCGGTTGAGCCACGGTAGTTAGGCTTCAATACAAACCATCCACGGCTTGTTGCCAATTGCACAAAGTTTCGTGCGCCCGGAAAGCTCAACTTGTCAGAAGCGCGCGGGCCACCATGGGTTTGTACGATAAGTGGCGAACGACTTCCTTCCTGGAAATCACGCGGATAATAGAGAACGCCTTCGACGGTTTCGCCATCGGCACCCTGCCAGCTAATGGCTTCTTGTCTTGGCAACCAAAAATCATTGGCCACATAACCAAACGCGTTGGTGAGTTGATTCACCACACCGTCGCGCATTTCAAAAACTTCACCAGGACTGGTTGCTGTAGAAACAGTCGCAACATGAGTATCGATTGAAGGCAAATAACTCCAACCGCCAAGTGAATGATCGCCATTTGAAATTTGAGTAAGTTCCTGTGAAGGTACGCCCACATTAAACACGTTTGAGCGCACACCGGTATTCGCAGAGAAGTAGATTGATTCACCTCCTTCTGACCATGTTGCGTCCATCACGCTGTAGGGCAAGTCCTCCAGGATTAGTTGCGGTTCACCGCCAGTGACTGGCACAACAAACAAGTTTCTATCGTAGTAGTTTTCGCCTCGGGTATTGGTGTCAGAGACATACAACACTATTGAACCATCGGGTGATAACTCACCACTGCCTTCACGTTGACTATTATCGGTGAGTTGACGCCAGCTGTTCTGCTGAAGATTGAAAACATATAGTTCACTGCTAAAGCCATCATCTAATAAAGGAGAAGGTGCGCGTTGAATGACGAGTTGTTCGCCATCACGAGATAGATCATAAGAGTTAACGGAAAAGTCACCGTTTGTAACTTGAGTAATCGCACCATCGCTTACGTTTACTTGCCATAGATGACGATGTTTCCAATTGTTGTCGAAGGCGAAGACATCATCCTGCAACTCATCTTTTTTCTTTTCTTCTTCGGTCTTGGGTACATCTGCTAGAAAGTAGAGCGACTCACCATCTCTTGACCAAGAAAGACTGCCAGGCGATGTATCCAACTCTGTTAGCGCCCGGGCTTCTCCGCCATTGGCTGAAATGACATAAATCTGATTGCGCTCGTCGTCTTCTCTCTCCGTTAGGAATGCAAGGGTTTGACTGTCAGGTGACCAGCGCGGACTTGATTCCCCTTCTTCGCCGAAGGTCATTTGAAAGGCTTCACCATCGGGCAGCCGTTTCATCCAGATATGATTGATCCGCTTGTTCGCTTCCCAATCGGATTCTCCAAAGACATAAGCAAGTGCGCTGCCATCGGGAGACATTTGGGGATCAGATAAGCCAGGCACATTGAGCATATCGATTGCTGTCATGCCCGGTTTTTCCTGGGCGTGTAGTGACGAAGCTAGTGCCATTCCAATAGCTAAGATTCCTAGAACTGATTTTTTCATTGGTTACCTCTCCTATTGGGAAAGTGTAAGTGTGATGTTTGAGAGCTATGCCAGCCAGTCGGCGATGGCTGGTAACCATGCGACTCTGGCGAATGTGTAAGTGGCAAAAATTAGAATGCCGCTCGCTGCAATCATGACAACCGATGTAGTGAGTTGCAGACCGCGGTTATCAGGCTTGCCGCGGGATCGAATCATGAATTCAACAATGATGAGATTAGGTACATAAAAGAAGAACGCCATGATGTAGTCGAACCAACCGCGGAAGTCATCGGTATGTCCGATCCAATCAGTTAGGGCTAGCCACAAGCCATAATCCATGCGGTACAACCAGGACCCAATTGCCAAAGCATATAAGCGCCAGGCCCAGGCTTGATGCGTAGAAAAGTCACGCCGCATGGCATAACGCATTGTTTGAATCGCACATACAAACATGGCAATGCCATAGCCAGCGAAACCAACATTCATCACCGGTCCGCCAACGGTACCGCGAATCGCAATAAACGATAAACCACCGATTGCAGCGAACAAAGAAAGACCAACATAGACGCGACCAGTCCAGCGATGAAACACTGGAAAGCGCGAACGAATCGATGCAATGAGTTGTAGTCCACCTAACAACAAGATGAGACCACCGGCGGCAAAGTGAATGCCAATACCTATTGATGCAGAAGGTTGGCCCGGTAAATAAATTTCAGGCAGCACATCATTCCATCGTTGCAAATCATTATCGGAATAAGCTGCGGCATAGTGGGCAAGAATATAGAGCCCAAACAATAGAGAGCTTAACCAAACGACACCAAGCAAGGTGCGACTCGAAACCGCGAATAAGCGCGAGCCATCTTGAGTAAGAGGCTGGTGGAAATCAGTATCGGCTAAAGACATCTAGTCGGATTCAGCTTCGAGTTCCAATCTGCGAGCACCGGCAAGAATTCCAGGCAGTGCATGATTGCCTTCATGACAAGAGTATTCATACAAACCCTGTGAAGGACGCATTGGCATTTCACCAGTCCATGGCTGGGTGTAAAGCGTGGGATCATCGATGGTAAATGAGTAACGTAACTCATCATCAGCAACGCGACTGAAGCGTTCGGTCAACACCATATTGGTTGATGCACTAACACCAAACCCACTGGATATTTCCCAGGGATTAAAATTCTTGGTGATGACTACCAGTGTGTCGTCTTCATAATAACCAACAGAATCGCCACCCCATTTGTTGTAAGGCAGATCTTTGTGTTCCTGATTAATTTTAACGATGCGTGCGTCGTGTACCATTTCCACTAACAGCACAACGTGGTCTGGGCTCTGCACAATTTGCATATTGTTGTTATACACACTACTCAGGAAAGGTGTGCTTGATGAAAACGCTTTGAGGCAACGATCAGAAAGCGGCCGCCCTTCAGGACCGTCACTTCTACCTAAAGATTCAGGGAAGCCAAAAATGGCGCGCCCTTGTTGGCGACGAACGCGGAATCCTTGTTCTATCCAGGGAATCTTACCGTTCGGTGGATCAACAATGATTGAAGTACGGTATTTTCCATCCATCAGCGCGAGTGAGTCACCGATAGAAAAATATTCTGGGTCATAGCCGCCGACATTGGCCGGATCGTTCTGGCGATTGGTGCCGAAGTTTTGATAGTCATCCAAGATGACATCGGTTGGCTCCAGAGTGGACAGCATTGTTTCCTCATCGATCTCGAGCTCGGCATATTGAACAGGGCGTTCCAACCGGGTGCGAGTTTCGTAACTCCAAATACCCTGTAAATCAGGCACGCCAAAATCCAGCATGGGAGTGTCATATTCACCCTGCTGAGCGGATAAGGAACTACTCAAAAGAAGTGCAGTTAGGCTTGTCAGCGCAGTAAATACGCGGCTTCCAGGTGAGTTCATGGCGGGGAGTCTCCTCAAGGCTGTCTTTTCCCAGTGACTGCAGACACTACACCGGGCGCACCGCAGAGACAACTGTCTGGAGGCCGACTTAAGGTGTTCTTTCTTCTATATAAGAAGAAACTACTCGATCCAGGATATCCAGTGGCAAGGCACCTTGACCTAACAGCACATCATGGAACTCGCGGATATCGAAGCGATTGCCTAGAGCTGATTCTGCCCGTTCACGCAGCTCGAGAATTTTTAGCTCCCCAAGTTTGTAAGAGAGCGCCTGAGCTGGCCAGGAAATATACCGATCGACTTCGGCGCGCACATTGGCAGCGGAAAGTGAAGTGTTGCTGCTTAAGTAATCCAAGGCTTGTTGCCGGCTCCACCCTTGCGAGTGAATACCGGTATCGATAACCAATCGGCAAGCGCGCCACATCTCATAACTTAGGCGTCCGAAATGGTGATAGGGAGTTTTATAAATACCCATTTCGATTCCTAACTTCTCGGTGTAGAGACCCCACCCTTCTCCAAAGGCTGAAAAGTATAGTTGCTTGCGAAAGTCTGGAATATTTTCCAACTCACGAGCGATTGCTGTTTGGTGATGATGTCCTGGCACAGATTCATGGGCGGTGAGTGCCGGCATCTCATACAAGGGCCGTTGATCTAATGCATAAGTGTTAACCCAATAGGCACCGCCTCGCGTACCACCGATTGGTCCGGAGTTATAAGAGGCGGTAGTGTAGTTCGGTGCAATCTCATCAGGCACGGGAACAACACCATAGGGAGTGCGTGCCAGGCGGCCAAAAAACTCCGGCATCTTATAGTCAATTTCTTTGGCGATGAATGCAGCTTCTTTTAATAGTTCTTCTCCTGTAGTTGGATAGAACTGCGGATCCGTTCGTAAGAACTCGGTAAATTCTCCAAAGCTGCCATCAAACCCAGACTCTGCAATCACCACATCCATCTCGGCGCGAATCCGTGCAACTTCTTCCAGGCCAATGTTGTGAATGTCATCAGCCGTGAGATCGGTGCGTGTTGTATACACCCTTATTTGATGCGCGTAATACTCGTCACCGTTTTCCAAATCAGATGCGGCAATACTATCTGGTGCCGCTGGGTAGTACTCATCTTCGAGAAATGTGACCAATTGCCGAAAGGCAGGAATCGCAAAACTTCGAATTGCGGTGCGAGTTTCTTCAACCAGTTGGCTTTGCAGATCAGCTGGCAGTCGATCATTAATATTGAGAATTGGATCAGCCAAACTACTTTGATCGGGATTGTCGTAGACTTGCGCTTGTACTGTGGGAAGAACACCATCGATGACGATTTTGGGTAAGACAAATCCATCACGTATTCCCTGCCGCATGTTCTCGATGTTTTCTTCAAAATAGCGGGGAAACTCTTCAATGCGCGCAATGTAATCGCGATAGTCTTCTTCTGTGTTCATCGGAACACCGAAACTGGAACGCAGTGCACCAGTAAAGAAACCCGAAAACGTATTGAATGGAATGCGCGACGTATTCAAGCGCATACCATCGATTGAGCGCTCTAGTACCCATTGCAGTAAGTCATAATTGATTTGATTGTCGCTAGTTAGAGAGTCGCGATTGAGTTGTTCAAGTCTGGCCAATAAGGCTTCTTCGCTGCGCAGTCGTCGAGCGCGATCAACAGGAGAAACCTGCGGCAGTAGATGGTTGTAGTCGGATATGCCTGCACTGGTAGCCAGAGTGGGACTTTCGCTAAGTCGATAAGCCCAATACTCGTCCATTAGAGAAGTAAGCGACTGGTTGGGATTTTGGGCAACGGCATGGCCTGCTCCAACCAGCAAAGTGAGAATCAGGACGAGGCGATAGGCTGCATGCATAAACGAACACCGTGTATAGCGAGATGAATGTTTCTAGAGAGTTTAAGCCTACCCCATTTCAATTGGCAGATGAATGGATTGAAAGTACTGACAGCCAGGCGAACCTGTTATATTGCATTCAGATTTTCTGAGTAGTTCACCTATGCGATCAATCACAATCTTCGCCCTGCTTTCCATTGCCTTTACCCTGCAAGCAGCAGAGCCACAGTTTGAAGAACTGTTCACCCTCGAAGGTAGCTTCAACATGCCAGAGTCGGCAGTGATCGATGAGAATGGTGAGTTTGTGTATGTCTCTAACGTCAATGTGTACGCGAAAGATGGCAATGGATTCATCTCTCGCGTCCGTACCGATGGAACAGACTTACAACTTCGTTGGCTCGAAGGATTGGATAGTCCAACCGGGTTAGCCATCACAGGAAATCGATTGTTTCTTGCCGACTATGATCAACTGGTTGAAGTCGATCTGACTTCAGCGAACATTGTTGCGCGCTATGCAAGCCCGGATGCTGATCCAGTGCTTAACGATGTAGCGATTGCCAACGACGGAATGGTTTACGTTTCTGGCAGCGGCAGCCGGACGATATATCGTTTGGCTGCTGATGCATTAGAAGTCTGGCTTGAAGATCGAGACAGATTAGCGTTTGCCAATGGATTGTTAGCAATCGATGAAAGACTAATTCATGGCGGACAAACCTGGACTGTGTTTGATGCACAAACTACTGAGTCGACCGATATGTTAAGTGTTGTAAACAACACGATCTCAGACATCGATGGAATCACCACCGACCACTGTGATGGCTACTTCGTCACTTCAATTCCCAGTGATGAAGTTTGGTGGATACAATCTGATGGCACGGTAGGCACAGCACCACTTGGTGCCATTAATGGCATCGACCTTCATCGGCGGGATAACTTATTGGCGATTCCGAGAGTCGGGGATAGTCTGTCGGTTTATCGAACGCAACAATCCTGCGACTAATCTTCTCGATCCTTAGACTCATATCGACGATTGCGAGTTTTAGCCGATAAGATTAGTTAGGGAGAACAAGTCAAAATGACGGTAAGATTTTGCTCCACACAAGAGCTGTTCATGTCGTAGTAACATCAAGCCACTGTTTAGTAACAATCGTTAGTTAGAATCGAAAGTATCATGCGTTTTTTTGCAGTAATCGTTCTTCTATTCATTCTCTCACCGGATGCTCTAGCCGATTGTGACAGTCAGTCGGATATTCCTACTGCGCAATGCAATGTGTTGGAAGCCATCTACCAATCAGCAGGTGGAGACAACTGGACCGATAACACAAATTGGCTGAATGATTCACCCTGCACCTGGTATGGCATCGAGTGTGATGGCAGCACTGTTACCCGACTGCGATTCTCGAGCAACAACCTGGTTGGCACTCTGCCCGACATCTCACCCCTCACTGGTCTGCTGTATATAAATTTCGACTTCAACCAGCTTACTGGAAGCCTGCCTGATCTTAGTGGACTGACTAACCTCGATGGCGGAGATTTTTACGACAACCAGTTCACGGGCAATATCCCTGCCATGACCAACTTGCCGTTACTGCGGTACTTGAATCTGGGGAATAACAATCTCACGGGTACCGTTCCGGTCAGCTTTGCCAGCTTGCCATCGCTAAATGTGTTGGTGGTTGAATTTAATAGCATGGGAGGGACACTCTCTTCGGCGTTTATTGATTCCAACATTTCCGAGTTGATATTCGATTGGGATCTATTTTGTGTGACTGATCAGCCAATGCTCAATTGGCTGGCAAACAACAATGCACCTATTAATGAGATTCCACTTTGCTGGACCATCTCAATCGAGTCTTCGGAAAAAATATTCGGTGCAGGCGATGTACTGCAAGTATTTGCCAGGATCGCAACGCCAGATCTAACTGAATCCATCGATATGGATTTGTATTTTTCTCTGCTCGCGCCCGATGGACAGACCGAAGCCTATATCGTGCTTACCGAGTCTGGCATCGATGTCAGTATCGGCAGCACAGGTGAAGCAAATTGGCAGCCCACTCTAACTGACTTCACACTATCTCCAGGATTTGATTCCGGGCTATCACCAATACTTTCAATTCCGCTTAGTGGAAACGAGGGAACTGGTGTATACGAACTACGCTCCCGCGCAACAGTACCAGGATCTACGGAAGTGTTATTGGAAAGCACCGACAGCTTTTATCTACACCCATCTCCCTTCTCTATGAATGTCATCGGTGCAATTGAAGCCAAAGTTGGTGATTCGGTAAGCCTTGAGCTATCAACTACAGCGGACTTACCAGGCTTTACTTATAACTGGGACTTCGATGATGGATCATCTGCCAGCGGTAAAGTGCATGAGCACACATTTACCGAACCTGATCGTTATCGAATTCGAGTAACTGCCGAGCTGGCAAATTCTGATGTGAGAGAATCCTATTACCACTACATCAATGTGGGACGTTCACTCGATCAAACTATCTACCCACAAATAGGAACTACTTTTTCATCCCAATTCAGTGTTGTTAAAGATTTCTCATGGAATGAGTGTGACCCGAATTGGGAAGTGTTTGATGGTAAGTACTTCAAATTGTGGATTGAGGCCAGCGAAGAACAGAGCCTAGATCGTCAGGTTATTTCTAATGGCCTGCTGTTTGCTGACTATTTGTTTGAAGAATACTCAACCATTTTCGGATGGGACTATCTTCCTACCGTTCCAGCTTTGGATATTTATATTTGTTCAGCGATACCTGGTGGTGGCACTGGCACCGGCGGTACGTTCCTGAACTTCGGCAGTTTTGCCAGCAGGAATGCTGAAGCATTAAGCGCCCAGGACTATACAGACTATATTCATGAGTTCGTGCATGCCTGGGATTTCCGTGGTGGGTCATGGCTTAATAGTGAAGATGCTGCCCATGCGTTTACTGGTGGCATGGAGCCAGTCATCCAACACCTGCTTGGCACGGGTCAAGGTTTAAGCTCTTGGGGCGGAGATTTATCACTACTCCCTGCATTCGCTCCAGACTTTTTGCTGAACCACTACATGCGAGTGATGTTCGGTCGCTATATCCCACGCCAGGATCTCAGCTGGAGTAGTTACTACGGTACTGAGTTTCAATCTCTCACTTACGAAACTGAACCTATACCAGAACATAAAGAAGCGTTACTGGTGCAGGGTGGATTGCTTACTTCTATCTATACCATGCATGGTTTAGAAGGATTGCAAGCCATCTTCGCCCAGGTTGAGAAAAACATCATCGAGAAACCGGCGACGTTTGATAACCTTGGCGCCGGCTTGCGAGCCGAACAACAGCGAGCCGAAAATTTTATGCGGGTAGTTGCTGATGGCTTGCAGCTCGATGTTTCAGATTATTTTGCTTACTGGAAGTGGCCAATCGAAAGTCTCGATGCGTACATGACTCGCTATCCGCAATCGACCAAAACCCAGGATCAAGATGGAGATGGTTACTCACCATTGCATGGTGATCTAAATGATAACGATGCATCAGTGTTTCCATTTGCACCGGAACTTATGGATGGTAAAGATAATAATCTCGATGGGCTAGTGGATGAGAATGTTTACTTTGATGGGTCACCCGACGTAGTTAGCCAGGATATTCAACTACCGGCGACTTTGATCGGCACCATAGAAACACTAAGTGACGAAGACAGTTTTCAATTTTCGGTACCAGAAAGTACGGTAGTTTCTATCGTCATGTATTCGGTGGATAGTGATACGTCTGTGCCTTACTCCCCCAGTAACTCACGTACCGTTTCTACTTTTGCTGGCACTATTTATTTGAATGGCTCGTACTATTCACCATTGTTACACGAGGCTATGTCAGCACCGGAGGCACAATCCGCCGTGATGGTACCCGCTGGCACTAACACGATATCAGTTTCTGCGAACACACTGGATGACCGCAACGGCAACCCTGGGCGCTATCAGATCCAAATATTTGAGAATAACTACGAGCATTCCCTGTCAGTAGACTCGGTTCTCTCCCAGCTCTACCCAAATAACTAAATCAGCCAACAGCTCCTGCAAACAACTAGCAGGTGGTGAATTCCGCCAACACTTATTGTTTCGGCTCAATTTTTCTCCCCAGGATTTTACGCAAAAGCCCGTATTTTGCGGCTTTCCAGCCATGGAACGATTATTGCTATCTGCAGTGCACACTCAATTTTTGCAGGAAGCACCCAATGAATAACAATCTTCGCCTGGCGATCATCGCGTCATTAGTCGCCATCGTTATTACAGGATCGATGGATACGTTTGGCTATGGCATGTACAGCGCATTCGTGTTGATCCCACTTATCCCCCTGTTCGCAAAACTGGGAGGAATCTCCCGTGCCGAACTTGGCTATGTAGTCGGTCCACTCAGACAGTATCCCTTTGCTGTAATAGCACCACTTCTTGCAGTGGGCTTGCTCACTTTACTGGTAACCTTACTTGGAGTGACAGAGCCCACTCGAGATGAGTGGGGAATGGTTGCGATAGTTCTCTTATTTAATTCCGTGGTAGGAGTGTTAGCTGTAGCGATTACCGAGGAAGGATTCTTTCGCGGCACACTATATTCACTGTTGCACAATGCGGGACAATCAAAGAACCAAATCTTGTGGACAACGACTATCGTTTTCGTCGTTTGGCATCTTTCAGCGGTACTGATCGATGAAGCCTACTCGCCAGCACTGTTTCAGGTGCCGATCTATTTGGTGAACGCCACCTTGCTAGGACTAATCTGGGGTCTGCAACGAGAACTCACTGGCAGCATTTGGCCAGGGGCGATTTATCATTCCATTTGGAATGCCTTCGTGTATCAACTATACGGGTTTGGCACTGACTCTGGTGATCTCGCTGCAGAGCCCACCTGGATTTATGGACCTGAAATTGGAATTGCCGGCATCGTACTGAGCGGCTCTGTGGTATTGTTTCTGTTCAAACAAAGAGCAGCAACTTCATCACGGAATTCACTCTGACCGCTCAATCTCAATTACAGCTCCGCACCATTCTTCTCACCGCGATCGCAATGCTAGCGTTCGCGGCGAACTCCATCTTGTGCCGCTTCGCTCTTGGTGAAGGATTGATTGATCCCGGCTCGTTTACCAGTGTGCGTTTGCTATCGGGCGCTTTCATATTGGTATTGTTGTTACGAGTCCAATCTATTCCATTGTCAGTACGCAAGGCCGATCCTCGAGCGGCGATGTCCTTGTTCGCCTATGCGATCTTTTTTTCATATGCCTACACAGACCTGACCACGGCGACAGGTGCCCTTATTCTTTTTGGTGCCGTGCAACTCACTATGATTGCCAAGGGTATAGTCGATGGTGACATACCAAGCGCTCTGACCTGGGTTGGCATTGTGGTAGCAATATCTGGATTACTGATTTTGCTATTGCCTGGAGTAGAAGCACCGCCTCTGACTGGAGCTGTGCTGATGGCACTTGCCGGCGTAGCCTGGGGATTTTATTCGATTAAAGGCAAGACAGTTTCTGATCCAGTTCCTTCAACTGCGCGCAACTTCGTTCTAACAGTACCCTTGGCATTGATCGTTAGTCTTACTTTGCTGCCAACGGTATATCTCACTTGGGCTGGTATCGGGCTAGCATTGGCATCGGGAGCATTAGCGTCAGGCATGGGGTACGTAATCTGGTATGCCGCCCTGCCTTTTCTTGCGCCGACCGCCGCAGCGACGGTTCAGCTTTCGGTACCAATAATCGCCGCTATAGGTGGCGTGTTTATCGTAGACGAACCCTTTACTTCACGTTTAGCAATCGCAGCTTTATTAACACTTGGCGGAATCGCGATAGTGATTCGCACTGCCAGCGTGAAGTAAACTCTAAGCTAAACCGATTTCCAATTTACACAACGACACAGGCTTAACTATGAAAAATAACAACAACTCAGACATCCAAAGCTTAAGTCGACGTAGCCTGCTCAAGGGAGCGGCTGCCGCAGTTGGAGCCAGTGCGATACATTCGCCATTCGCTGCCGCTCAATCCTCATCCGATACAGTAATCTTCACCAATACAACGGTTGTCACTAACGATGCCGATCGCGCAACCTTACGTAACGTGTCGCTAGCTGTGAGTGATGGCGTAATTGCTGCGATTGGAGACAACGATGAGGTTCAGGCGCAATTTCCTAACGCGGAAATTTATGAAGGATCGCGCAAGGCAATACTGCCTGGACTCATCAATTGCCATGCCCATCTCGCTGCTACCATTGCCAAAGGCTTTAATGAAGATTTCGGTTTCCCAAATAGTTTAGGTCTGCCGCAAAGTCCGGAAAGTTTATTGTCTTCAGACGAAGCGACTTTAATGTCTGTAGTTGCTGCATTAGAGGGTTTGCGTTCAGGTACTACAACAATGGTGCAGAACGTTGGTGGCATCGCCCGTGATGCGGCGGCGCTCGCAGCCACAGGGCAACGTTGGGTGTTTGCCGAATCGGTGCGGGATATTGAAACAGTTGATGGTCCGATGTCGCCACCGCGTTTGGCGAATAGTGTGCCGCCTACTTTCTCTGACCAACTGAGAGAAGACGGCATGCAGCGTATCGCCGATCTGTATAGTGAATGGCATGGCCGCAACAATGGTTTAGTCAGCGTATTTCCTGCGGCCGCACTGGCTGAGTTATCTTCACCTCAGTTGCTGCGAGACGTTAGAGAGTTCGCTGATGCAAGGGATCTCGGTTACACCATTCATATGACTCAGTCCCAGGCTGAAGTGGATTTCATGTTGCGCTATCACGGAGTGCGTCCTGCCATCTTTCTCGACAACAATGATTTTCTTGGTCCCCGTTTGTTTGCAGCGCATGCACGATATTGTGATGCCACAGAAATCTCTGCGCTAGCGCGAAACAACACGATCATTACTCACCAGGCTGCAATGGCGGCGAATCGTGGTGTTAATCCTCCTATCACGGCACTGCGTGAAGCCGGATGCACCATCGCAATGGGTACCGACAATAACAACACCGACATGCTGCATGTCATGAAGACAGCAATCTCCTTGGAACGTATTCAGCGCAATGATGAAATTCCAGGCACGCTGCCACAACCGGAAGACATGTTGGCTGACGCTGCTGGCGGCGGTTCGCAAGCTGTGAATCAGGCGGCTCAAATCGGATCCTTGGAAGTGGGTAAACGCGCAGACCTTCTCGTGTTAGATACGATGAAGCCGCACTTAACTCCGGCTGGCAGAATTCTTTCCGTGTGGATTCATAACGGACAACCTTCCGACATCGAATCTGTCATGGTGGATGGCAATTTCATCATGCGAGATCACGAAGTACTCACCCTGGATGAAGCAGCGATCATGGAAGAAGCGGCTGCGATTGGTGATCGAGTGTGGCAGCGAATTCTGCGGGATGGAGAATTACCCCTCCCGAGACTCTAACGCGTTAGCTCGCTAACTGATCTCGCGCCTGGGCAGCAAGTTTGAACGATTCTACTCGTTTGGAGTGATCATAGATCGATCCAACACACATGAGTTCGTCAGCTTGAGTGCGAGCCAGGAATGCATCCATTTGTTTGGCCACTGCATCAACTGAACCCACCGCCGAACAACTGGTGATCATTTCAAGCATCGCGATTTCTTGTGGATTCAATTGTGCTTCAAAGTTTTCGATTGGTGGCGGTAATTTAATCGGTGTGCCTCGTCTCAATTGCAGCATTGCTTGCAGCGCTGACGATCGTAAATAGATAGCCTCTTCGTCTGTCTCCGCCGCAAACACGTTATAGCCCAACATGACATAAGGTTTATCCAACTGTTCAGACGGTTTGAATCGCTCGCGATAAATTTCGATCGCAGCCATCATATCTTGCGGCGCGAAGTGCGACGCAAACGCATAAGGCAAACCCAATGCAGCAGCGAGCTGAGCGCCGAACAAACTAGAACCTAGAATCCAAAGTGGGATGTAACTTCCTGCACCGGGTGTTGCTACCACAGCCTGCCCATCTACTGGCTCTTTCAAATAGTGTTGCAGTTCTACCACGTCATCGGGAAACCGATCGGCGCTACTGTTGAGATTTCTTCTTAAGGCATGAGCTGTAAGTTGATCGGTTCCCGGAGCACGACCAAGACCGAGATCGATTCGCCCAGGGTAGAGTGCGGCCAAAGTACCAAACTGTTCAGCGATTACTAAAGGTGCGTGATTGGGCAACATGATCCCACCCGCACCTACACGAATAGTTGCGGTGCCACCCGCAAGATGACCAATAACAACCGAAGTCGCTGCGCTCGCAATGCCGCGCATGTTGTGATGCTCTGCCACCCAATAACGTTGATAACCTAATCGTTCCGCGTGCTGAGCTAAATCCAGGGAATTATTTAACGCATCGGCAGGTGTACTACCTTGGGTTACAGGCGCGAGATCAAGAACTGAAAGTGTGGGCATAGTTATTCTATATATGAATCTAAGTACTAATCGAAGTACACATTTAATTACTAATAAAAGTACAACAAAAAAGGGTCAGGCTGATCATTTCAACCTGACCCCTACTGTTTATTAAGTAAAGTCTATTGAGCGGCGGCACTCCGTTCCGCAATGAGTCGCTCATACTCTTCCTGGCCAAGATAGGTAACATCCACCCAGTTGTGAGCCATCTCATCTACTGTGCGGTCACCCCAACCAACCCATTGATTAGGATCTGGATTGTGTGGGTTGTTCGCCGTGTTGTCATGCCAAGCCGTAGTAACAATGATTGTTCCCTTAGGCACGATGGGCGCGATGTCTTCGTCATAGACATAGTTGATTTGCCAGTTCCACTGGAAGTTATCGACGAAGGAAAGCACTTCCCTTTCGCCGTTTGGATAAATCGCTTCCATCGACATCGCCTTACCACGCATATGCATATGTGGCTGGAAATTTTCGATTCGGGCTGGAGCAGTTAAAGCAAAGGTGCCTTGCGTCACCGCGATCTCACCCGGCGGAATATCCAGACTGTTTGGGCCTTGGGCATCGAACATACTTAGAATCGTGCGGTGCTCGGGAGGCTCGTCGTGAAACCATACAGCCAGCTCGACTTGTGCGTCAGGCACTCGCTCGCCATTGGCATGTAGATGCACTTCCCACATGATCTGCGAACCCGGCATCATCAATTTGCCAGTGTCTGGACGGAAAATCTGACCTGCTTTTCCAACAGCCCATTCCATAAACAGACTTGGACCGAAAGGAATATCTACATCTTCAGGTAAGCCACGCTTACCGTCTTCCTGTTGCATCAAAAACGCTAATGCGTGATGCACCACTTGGCGACTTTCCATATTCTTGGGTCGAATCTCAATCGCCTTCACCCAACGCTCTTCTTCTAAGCCGGTAGGAGTGGAAGGTCGAAACCATTTGTCTTGAGTAACAGCCGCCAAATCAAATGGTTCTGATTCCACTACTAAATCAGGCGCCGATCCCATTTGCTCTTCAAGACGCCACACTAGTGCGTCATTAAAGTCCAAAGGCTCTGGGGCAATGCTTGGATCACCTTCCGGCGCACCTTGATCTACCCAGGCAAGAATCGTTTGACGCTGCTCTTCAGATAATCCGCGATCATTAGTGAACTGTTGTATGCCAATCTCTGGATTAACATGCCATGGTGGCATTACTCGATTTTCCACACGGTATCGAATAACCGGTGCAAACAGTTTTGCCTCTTCGTAAGTCAACAACGACATTGGTGCAATAGAATTTGGTCGATGACATTCCTGACACTTCTCTTGGAATATTGCAGCGACTTCACCTGACCAAGTGACTTCTTGCGCATTGACCGATACAGCAAACAAACATCCCGCCAGTGCGAGAAACAACTTTGTGTTCATGTTTGTATTCATGAGGGATATCTCCAGAAGATCTAAATCTTCAACTCTAATTTTCTCAAGCAATTAATTGCTAACGTCTACTCTTACGAAACTGTTTGTCCAACAACATTGTGAATGTCCAGCGATCTCTGGTCCGGAAAGATCTGTGATACGTGCTCTTACGATATAGCTGCCGGCTTCACTGAATGTGGCTTCAGTTGATGCCTGCCCACCTGCAGCAGGAATCTTGCTCTCTACTTCAGAAAATGTGACCGCACCTGGTCCTTGATGTTTGAACCAATGCAAGTCTACTGGTGGTGTCATACCACTCTGGGCAACAAACATGGCGGCTATACCGCTGACTTTGCCATCGTCACTCACCCAGGCATCCAGTGTAATCGGCTCACCAACTTGCGCGGCAACAGGACCTACAGTTATTCCCGCTGGACCATGACCTGATGGTCCATCTTCCATGAAACTAATCTTGGGCGGAAAGTTGCCATTGGCATCACCCACGATTGCATCGATGACGTAATCGGTATGCAAGTTTGCAGGCACATGAAAAACATTACCTTGATTTTCTAGATGCCAAACTACTTCTTCGTCATAACCGGCTGGAATGGTGACGGTAAATACGCCCCAATGACGACCGGTGTCGAATACTGTTGGTTGTCCCTGATCATCACTGCCGTCAGCTGCACCAATGATGCGATTGGCTGGCCCAACCGGGATATCTAACACTTCTTCGCTGTTGCGATTATAGAATCCAAACGATAATTCGATTTCGCCCTCTTCGTTTTCATACCAACCTTCAAATGCAGGAGTAACGGTTTGTCCGGAACGCATTCCGAGGTCTTTGCCCAATGGCAATAGCTCAATTGCGAGGGGCGTGCCCTGTGCATGCACAAGAGCGGGCACTAGAAGAGTGATTAGAGTCAGAACCAAGCGCTGTACAAATGACTTGTCCTGCTGAGTTGTTATTGCTGAAGGTTGCATATGCTCTCCTTACTACCTTGATGCCTACCTTTCTATCTATCCTACTGCTTATCTTGTCTGAAGCTTTTATATTCAAGCGTAGAGTGGCTGAATCACTCTATTTTAGAGGCTTAAACCCATTTTCTAAGGCATAGAGACTACCAAATTTCTGCATCTTCCAACAGAAATGCAGGTCGGATGGAGCCGAGGATCAGCTATGGTGCGAAAACTGCCCGAATGGCAAAGGTTAAGCCCATGCCAGCCCCTGTTGAGGCAGGAAGTCTGTGATAGGATAAAGCGCTCAAATTTGGCGGGTATTAGAAATGAGAACAAAGACAACATTGATCCGAACCGCAGCATTATCAGCATTCGCAGTCGCCCTGCACATCAGCTTTCCATCGTTTGCTACTGATCAGATAACTATCGTTCCCGAAGCCACGATATACGATTCCCCTACTACTCTTATCGGGGTAAATCACATTGGCCTTTCCGTAAAAGATCTTGATGCAACATTAGAGTTTTATTCAACGGTGACCGACTTCGAATTGATTCATCGCGAGTCAGTATCTAACAGCGAAGCCGCTGACACTTTGTTTGGCATGGACGGAGTTGAATATGAAATTGCGGTTCTGGAAGCGCCCAATATGTTGTTTGAGTTCATTGAGTTCAAACACAATGCCAATAAACCAGTCACCGTTATGCCGGTGTACGGCCCAGGCATGACACACACATGTTTCCAATCAACTACTAGTGATTCTGTGTATGACAAATTTGTCGCGGCGGGAGCAACCATGTTGTCACGAGGTGACGACGCTGTCGATCTTGGTGGTTACGGTGTGTATTACGCCTACGCGTATGATCCTGAAGGCAATATGTTTGAAATGGAACTTCTCGATGAAGTACCAGTAGCCGAAGTCCAACAAAAAGTTACATGGTTGGAAGAAGGCCATTCCTCATGGATGACACAAGTTGCACTAGTAACTCATGACATCAACCGTCTCACTAATTGGTATGAGAAGGTGTTAGCGTTTGCTCCGTATCGCAAAGGCGAATACGAAAACAACCCGCGCATGGTAGAGATTGCTGACGAAGACAACCTCTCCTTAATGGCATCCTGGTTTCGGATGAATGCCCGCTCTAAGACTCTAGAGTTATGGCAATACCAGAATCCGGTTACTCCTGCGTTTGCAGGCAAGCGTGGTGTGACTGACTTTGGATACTCTTACTCTATTGAAGTAGGCGACATCCAAGCAGAATACGCGCGCATGAAAGATCTCGGTGTTGAGTTTGTCAGTGAGCCTGTGAACATGGGTGAGTACTGGCAAGCGTATGCAAACGATATCGATGGCAATGTGTTTGCCCTTAGACAATGGGTGGATTCAAACTCACCTTATTCAGTTCCCAATCTCGAGTTATAGATGGAAGTAGTTATGTCCCGAATATTTGCACCGGTAATCAAGTTATTTGTCGCGGCGAGTTTTTGCACGATTGCGATTTCCGCATTGGCACAAGACTTTGAAGACAAAGTCGAACATCACTACGCCGACAATGATGGCGTCAGTATTCATTACGCCACCATAGGTAGCGGCCCACTCGTTGTCATGATTCACGGGTTTCCTGACTACTGGTACTCATGGCATAGCCAAATGGAAGCTCTGTCCGGCAGTTACACCGTGGCGGCACTAGATACCCGAGGCTACAACCTAAGCGACCAGCCTTCTGGTGTGGAAAATTACGAGCTAAGCATCTTGGTCGAAGATGTGGCGGCAGTAGTACGAGATGAGGGCGAAGAAAGCGCCATCATCATTGGTCACGACTGGGGTGGAGGCATCGCCTGGAGTTTCGCAGCAATGAAACCCGAGATGACGGAAAAGCTGATTATCATGAATCTGCCTCATCCAAGAAATTTGGTGCGTGAACTGGCGAGGTTCGAGCAACAACATGAAAACAGCGTGTATGCCAGAAACTTTCAGCAACCAAACTCTCATGAGAATTTAACTGCCGATCGTTTGGCGACTGCATTGTCTCGGGGAGATGCTGACTTGCATGCGAAATACAACGAAGCGTTTGGACGCTCCAGTTTCGATGCAATGATGAATTATTACCGCGCTAACTATCCACGAGAGCCCTACACTTCAGGAGCTTTCCTGGAACTGGATGAAGTGCAAGCACCGGTGCTGCAATTTCACGGCCTTAACGATACTGCTCTCTTGGCGGAAGGTGTAAACAACACATGGGAACATCTGGCGCAGGATTGGACTTTGGTCACACTACCGAATGTCAGCCACTGGCCACACCATGACCGTCCGGAGTTAATCAATCAGACAATTTTGTCCTGGCTCAAAATCAGAGAATAAATTCTCGGCTAATCAGTCAGACGAGATAATCGTAAAGCGTGAAGTATCGGAATCTGTAAGCATAAATTTCAGATTCCGATATTGCACAGCACCATCGACTGCCGCCGACGGCATCTCTAACAATCCTGTCGTACTGTTATAAGTCGCCATGTTGGCAACCGGCGCTGTTAGCGGCACTGAAGAATCTAAAAGTGGTTGAATGGTGACAGGGTCAGCATCTGCATCCACTGCAAAATCCAAATTACTTATTCCATCGCTACCCAAATCCAAATTCACGTTTAACAGTCCATTGATTGAATTGAAATCCGCAGTGGGTCGATTGGCATCTTCTTCCAACTCTGTCATCAACACCAACACAAGATTGTCGCGAGAAAAGGATTGGCAATCGACTTGTTCATCACCGAAGTAATTGGTTGTCGGCGCGGTATGCACCGCAGTCAGTCGAATACCCGGTGCATTGGAAATTGTTGCAACGGTATCTAGTCCATCACTAACAACTTTTCCGAACACAGCGTAACCGCCATTGAAAGTATCTGAGTCAGGATCATCACCAATGTTTATGAACCACTCGCTTGTAGCGCTATCAACATCTCCATCGCTGTGGCGCATTGCGATCGTGCCCGAGAGATTTGAAAGTCCTGTCGTTTCAAATGCAATGGGCGCGTCTGTTTCAATGGTTTCAGGGCCAACATTGCAATCATTGTAGGTAAAGCTACCGCCACGGATAAACGTGTTGCCTTGGGCAGCATGAATATAGGTGTTGTTGAAGCGACCGCTGCGCACATAGTTGAGAAAGTTAGCGACTGTCTCCGGTGCAGCTTCGTCATAGAGCTCGAGGTAGAAATCACCCAATGATGTATTCACCTGGACCAAGGTCCCGGCATAAGAAGAAGAAAGTAGAAGGAAGCTACAAATTGAAAAAGCTGCAATTTTTTCAGCTAATCCCAGGGTTCGCTTCAGAATGTTATGTGCCATTGTGTCAGTCCAAGCAATCTAACGGTGCACGGCGGTTTCACGCCACAGATCAGTTATTACGATGCTGCCTGGACTTTGGATTTATCCGCCAAAATGCGCGAGGGTGGCATCGAGGGCCTGCCCAAAAATCTCGTGGCTCTGCGCTATCTCCGCTTCACCGTGTGCTGCCGACACAAATAGGTTGTGGTGGGACGCCAGAAACAGCCCCCGGCTGACGCTTTCCCCGCAAAGGTGCTGGTGGAAATCAATTCCCGCTTCATGTTCTGTCCTTAGATAGGGCATAGAAGCTACCCCTGTTACATTAAGTTCTACGCCTCTACTCGTTGCAATGTCGCGCATGCCATTGAATAGCTTTTCACCGGTAGCCAGTATTTGCTTTGGCAGGTCTTGTTGATTAAGCGTCTGCAAACATGCAAGAGCAGCGGCCATCGGTCCGGCTGAAAACCAAAAACTCCCGGTTTGAAAAATTGCTGACGCTTCTTCACGCAAGGCATCGCTACCGACAATTGCAGAGATCGGATACCCATTCGCTATTGCCTTGCAATAACAACTCAAATCCGGAGTGTAGCCAAAGTGCTCGTGAGAGCCCTTCATGTCGATACGAAATCCGCAGCGGACATCATCACAAATAGATACCACTCCATGTTTCTTCAGCAATGAATGCACTGCTTGCCAATAACCTTCCGCGGGCATCTCATTATCTTGATAAACAGGATGGTGATATGGTGAACTGATAAAGGCAGCGACTTGATTGGTTTGTGTATCGAGTACATGTTCCAAGGCTGCAACATCGTTCCAGGGAATCCGGATAACTTCGTCATGATCTACCGGAGTAATACCAGCTCGGTTTGCCGCCTGCATCCAGGGTGAGCTGCCGTGATAACCCCCTTCAATAGCTATTACTTTGCGCCGACCTGTTGCAGCACGCGCAATAAACACAGCCATGTTGGTGGCGTCCGCTCCATTCTTTGCAAAGTAAGCCCAATCTGCTATCGGAATTGATTCAACCAGATACTCAGCCAATTCCACCATAATGGGTGAAGCAAGGGTGCAGGTATCGGTATAACCAGACTGCGAACGGACGGCCTCTTCTACTGTTTCATTTCCATAGCCAAGAATCATAGGCCCATAGGCGCACATCAGATCGATAAACTCGTTGCCATCGATATCCCAGAAACGAGCACCGGATGCTTTGCTGGCGTAGTAAGGATAAGTACCCGTTGGTTTCTGAACTATTGGATTAAAGTGTCCAGGAATCCCATTGGGGATGACCTTTTGGGCGCGGTCAAACAGCGCTTGGCTTTGGCTGTAATCGAATGTCTTCGTCATTGTTTGGATCAACTTCGTCTTGAATGATGTGTTCTTCTTTATAGTAGAGCAGATAAACCGTAAACAGCAGTGCCGCGAACCCCATAAAGCCGGCAAAAAATAAATGGTAAGAAGCGCCAGCTAACTTACTGGTGCCATCTGGATTCTGAATGACTTGGTTAACTGCAGCAGTAAACAAGTTGCCCGCCGAAATGGACAAATAAAAGAGCGACATGACAAACGACTTCATCCGTTTTGGCGCTTGGGTATAAGAAAATTCCATACAGGTGATTACTAACATCACCTCCGCAGTAGACAACAATAGATAGGCCAACAGCTGCCAACTTATATGAGGCGTCGCCCCAGCTTGTATCTGCGCTTCACACCAGGCTGTCACCAGGAATGGAGTGGCGGCGAGAAACATTCCCATGCACATCTTTCGTTTGGGCGTTACTTCGAAAAATCGCCCCATGAATGGATAGATCAAATAGGTGAAAGTCGGAATTAGGACAAGAATAAGAAATGGATTGACTGCCTGAATCTGAGCCGACAGCAACTCGTAACCAAAAATGGTTCGATCCATGTTTTCTGCCTGCAACACCCAAGTGCTGCCTTGCTGATCAAACAAGGACCAGAATGCCGCAAACAGCACATAAATCACTAACAGGCGTTTTCCAACTCGGCGACCTTCTGACCCAAACACGTCCTGCAGATAGGACTTACCCGCGGGTGGGATGTGCACGAACTGACGGCGGCCCGTCCAGAACGTGATGGTCGCAGCCAGCATAAATAATCCAGGTACTCCGAAAGCGATTGCTGGTCCGTAATTTTCCAGTAGCCAAGGCGTCAACAGAGACGACGTCGACGAGCCAATGTTGATGCCCAAGTAGTACCAGGAAAACGCCCGAGGTAATAAGTGCTGATTAGATTGGCCAAACTGATCGCCAACGTTGGACGCAACACTGGGCTTTATGCCTCCCGATCCAACCGCGATGAGAGTGAGACCCAGGAACAAACCCACCTGGGTATCGTCCAGGAACAAAGCAAAGTGTCCGGCGCAGTAAATCAGAGAAAGAAAAATAATAGTGCGGTACTTCCCGAAAAAAGCATCGGCAAGAATCGCTCCGAGTATTGGCAGAAAATACGCCGTGGAAACAAACAGGTGGAAGTAAGATGTTGCGTCTTCTTCTGACAGTGGAGCAAGCACACCATCCCCTGTCATCAGATACTGGGTCATGAATATCACCAGTATCGCGCGCATACCATAGAAGCTAAATCGCTCCGCTATATCATTAACAATGATATAGGGTATGCCGGGTGGCATAGTTTTAAGCGGCCAGGGTGCTGTACGATAGTTCGACATCAGCTGAAATCGTCAATTCAATACATCAGATAAAAACAAAAGGCCGAAGATTTCTCTTCGGCCTTTTTTTGTTTACTTCGATTCTTTTGATAGAAAAAATCTGTGCGGCAGTTAGCTTATGGGAATAACTCTGCCAGTGTAGCTTTCGCTTCGGCGCTCGCTACGTGATTGATGTTAGCGATAATGCCAGCCAACGTGCGCGCACTTTCTGGTGCGTCCATGTTTGCTTGAATTGCGGCTAACGCTTCTTTGCCTTCAGCAGTTGGCGCGTGGCTGATATTAGCAACAGCGTCCGCCATGTTTCTTAGTCCTTGTGGGAAGCCATCATTGCCAGAAATTTCTGCAAGGGTCGCTTTGTCAGAATCTGAAGGAAAATGGTTAAGTGAAGATACGATGTCTGCAATTTGCTTCAGTGCATCGCCTGGCTCTTGTGCTAAAGCAGGTTGTGAAAGCAGACCGATCACTGCAGTTGCTGCGAATAGTTTCATTATTGTTTTCATGGTGATCTCCAATTTGCAGGGGAGTTTTAAAAAGAGAGCTTTCGCAGTGTAAAACACAGAACAGGTCAGGGATAGCAATTTTGCTGAGTGAATAGCCTGTGTCTCTGCAACTGCAGTCTGTAGTTTGAACGCTATTTCAAGTTGGGAAATTCAATCAATCTGCTGTAGTTTCTACACTCAAAATAATATATCTCAGGAATCAAATGAGTTACTTCACATACGAGTCAGCGCCCTTTCCAGTCCGTGAAGATATCGGTGTTGCGCACAATGAATTTTGGAAGAAACTAGCCGCGCCTGGATCCTGGTGGACCGGTGAAGAGCGGGTGGCAATTGCACAAGAGACACGCAATGCCATCGACTGCCAATTTTGTCAGGAGCGAAAATGCGCGCTATCTCCCAATTCCGTATCAGGGGAACACCTCAGCGCAACGATACTGAGCCCTCAAGCGGTCGATGCAGTGCATCGCATCATCACCGATCAAAAACGAATTACCCAAACTTATGTCGACCAACTCGCCGAAGAAGGATTGAGCAATGAGGCTTATGTTGAACTGGTAGGCATCGTCGTTTGCACCTTTAGCATCGACGAGTTTAGTCGAGGGCTTGGACTTGCCTTGGAAGAATTACCAACACCCGTCGCTGGCGAGCCTAGCCATTATCGGCCCCCGCAGGCCGAAGATAGTGTTGGGTTTGTGCCCATGCTGCCAAGAGAAGGTCTGACTGGTAACGAAGCCAACCTCTGGCCTGCCGGTAGAAATGCGAATGTGATTCGTGCTCTGTCTTTAGTCCCGCAAGCAGTCAGAGACTGGAATGCTCTTGGTGGTGCGCAGTATCTGTCTGTTGCAGCGATGCAGAGCATGTTCAAGCAAGACAACCGTTCGATTGACCGCATGCAGATAGAACTCATTGCTGGCAGAGTATCCGCCATCAATGAGTGCTTTTACTGAACTAACGCACATGCCTCGATGCTCCGTGCGAGCGCGATGACAACTGAAACCGAAATTGATATTCAAGGCATCAATGGCGACGGCTCGGCTGCAAGTGTTGGTCTGGAACATGGCGAAGCTCTAATGCAATTCGCCGAAGGCGTGGCGACACGCGATCAAGCTGCACTCGATGCGGCACGTCAGCGATTGCTTGATGAAGCTGGCTCTGAAGTTCTGGTAGACGCTGCTGGGGTTGCAGCAAATTTTCAGCGCATGGTGCGTATAGCCGACTCGATTGGAATTCCAGTGGATGACATGGAGAGTGAACTCGGCAGAAGTGTGCGTGATGATTTAGGACTTGAAAGATTTTTACAAACTGCAAATTAGGATAACAACATGGCTAGCTATCTCGTTGCTAATTACAACGTCACCAATCAAGACGGATACAACCAATACCTCGCGGCGGTGGGCCCAACCATAATGGGACACGGCGGTAAAATACTGGTTGCTGGTCCCAACTCAACACCGGTTGAAGGTACTCCGGGTAGCATAACAATCGTGCTGGAATTCCCTAGTAGAGAAGCACTGCAGGGTTGGTATGATTCAGATGAATATCAAGAAATCATCAACCTGCGCACGGATAATACAGAGGGCGCGATGGTGTTTGCCGATCAATTCGAGATGCCATCTTAGTTCCAAGTAGAAACTGCCATTTCTGACAAGCACTAATTCGATTCGGGTTGCTCAACCGGAGGCCAGCCTCGTGTATTGTTTGAATAAAACCACGCCCGCGGTAGTTGTCTGTTTTCTATTTTCAAATCTCATCAACGCTCAGGAATTTAACCCTCCTTTGACTGAATTCGGGCAACCCGATTTTCAGGGTAATTGGACTACCGAGACTGCCACTCCTTTTCAACGCCCAGAGGATCTAGGTGAAAAACAAACCTACTCTTTGGAAGAGATGCTGGAAGTTGAAAGGGAAAACAATGCTGAGATGGACGCACGTGAAGCACCGATTGATGGGCCTATATTAGCCCCTGAAATTTCCGACTCCGTAAGCAACTCTGCGGAAGATCAATTTAAGAATCGTGTGGTAAACGTTTTGCAAGTGAACGGTGAATACCGCACTTCAATCCTGGTTGATCCGCCAAATGGTCGGCTACCGTTGCGAGAAGATGCATCGCAGAACACTTTTTACGGGCGCTTCACAGAAGCAGGACATCATGAATTCGATGGACCTGAACTAGTTGGGCCAGGACCTCGATGCCTGGTAGATTTTGGAGCAATGCCACCTGCAGTTCCCATCGTGCCACTCAGTCCTAACTATCAGTTTGTTCAAACTGAGGACTACATTGTTCTCTATATAGAAGCTGGAGCCGAACTCAGGGTGATTCGTTTAAATGGCGACAGTCTGAATCCCGCGCATAAAAACTGGCGAGGTGACTCACTTGGACGGTGGGAAGGAAACACATTAAAAGTGAGCACGAAAAATTTTCACCCGCAATCTTCCGCTCCGCAAATGCGTATGTCGGAGGCATTGGAAATAGAAGAGGAGTTCACCTTGGTATCAGAAAACGCAATCTTTTATCGATTTACAGTGACTGATCCCAATGTGTATACCAGTTCATTCACGGGCGAACTTACACTTAGTCGAATGCCTGAAGGCGAGAAAATTTATGACTACGCGTGTCACGAAGGAAACTACACCCTGCCGGGAATATTGGCAGGTGCGCGCAGACAAGAAATAGACGCTGAGTTCGCCGCAGAAGACTAGCGGAAAGGAACTAAGTCCTGCCGCTAGCTTTCAGAACCGGGATAGCCGGACACATCGAAGTGAATTTCATTACGTCGCAAGAAAGGCGGCATGAACGGCGGGTGGTAGGCAGCAAAAACAGATGGACCAAAAGTCTGCAGATCTGCAGCCCGGATGTTTTCAATTAATCTCTCTTCATTCTTGGTGAGATTACGTTCTGTCCAACGTCCAGAAAAACGAATAACCGCAACCAAGCGCTCAGGCAACTGGGTAATAGTCACACGCGAGTCTATTGGTTGAGGTGCTGACTCAATTGAAAATTCGCTAGGCAACATGAATGACATTTTGATGCCTTCCAATGTCTGTGTGGTTTGCACTTCTTGGGTGAAATCTATTTCTTGCCCAGTGCGCGCCATTTGGACTGGTGCTGTCATGGAAATTTTTTCTTCCACGGTGTTGTCGCCGGAGATGTAACCAAACAGGCGATCGAAACCTTCTTCGGTAGCCTCGAAATAATCTTCGCTCTTCACTTCGGTCTCTACCAAAATGTAAGGCTTATAAAGTCGATACTCGATCTTGCCGTCCTTGTAGAGAACGTCATAGTCCGGCTTTTCCAGGGCGTTTACGTCCTGCACTGCAACCAGTGCCAGCAGCAGCATGATTGCGCTAATGTTGCCTTTTAAGGTTCCTTTTATTTTCCCTACCGCGAGTTTCATCTTTTTATCCATTCACAAATCTAGTGTTGTCTGACCTCTAATACGCCGCCCGCTCAACTCTGGTTCAATGTCTTGATATACGCCATACTGACACGACATTCCTGATTCAGAGGGTGCTCCATGAAACTTGCTTTGCGGATTCTTATTGTGGTGGTGGGATTGCTGATGATCCCAGTAACAGCCGTGGCAACTGCTGCCTTCAAGCAGCGATTCGAAGACGGCCCCAACCGGGTATTTTCTGGCGGTCCACTGGTCTCCGGTGAGTTACATGTGGGAGCCGAGCCTGATTGGGAATTCGTGAACAGCATTCCCACTATCGAGATGCAGTTGGAGGAGCCCACTACTTCCCGTCGTATTTGGGTGGCTTCCTATGGAGGCAAACTCTACGTCTGGTCTGGTTATATGAACACAACTGTGGGTCGTATATGGAAGCAATGGCCTGTGCAAGCCGAAGCCAATAGCCGCGCTATTCTGCGCATCGATGGCGTCAGGTATGAACGTCAATTAGTCCGAATTGATTCCGGCCCAGAGCTTGATGGAATCGCTGAAGTAATTTCTGGTAAGTATCCATCCGCGACCAATCGCGAAACGATTGAGTCCGGACAAGTGTGGATGTTTGAAGCAGCACCGAGGAGCTAAACACGATGAAACCTTATATCTGGTTTGTGCTCGCCGCGATGGTAGTAACCGCCTTGGCGGTTTGGTTTGTTCCTGGTGTTGATGATTTTGTTGAGCAGACATTCCAACGCTATTTAGGTCGTGCTGCGCGCTGATTGTCAGTTACTCAACTGGTCGGCGACGATACAACACGATGGGTTTTAGACTGACCACGCACTCATCATTCTGATTGAATCCTTCATTGTGAATAAACACCGATCCTAAATCGCTGCGGGATCGTGATTCCCGTTTATCTAGCACAGTACTGCGCACTCGCAATCGATCTCCTGGGAAAACAGGTTTCAACCAAAGAATTTCATCCAAGCCGGGTGAGCCCATTGAGACAGAATCCTTCGGCATAAAATCAACAATCATTCGCATGACCATGGAACAGGTATGCCAACCTGAAGCACATAGACCTCCGAAGATCATCGCTTTGCCTGCTTCTTCCGACAGATGAAACGGCTGCGGATCATACTTTGTGGCAAATTCAATGATTTCTTCTTCTGTCACTTCGTAGTCACCAAACTCATCAACCTGACCAACGACGACATCTTCAAAATAAATACTGTCTGACATGATTGCTGTACGTCTCTAAAAAAAAATTGATTGTTTATGCAGCTAGTGAAGCCAGGATACGACGCTCACCTTGAAAAGGACGACGACCATGCATCACCAGAAAATTATCCACTACCGCTAAATCACCGTTCTGCCATTGCAGGTCGTAAGTAAACTGCTTGGACAACTCAACCACTTGCTCCATATCGGCATTGGTAATTTCTGAATCATCACCAAACCGCACAGATTTTTCCGAAGCATTGCGGGAATCCTTCCAGCCCATGAATGCGGCAATGAGCTGATTAAAGAAAACTTCTTTACCCGATGGCAGCGTGCGCATGGCAGGTAATACTGGGGTGGTAACTTTAAGGCTGCCATCATCAAGCCATTGCCAGCTATAACCAAGCTCCTGCAATCTTGCTTCCGCTGCTTCCTGGGTTTCACAGCTTAAGGTGCTTTTCCAGCTACGGCCCTGGCCTGATTGGGCATCTGCCTCTGATGGCATGATGTTGGTGTATCTGACTCCCTTGTCTCTGCAGTCGGTTGCGAATTGCGGCATGTGTTCTTTCATCGCTTCCCACAGTAAATCGGAACGACAGAGTGGTGTGGCCCCGCCGCTATTGGCGGCTTGCTCACAAAAGAACAGCAACTTGCTGGGATAGATCGGAGTTTGCGCCATCTCATGATGAAGAAATATCTCAATGTCTGGTGGTGCTTCGTTAGCAGTAAACACCAATTCAGTGCGGTTCTTTCTCACTGCGTTCGAAAGCGATTCTTCATAAGTGAATGCAGGTAACTGAAACTCCCGAATCGCGGCATCGAAATCCAGATCTGTACTTAAGGAAAAATCCCGCAACAGGACAGCACCCTCCGACTCGACTTCTGTTAAGAGACGCTCACGATGTTCTTGAATCCAAGCTAAGGCTTCCTGTTCATCCGCGGAGGCCGTTTCGATAATCGGAAAATTCTTTTCGCTCATGGCAGGCATTCAGGCACTAATCGTAGATTGGATGAAATGTGTTAAAGGCTGCTTCACAAAATACTGCAGGATCATTGTATCGACGATTCTCATTAAGCGCTGAGATGCTTTCCATCTCTTCCTTGCTAAGTTCGAAATCGAATATTGCCAGATTTTCCTGCAGGCGCTCAGCCGAGCTGGTTTTAGGAATTATCGCGGTGTCTCTTTGAATTCCCCAGCGCAATAACACCTGCGCCGCTGTCTTACCCAAGCGATCCGCCGCTTGTTGAATGACATCGGCACTTAACAATGAATCGTCTTCTCCCGCCATTCCTAACGAAACATATGATAAGGAAGCTAAAGGCGAGAATGCTGTGACAGCCATGCCATAGGATTTTGCCAAGCGAATGAGACGCTCCTGAGTCAGCTGCGGGTGCGACTCGATCTGCAGCATGGCAGGTTTGATGGTGGCGTAACTTTGTAGATCATGGAGTAAACCACTGTTGTAATTGCACACACCAATCTCTTTAACTAAACCAGCTTCGACCAGAGACTCCATAGCCTGCCATGTTTCCTGTAACGGCACTGCATCAATTTCCATTTTTGGATCCGCAGCATCTGGATCAAAAAACCACTCTGGTGGGTAACGGGTTTCAAAGTCCACATATCTAAGTGCAATTGGAAAATGGATTAGGTAGAGATCCAGGAAGTTCAGCTGCAAATCCGACAAGGTTTTTTCGCAAGCAGCCTTTACATGTTCGGGACGATGAAAAGTGTTCCACAATTTAGATGTTACCCAGAGATCTTCTCTCGTGCAGAGTCCTGACGAGATCGCCTCTGATATCCCCTGCCCCACAGCTTCCTCATTTCCATAATCTGCTGCGGAATCTAAATGGCGATATCCAGTAGAGACGGCTTCGGTAATCAGGCTCGGAACGCGGTCTGCATCAATTTTCCACAGACCCAAACCTACCTTGGGCATTTCTCCCTTTCCTACTTTGATTTTTTCCATAGATGTTTTTTCCGCTGCTTTCTCGCTGCTTTCTAGTTACTTACTCATATCCATTTCAAGCTATGAGCTTTAAGGAAATCATCAATACTAATTTTTGTTTCCGTCGCGATTGATTCCTGAGCCGCACTTGCCAAGGCCATGGCTCTGAAACCTTGTTCTACAGTTGCCGCATCATTGGCTTTACCCAATAGTTGATCGACAAACGCTTCATGTTCAAAAAATGTTGCACCATGATGGCCGCTACGTTCAATGATAGCTGGATAGGTGGTTTCTCTGAACTCGTAGTCTGGATGATCGTCTACTTCGACTTTAATTTTGCCTACAGAAGATTCTTCTCGTTTGAAAGAAGAAGACTCTGTTGCAATTAGACGGCCTTTTTCTCCGCCAACGATAAACTCTTCGTACAATTCTTGGGCGAACATATTTAGAGTGAAGCTGGCGCGTACTCCATTTTCGTAATCGATTACCACGAAACCATGATCATGGATGTCAGATTGTTTTCCATTTAGCTCAAAATCCAGAAAATTTACTGCCTGACCACCACTGGCATATACAGAAACTGGTTTTGATTCGGCCATCAAGTTGATCAAGTCGAAATAGTGGCAGCATTTTTCGACCAGAGTGCCGCCTGAATACTCATTGAACTTGTTCCACTGATTTACCTTGTCCAAGAATGGTGGTCGGTATTCACTCATGCTAATGGTCTTAACGGATCCTAGCGTTTGTAGTGCTTTCACTTGCCGAAAAGCTTCACTGTATTGAGACTTAAAGCGATATTGCATGCCAATTTGAATGAAACTTGGATAGTCTCGCGCTAACTCGACTATGTGAGCAGCATCAGCCAGGGATGTTGCCATTGGTTTTTCAATGAAGAGTGGAACGCCGTGTTTAACGAGTCCTTCGACTATTTCGTGGTGAGTATAGTTTGGGGTGCAGATGAACACCGCGTCCGGTTTTAGCTCTGCAATTGCTAGGTCTGTTGTGTCAAAGACTTTAGGTTTCTCTGAACTGTCTTCGAAAAGCGCAAGAGCGGCATCAGTGCTTGGTTGATGGGGATCTACTAGTCCAACAATCGCCGCCTTACCTAACAATCTGGTTACTCGAATATGTTCGCGACCAATCATGCCGCAACCGACAATCAGGAATCGAAATTGCGCTTGTGGTTCAGGTGACCATTCTCGGACACGTGCTGAACGTTCGATGTCACTTTCATCGAAAAATCGCAATGGGTGAGTTCCTTCAGAGCTAATTGGAATGAAATCTGCGAGGCCGGATTATACCCTAGCCGCGTCTGATTTCGCGGTTTTCGGATTGGTGGTATTTGATATGTACCAAATCCAAATCCCTATATTGGCTATCAGCAGCAGACTCATTACCGGAGTAAAAGCTGAGCTCAGACCGCCTACCAACCCAATCGGTGAAAACAGAACATAGAGACCGACAACACAGGACAACAAGGTTGTTGCACAAGGAACTGCGAATCGCCAGGGAGTGAGGTTAACTATGTCAGTCTTGTGATAGGTCCAGGCTTCCTGGCGCGGTTGCAATTTACCAACTACCAGCATCATGACAATTTCAATAATGAAAAGAATGGCATAAAGATGCAGGAAATGAATCTGCACCACGTCGTTAAGAACAAATTGAAACAGGCCATAGGCAATGATGTGGAAACCTACAACCAGTTTTGGTCCTAAAGAGGGAACGTGGGTGGAAAACAACCCGACCAAAACAATAGCGATAACAGGAATGTTATAGAAACCGGTGAAGATACGAATGATTTGCCACAAACCTTCTGGAGCAAACTGCAACAGTGGAGCGACTACAAATGAGAACAGTGCGATGACAACACTGGCCCACCGCGCCACTCGCACCATAGTGGCATCATCAATTTCTTTTTTGCTTAGCGGGGCCCAAACGTCCAAACAAAACAAAGTTGCTGCACTGTTCAACAAAGAATTAAACGAACTGAACACCGCACCAAGTAAAACGGCGAGAAAGAATCCAGTAGCGTAAACAGGCAGTACATCTCGTATGAGTGTGGGGTAAGCAAGGTCAATGGATTCCAGACCCTCGCCATACAAATGAAAGGCAATAACGCCCGGTATCATCATGAAGAAAGGAACCAGTACCTTAAAAAATCCGGAGAACAAAACACCTTTCTGACCTTCAGCCAAGTTCTTGGCCCCCAAGGTGCGTTGAATCACGTATTGGTTAGTGCACCAATAAAATAAATTGGCGAATACCATACCAGTGAATAGTGTCGCGAAAGGTGTTGGGTCTTCAGGCCCACCGATAGCGTTGAGTTTGTCGGTGTTATTCGTAGTGATAATTTGTAAACCATCCGCAATGCTGCCATCACCCAATGCTGACAAACCCAGAATAGGAACAGTTACGCCTACAATTAGTAGACCTATGCCATTGATGGTGTCGGAGATAGCAACTGCCCGCAGCCCACCGAAGATTGCATACATCGCGCCAACGCAACCTACTGCAATGATAGTAATTAATAGGCCGACGCTATAACTCACATTGAGCAGCGAGGGCACATCAAACAGTTGCAACACAGCAATTGAACCCGAGTACAGCACGCCGGGGATGGTAACCAAGCCGTAACCCACCATAAACAAGATCACAGTCATGCGCCGCACGCTGTCATCAAATCTGTCGCTCAGAAATTGCGGTAAGGTGGTGAACGCGCCGGCGAGATATCGCGGCAAAAAGATGAAGGCCATGCAAACTGTTGCGAAGGCGGCAGTGACTTCCCACGCCATGGAACTGAGATTAAATCCGTAAGCACTGCCGTTAAGCCCGATCAATTGCTCGGCTGAAAGATTGGTCAGCAATAAAGAGCCGGCAATAAAAACTGCACTGAGTCCGCGACCGGCAAGAAAGTAACCTTCCTGGGTGTCGACCTCACCGCGGGTTTTACGCCATGAGATAAAAGCCACTAAACCCATAAAGAAGGCGCAGCTAACGAGGGTGAGTCCGATATCGTTGGAATTCAAAGCAGGTTAATTCTAGTTTTTGTTGATTATGGCACAGACCTTTTGGGTGCGTGGCAAACTTGTATATTCCTTAAGAGATAATTTTCTGCTCACGCAACTCTTCAATAGAAGAATCTGAAAGACCTAGGACGGAAGACAAAATCTCGTCATTATGCTGACCCAAGGTTGCCGCCCAGGATGCTGGTTTGTTGTTCATCGCTTGAAAACGCACCGGCAAAGTCTGAATTAGAAACTCCCCAAATTGTTCTAGCGTAATTTTAGAGAACGATTCCCTCTCGACCGCTTGTGGATGGGTAAATAGTTCATCCAGTTCTGCGTAGTCACTGCAAGGAACGCCGGCACCATTTAATGCTGAAACACACTCTTCAGTTGTTAGCAGCTCAGACCATTTCTCTACTTCTTGTGAAAGTTCGCGGAAGTGTCGAGTACGCGGACCAAAAACGAACCGTGGGTCCTCTAACAATTCTGGGCGATTAAGGAGCTCACAAAGACTCTCAAAGTTTTTGTTGGAAATGGGAGTCACCATCACAAACCCATCATTGGTTTTAACCGGATAAAACCTGCCTATGGGAAGTGGCTCTTCCATTTGGGCGGCCTGCAATTGCGCCGGGATCAGCGTCATCATTGCGTCCATCATGCTCACATCCAGATGCTCGCCACCGCCATGACGTTCCTTGCCAAGTAACGCAGTTTGAATGGCACCGAAGGCATAAGCACCGGTGAGGATATCCGCTACCATGATTTCCCAGTTTGGCGGTCGCTGCTCTGCATTGTCTTGCCCGGCACCGAACACTGAATCGAAGCCACTAGCAGCATGGACAATAGGTGCGAATGCGGCGCGATCCACCCACGGCCCACTCTGGCCAAATCCCGAAATGGAACAGTAGACTAAATCGGGGTTTTCATTTTTGAGACTGTCATAGTCCAAGCCGAAGCGCTCCATGATGCCCGGGCGAAAATTCTGCACGACAATATCAGCATCTTTAATCAACGCTTTAGCCAACTCCTGCCCTTTGGATGTTTTTAGGTCCATCGCCAGGCTGCGTTTGCCTGCGTTGAAGTGCGCAAATGCTGGAGTTATCCCGCCGGCCCCACGCGTGAGATCACCGATCCCGGGAGGCTCTATCTTTATGACATCCGCACCACAATCCAACAGAAAACGGGCACAAATCGGCCCTGCATAGACCGCAGAGAAGTCGATAACTTTATAGCCACTCAAAGGTTTTTTTGCAGTCATATGAGAATGATTATTGCTCTTGCTGAGAAACACTCAATATAGGAGATGTGTTATGAAACCCACTTCCGCCTAAGTCTAATTCTAGAGCTTTCCATAGGATGTGTTGATACAATGAAAGTTACTCTATCCTTCCCGATTGCGTGCTTGCGAAACGGCTATGAGTGACAACACTTCAAACGATGCCTACCTTTTTCAGGAAGCTATTCGCTACCTGCAGCACGGTGCAATCTTATTTAACTCTGATCTTATCATCTTGGCCATTAATGATCGTGTCCGAGAATTGCTTGAGCTGCCGGAAGAAGAATTCAAAGTGGGCGACCATTTTGAGAAGGTAGTCAGAATCAATGCTGAGCGAGGCGGTTACGGAACTGTAGGAACCGTGGAAGAGCGCTTTAAA
The DNA here is from genome assembly GCA_965262465.1 of uncultured Pseudohongiella sp. Lineage (GTDB taxonomy): Bacteria > Pseudomonadota > Gammaproteobacteria > Pseudomonadales > Pseudohongiellaceae > UBA9145. The sequence goes on along the minus strand of OZ253535.1, from coordinate 58,411 downwards.
TGGCGCATGGAGCGAGCTCGTTCTTTCGAGCCTTTCCATGAAGATCAATTGCTGTTTAACGGCAAGCACGTTGAAGTCTATGGCCAACCCATCGGTGACAAAGGCTATGTTCTCACTTACACCGATATCACTGAGCGGGTTGCCGCCGAAGAAGCTAAAAACCGATTCCTGGCAAACATGAGTCATGACTTACGCACACCAATCAACGGCGTGCTAAGCATGACCGAGCTGTTGGAACTTTCTCAATTAGAGGCCTCACAACAACGCATGGTAACAACCATCATGCGATCGTCTCGCATATTACTTCGTTTAATTGATGACATTCTCGATCTGGCGAAGGTTCAATCTGGCCAACTAGAAGTTCTTGAAGAGCCTTTCAAAATAAAAGAAGTCATGGAAGATGTGGTAACGACTTTGCAAGTTATCGCCACAAAGCGAAATTCAAAAATCGAACTGAAGGTTGGTGCAGCGATGCCCGGCATGATTGTTGGCGATCCTGTGCGCATTGCTCAGTGCGTAATGAATCTTCTGGGAAATGCAATCAAGTACAGCATTGCTGACGAGCGCAATCCCACAAAAACAGTCAGCATCTCTATCGACAAAGCTGATGATGATCACTTTGCGATAGCAGTAGCGGATGAAGGGATCGGGATCGACGAAGACCAACTGGAAAATATGTTTCAACCGTTCGTGCAGGGTAGTCAAACGCAACTCCGAGCTGGTGAAGGCACAGGCTTGGGTTTAAGTATTGTGTCGGAACTAGTTAACTTAATGAATGGCACAATCAAAGTTGATTCTAAAGCTGGTGTCGGCAGTACGTTTACTGTTGTTCTGCCCCTGGTTGAGAGTCTCGATGAAGCATCTTCAGATGTTTCTTCAGTCGAATCATTAGGCACCGATTCAACTTTGCAAGGTGCACGCGTATTGGTCGTTGAAGACAATGAAGACAATCGAGAAGCATTAAAATTGCAACTGGATGTTTTGGGTTGCCGGGTAAAAGTTGCCATCAATGGTGAGCATGGGTTGGAACTCTGGCGATCGGGAGAATATGACCTCATCTTAAGTGACTGGAATATGCCAGTGCTTGATGGACTTGAGATGACCAAGATTATCCGAGAAGAAGAATTGCAGTCATCATCAGATCAGATTCCCGTAATCGGCATCACCGGTGCAGCATTGCCTTCTGAAACCGAGCGCTGTCTCGAGTCAGGAATGAATGACTTTTTGACCAAGCCGATTACAATTGCAGACTTGAAATGCAAACTCAGTAAATTTGTAAGCGTTCGCCCTTCTTAATCTCAGATCTTTCTCGCTATGTTTTATGAACCGAAGAACAACGATCACGGGTTGTCGAAAAATCCGTTCAATAGTCTAGTTATTCCCCGCCCCATAGGCTGGATAAGCACCGTTGATGAAAACGGTATTTGCAACCTGGCGCCTTATAGTTTCTTTAACGCGGTGTGCTACCGACCTCCCACGGTTATGTTTGCCGCTGGCGTAGGTGGCAATGAAGACAAGCTCAAAGATTCAGCGCGCAATGCTGAACAGACCGGTGAATTCGTTTGCAATATGGCGACTTGGGAAACCAGAGACCAAATGAATGCCTCTTCGGCCACTCTGCCACCGGATTCTGATGAGATTGCACTGACTGGATTAACGCCAATTGATTCCCAACTGCTTAGTGCGCCGCGGATAGCTGAGGCTCCCGTACACTTGGAGTGCCGCTATCTCAAAACCACAGAGATTCCTGGCTGGAGCGAGGGTGATAATTACAAAGTGATATTTGGCGAGGTGGTGGGAATTCACATAAAAGATGAATTCATCACCGAAGATGGCCTGCTAGATGTGGCTCGCATGATGCCAATAGCCAGACTAGGCTACAACGACTATGCCCGGGTAGATTCTGACTCCAGCTTTACGCTGCAACGGCCAGATTAAGCTCAGCCGGCTTGCCTAAAATTCGACGGACGGGCCAATTCTGCGCCTGACTTCCTGTGAATTCTCAACAATCTAGCGAAAAATTGGGCTAGACTACTGCCATGGCATGCAGCCTTTTTTGGTTGCTGCCAGCTAACTCTAAAAGAGTAGTTCAAAAGAATAAAAGTCATAGGGATCATATGACTGAACAATCGGAGACTTCTATGAAGCAGCAGATCAAACTCCGCTCATCCAATGGCTTCATCCGCCTGGTAATTTCCCTTAGTGCCGCCCTGTTTCTGGCGGGAACTGCAGTTGCACAAGACATTCCTCGATTGCCCGACGGCAAACCAGACTTCAATGGGATATGGCAGGTATTAAATGAAGCTAACTGGGACCTGGAACCACATATCGCACGCCACTCAGTAATGATGCGTGAAGGGCCGGTTAACCCAGTGCCAGCAGCCGAGACTTTGGAAGCAGGTGCGGTGTTATCGGTGCCGGGCAGTATGGGCGTGATTGTGGGTGGTGGACAAATTCCCTACAACGAACAAGCACGAAGAGTAAAAGAGAATAACGCCGCTAATTGGATCACCAGAGATCCGGAAGTGAAGTGCTACATGCCTGGGGTGCCGCGAGCAACCTATATGCCCCACCCTTTTCAAATCGTGCAAAACGAAAACGATTTCTTTATCGCTTACCAATTTGCCAATGCCGTTCGTGATATCTATATGGATAACCCCGGCCCTGCTCCAGTTGATTCCTGGATGGGTTGGTCCGTTGGGCAGTGGGAAGGCGACACTTTAGTAGTAGAAGTAACTGGCCTTATCGATCAAACCTGGCTTGATCGTGCGGGCAGTCACCATAGTTATCAAATGAAGGTGACCGAGCGATACACCATGATGGGTCCTAATCACATCGATTATGAAGCGACCATCGAAGATCCGTTGGTATTAACGGAACCGTTTACTATCAAGATGCCTATCTATAGACGCATGGAACCTAATGCGCGGATTATGGATTTTCGCTGTGTCGAGTTCGTAGAAGAACTCATTTACGGTGAGCATCGTCGATACCCACTGCCACGCAACTAATTAGAGGAGAATGACAATGAAGATATCATTTAAAACTCTCTGTCTTGGCGTTCTAACTTTTGCAAGCTTGGTAATCACACCATTGATGTCTGCACAAGATGGCGACATACCTCGCACTCGAGATGGCAAACCTGACTTCTCGGGAACTTATGACGTTTCGACTTTAACGCCGTTTCAGCGTCCAAGGGAATTTGGCAACCGACTAATTCTCACTGATGATGAAGCCTACTCAATTGCCAATGCGGACTTCGAAAGAAAGGAAGAGCGTCAACAGGGAAGCGATCCAAATCGGAGTGCGCCACCGCAAGGCGGTGATGGTTCAACCGGAGCTTCTGGAAATGTCGGCGGCTACAACACATTCTGGATCGATAACGGAACTGATGTTGTGCGAATCGATGATGAATTTCGTTCTTCTATTATTACCGATCCGCTGAATGGCCAATTGCCTCCTGTGACAGATGCCATTCGCGATGCGCGTAGAGCAGCACTCGGTGCCGGCGAAGCGCCGCGCCGCGAAGGTGGGGCAAATGATGGCACGGCGTATTGGTTAGACGCAGGGCTGGATGCACCGGGTCCTTATGACAACCCGGAAAACCGCCCATTTGCTGAGCGTTGTATTCTTTCTTTTAGTTCTACCGCTGGGCCGCCCATGTTGCCTGCGCTATACAACAACCACAAACGCATCGTGCAGACTGAAGACACCATTATTATCAATGTTGAAATGGTGCACGAAGCACGCATTGTTCGAATGAATGCTGAGCATGACCCGGTTCATATCAAAAAATGGCTGGGCGATTCGATTGGCTGGTGGGAAGGCGACACCTTGGTGGTTGAAACGACGAACTTTCGCGATACCCCTGCTTTTTCCCGCGGATCTGAAAACATGAAGGTCACAGAATATTTTCGCTACGAAAATCCAGAGAAAGTAATCTATAGCTTCACGGTGGAAGATCCTACGGTTTGGGAAGCGCCTTTTAGTGGCGAATACCCAATGCCGCGTACCGACAATAAGGTATTTGAATATGCCTGCCATGAAGCGAACTATGCACTTGAGGGCATTATGCGTGGTGCTCGAGTTATGGAAATGGAATTCCGCGGTGAAGATCCCGGCGGCGTACCTAACCCCACTAATTAGTCTGTGAGGAATAACGATGAAGATTAAGTCCTTAATAATTAAAGTTGGTGCTGCGTTCGGAGTTGCTGCCGGACTTTGGATGACAGTGGGAACACAGGCTGTTGCGCATCACGCGTTTAGTGCCGAGTTTGATCCAAACCGGCCCGTGTTATTGCGCGGTCCAATCGTTCGAGTGGAGTGGGTTAATCCTCACACCTGGATTCATTTAGAAGTCACGAACGACGATGGCAGTACAACAGTCTGGATGGTTGAAGGTGGTACACCAAACACCTTGCTGCGACGCGGACTGTCTCGCGATACGATTATTCCAGGCACGATGATCGTAGTTGATGGTTATCAAAGTAAGGACCGCAGTGCGAGAGCAAACGGTCGCGACATCACGTTCGAAGATGGGCGTAAGTTCTTTATGGGATCTTCCGGTACGGGTGCACCGTATGATGAAGATCAGTCCCGTAACTAAGTCGATCTAGAAAAACAAAAAGGCATCGCGCTTATAGCCCGATGCCTTTTTTATTGCCCGCTTTTTATTGTCTTCGATTAAACAAAGTTTAGTGAGCTTTAGCAGCCGCGCTCTCAATATTTCGAGAGCGACTGGACGGAAGAATAATGTCTGACAAAGAGCTTTCAACGATGCTTTGAATTTCATCGGCTAAAGCGCGATAGAAATTTCTAACCGGCGAAGTGTTTCGCCACACCAGCGCATGATTTCTTACCACATTGATGCCATCTACATCGGCTACCCGCAATTCTTTGCTGCTTCTAATTTCTGATTTGGCATACAGTGCTGGCAAAAATGCCACTCCCATTCCCATCACTACCATTTGGCGCAACGTATCAAGACTGGTGCCTTCATAGTCTCGTCTTACCACTGCGCCCACCCGTTCACACAGGTCAGTAATCTGTTTGTGAAATAGATGGTGCTCACTGATGGTGAGTACAGGCTCGCCCAACAGGTCCATCCGGTTGATGCGCTTCTTCTTTGCTAAGCGATGATCTCGAGCAATCGCGAGCTTCAATGGCTCTCGAAACAAAGGAGCAACCACTAGCTCGTTGGACATGATGGGTAAGGTAGAAAGAATCAGATCATGCTGGCCATTAATGAGCCCAGTCTCCAAATCGCTGGGAGCGTCCTCACGCACATATAGCTTCAAATCGGTATAGCGATCATGAATAGGGCTGAGGATATGGGGCAGCAGGTAAGGCCCTAATGTCGGGGTAACTCCGAGCCGGTAGGTTCCCATTCCACCCCCGGATAACAGGGCTGCCTGGGTAGTAAAGCCCTGTGCCTCCTCCAATACCCGCCTGGCGCTGAGTAGCAATTCGCGCCCCTGCGGGGTGGTGGTGATGCCCTTACGACTACGCTCAAATAGTTGAATTTTAAGCGCTTTTTCCATTGAAGCGACCTGGTTGCTAAGGGTCGGCTGAGTGATGTTCAGGCGAAAGGCAGCCTGGCGAAAACTGCCATATTCAGCAACTGCCGCAAAGTACTGAATCTGCTTGAGAGACAGGCTTTCTAAGGTGTCCACGGCTTTTCGGGCTCCATGCGGTCCAATTCAGTGATAGATAAAATCTATAACGAAATACGATAGTAAGCAATATTCTTATCATTAAATCCCCAATACCATGGCGCCTCAAATTTAAGTGGAGGGCGACTTATGTCGTCCTGAATTTTAATCAGACCCCTTGAGGTGCTTGGAAGATGGAAAAACTAATTGCTGGAATTGCTAAGTTTCGCAGTTCTCCTTATGAGGAGAGAAAGAAGCTATTCTCGGAACTGGCTACTGGTCAGAGCCCTGAAGTAATGTTTATTACTTGCGCAGACTCGCGCATCGATCCAAATCTCATCACACAAACTGATCCAGGTGATCTGTTTGTCATTCGCAACGCTGGCAACATTGTGCCACCTCATGCGAAAAATTCTGGCGGCATGACTGCATCAATCGAATTTGCCGTAGCAGCTTTGGGTGTGCAGCACATCGTTGTTTGTGGTCACAGTGATTGCGGCGCCATGAAAGGTGCGCTGAATCCTGGCGCACTTACAGATCTGCCTCACGTACAAAACTGGTTAGATCATTCTCGCGCGGCGGTAGAAACTGTTCGTGCACGCACGGGTGATGAATCACCTAACGCATTGGCAGATGTGACTGAAGAAAACGTTGCACTACAGCTGCAGCACTTAAGAACCCATCCTGCTGTCGCTGCGAAAGTGGCTACTGGTGAAGTTAAGTTGCACGGTTGGGTGTACAACATTGGTGAAGGCACAATTGTCGCTTTAGATGAGGAATCAAATGAGTTTGTTCCTGTTGAAAAGCGCTATGCCGAGTACCTAAACGTTGAACAGCTGAAATCAGCCTAAGGCTTAATCGCCAATTTGCGAGGACAAATTAATGTTAGGTTTTAGAACGGATAATCTTAAAGGCGACATCTACGGTGGTATTACTGCCGGTGTTGTTGCCTTGCCTTTGGCGTTGGCCTTTGGTGAAGCATCGGGTGCAGGACCTATTGCAGGTCTGTATGGTGCAATCATCGTAGGTTTCTTTGCTTCATTGTTTGGCGGCACCGGCTCACAGGTCACTGGTCCTACTGGCCCAATGGTTGTTGTATTTGCTGGTGTGTATGCTGCACTGGATGGCAATCCATCATTGGTGTTTACCACTGTTGTATTAGCCGGTGCGATTCAGGTTGCCTTTGGTGTATTCAAACTTGGTCAATACATCCGACTCGTGCCTTACCCGGTTATCTCGGGCTTCATGAGCGGCATCGGCTGTATCATCATTGCCTTGCAGACTAGTCGTCTGTTCGGACACGAGCCAGAAGGTAGTGGCACTATTCCTGCGCTGGTTGAAATTCCAGGTGCAGTAATGGATCCCAACATGGTTGCTTTAGGCATTGGCGTATTGACACTGATCATTGTGTTCAAGTGGCCAGCACAGTGGGGCAAGATTGTTCCAGCACCATTAGCTGGACTGATTATTGGTACCGTTACAAGTGTGTTTATGGTTGGCGCACCAATTTTGGGTGATATTCCAACTGGTTTACCCAGCTTCATCATGCCAAGTCTGAGCCAAGAGTCATTGCTGATTGTATTTGAAGCAGCATTCATACTTGCATTGCTAGGTTCAATCGATAGTCTGCTGACATCATTGGTTGCAGACAACATGACTCGTACTCGCCACAACTCTAATCAAGAGTTGATTGGTCAGGGTGTCGGTAACATGGCTGCTGGCCTATTCGGCGGTATTGCGAGCGCGGGCGCAACTATGCGTACTGTAATCAACATTCGCACAGGTGGTCAGACTAAGATTTCAGGCATGTTGCACAGTGTGTTGTTACTAGCAATTGTTGTTGCTCTAGCACCTCTGGCGTCTAACATCCCACACACAGTGCTTGCTGCAATTCTGATCAAGACTGGTTGGGACATTATCGACCGCGCCTACATTCTTAAGGCACACCGTGGTCCACGTTGGGATCTTGCGTTAATGCTTCTGGTACTCACGTTGACCGTATTTGTCGATCTGATCACTGCGGTAATGGCTGGTGTTGTTATGGCTTCTCTGGCATTCGTTAAGCAGATTGCTGACGAGCAGCTCAAGCAGCTCAAAGACATCACTAGCGAAGGTCTTTCTCAGCACTTCTCTGAGGAAGAAGCTGAGCTAATGACTCACTCCCACGAACGCATCAACGTGTTTGACTTCGGTGGCCCACTAAGTTTTGGTGCAGCCGCTGACGTAGGACACCAGGTCCGTGAGAAATCTGGCAAGTTGAGTCAGGTAACGATTCTCGATTTCTCACAAGTACCATTCATTGATGTTTCAGCTGCGCGCGCAGTAGAAACCATTGCTAACGATGGCAAGATGTCGAACAAGCTAGTTTATATCTCAGGCATGACTGCTGAGATACGTACCATGCTTACTGATCTGATGGGTGACGTTGTTCCTCACGATCATTATTTCGATGTTCGCAGAGATGCTATTGCAGCAGCTGTTGAATTTGTGGAATCTACCGAGGGAAAGGCTGAGCAGGTCAGCGGTGAACCCGTACTGGCCTGATCCTTCAATGGACTGGTAGTTAACGCTACAAAAACATATTTAATGTGCACTATACAGGCTGGTCGGGTGACTGATCAGCTTTGCTGCAAGCAAGACCATCCATAAAACTTAAACGGGTAATTTTCATTACCCGTTTTTTTTGCGCTGAACTTTTTGCAAAGGCAATAAAAAGCCGGACTCACATAACTCCATGAGCCCGGCGTCCTAAGGAGATTAGTTTAGGTTTTACAATTCGAAGTCCAGGGCGTATCCCACAACAAACTTAACTTCGTCATTATCGCGAGTTCCCATGCTGGCGTAATCTTCGATGCCGTCATTGTTATCATCATCGCCCAATGTGGTCGTAGTGATCATGCCGAAGAAACCGTCTTTGGCAATGCTGACATTAAAATCCCAATAGTCATCGGTAGCACCGTTAAAGGCATACATGAAGTCACCTTCATGGAAACCGGCATGCAAACCGATCTCAGCACCACTGTCTAATGGAATGGCATAGTCGAATGACCAGTAAGACGCTTTGGCAAAACCAAAATCTTCGCCAGGCGCTTCGTCAGGCTCAGCATTGGCTAGCAATGAAACCTGTGCGCTGAAATTACCAATGCCAATCGCCCCATACACTTCACCGAAATCGAAGCCCGCATTGGAATCGTAGTTATAGTAGAGATAACCAATGTCATAGCTGATGCCACCAGATTCCCAGGCATAGCCAAAATACATATCGTGTTCATAGGAATAGACATCATCTGAGTCGTAAGACACATTTGATGCCCACGTGCCTAAATAGAATCCGCTCTCGGCAGCGTAATCAATTCCACCTGAAATGGCGCCTTCGTTAATTGATTGAGTTAGGCCGCGCCAAATGTAGTTGTTAGTGGCTGCAAAGTTTGCAGACCATTCTTGGGCCTGAAGGTTGCCGGCAGAAACAAGAAGTCCCGCCGCAACCAGTGAAGCAATTCGAGTTTTCATAACTTGTCTTGTCCCTTGATTGGTTCGTGTTCATGGCAATCGATGCCACCTGGGACAGTGTTGAGCAAGAACTGAGCCAATAGATTAGAAGCCAATGAATACGTGGCTTCTGATCTATTTTGGATATTTTAGGACCACCCGAAAATCTTTATAGTCGCACCAATTCAGTGCGTCAAATTCGAGCTGCGCCCCGAATTAATGCGATGCCAAATGGCTCAGCACTAAGTTGGTTTTTGCGCTAGAAATGGGTAGCCGTAGACCTCAAACGCACGAGCATTTCCTTCACCTGAAGCGCCACCGAAAGTATCGATCGCATCTCCTACACTGACGTTTTCAAAACCTGTATCCGTCAGCATCTTTTCCCAACCTGCACACGGCAGGCCACCGGCGATTCAAGCAGTCCAGAGATCGATATTGTCTATGGCCGCTTGTGGAACGGGTTTACTATTTGCGATGTCAGCGAACTGCAAATGACCACCAGGTTTCAGCACACGGAAGATTTCGTCGAATACCTTGCGCTTGTCTGGACATAGATTGATTACTCCGTTGCTGACCACAACGTCGACACTATTATCGTCAAATGGAAGTTCTTCGATGAATCCTTCCTTGAAATCGAGCTGTGGCAAGTCAAGTGAGTTAGCTGTGTCGCGAGATTTTTGCAACATCTCTTCGGTCATATCTATACCAAAGACTCGACCGCTGCTTCCGACTTTTTGCGCAGCGACAAAACAATCGAACCCAGCACCGCTTCCTAGATCTACAACAGTTTCCCCTTCTTGTAGTTCACGCAGTGAGAAGGGATTGGCAACTCCTGCAAAACTTTCTACCGCAGCAGGCGGAAGGTCATTGTAGTCAGATACGGCATACCCACAACGAGCAGCAGCATCGGTTCCGGTATGGAAGTGATACTCGCGATCAGGTTCGACCGCGACTTCACGATATTTTTCTTTTACTTGATCACGCAATGCATCTACATCAAGTGATGATTGAGAGGCCATGTGTATATTCCTTTTTATACTGAATTTAAAAGAGGGATTCCCAAAAATACCAGATACTTTGTCAGCCTAGTTGAGTAATGTCGCCCCAGATGAAAGAAATGCCATAGTCTTAGGCGCCCCTGCAATTTCGGCACCCGGAATCAAATCGTCCGCTTCGATGCCCTTTGCTTTGGCACACGCAGGACAGAGCCAGAGTTTTCCTCCATTCGTGACGAAGCCGTCAAGTAGATCTGCCAGCGGTTCATAACCTTCAGCAGTAATTTGCTCGGCTCCACCTTTAACACAGATTTGCGCAGCATCCGCAGTCACGAAAACGGCTGTTTCATGGGTTTTGGATGCGGTAAATGCGAGAATGAAAGGAATGGTTGCCCGCTCCGGATTGTTCGCCCCATCAGCACAGTTCACCAGATACTTATTTTCAGTAGTTACAGAGTCCATTATCTCCTCCTTATTGAATCTATGAATGAATTTGAAAACGTCTCCAGTTTAGAGAATTCGGGCTGTGCAGACTTGCAGTGGGCGTGGTTTAATTCTGTAGAAACCCTGAATATATTGTGATTTCTCCATGCGCTATCGCTTTAACAACTTTGTACTCGATTCTGATCGCTTCGAGCTTACTCGTGATGGCGAAGCCCTGCGTACAGAACCCCAGATAATTGAGCTGCTTACGGTATTGGTAGCAAACAATGGTCGCATGGTGAACAAAGATGAGATCAACGAGAAGGTATGGAATGGTCGTGTTGTCTCAGATGCTGCCCTAAGTAGTCGGATCAAAAGCCTACGCCAATTGTTAGGTGATGATGGCCGTAGTCAGTCTGTAATTCAGACCGTACACCGCAAAGGTTTTCGATTTGTACCAGAGGTGCAAATCGAAGCCGACAATAGTCTGCCTGCCAAAGAAAGTGACCATTCTGAAAAAGCGGCTTCCCGTCAGAAACCGCGCATCGCGGTAATGCCATTTGCAAACCTATCGGCAGATTCGGATCAGGTCTACTTTTCGGACGGGGTCTGTACTGACATTATTGCGGCGCTCGCCAAGCACCGTTGGCTAGATGTTGTAGCTAGAAACTCAACTTTCGGCTTTCGGGATAGCAGTCTTGATGTCGCTACGCTCGGTCAAGAACTTGGTGCCGACTATTTAGTCGAAGGCAGTGTGCGGCGAGCTGGAAAACAAGTGAGGGTCAATGTAGGTCTGGCGGATACATCCTCTGGCATGCAGATTTGGTCAGATCGTTATGATCGTGAAATAGATGACATCTTTGCTGTACAAGACGACATAACAGAAAAAATTACAGCTCGGTTAGAACCAGAAATAGGCTTTGCCGAACGCAACAAGGCTGTGCAAACACGCAATCCAGACTTGCAAGCTTGGGACTGCTATCACCTGGGCGTTTATCACTTTTATCAGTTTACCGGTGAGGGAAACCTGGAAGCACAGCGACTATTGAAACATAGCCAGTTGTTAGATGAACGTTTTGGTGAGGCTTATGCATGGTGGGCGTATGCTGTGGTTCTGGGAATGGTCTATTGGGATACGCCCCCTACTCAGGAATTATTGGATGCTGCACTTTCTGCCTGTGATACTGCATTATCTCTCGATCCCAACAACGCAGTGTTCTATGCCCTTCGTGCAAGGGTTTTATTAGCTCGGCGAGAATATGAGCGAGCTATTGCTGAAAATCAACGAGCAATCAGGCTAAACAGTAGTCTTGCTGCAGCCCATTGTGGACTTGGTGACTCATTAGCCTATGAAGGACGCTATAAAGAATCAATAGTAAGCTTCGAACATGCCATTGCGCTCAGTCCAAACGACCCACAACTATGGGCTTTTTACTCCTACGGAGCGTTAGCCAAGATTTTCTCAGGTGACTTTGAAGGAGCAATTGCCTGGGCAGAAGAGGCAACACTCATTCCGAACTGCCAATATTGGGCATATTCACATATTGCAGTCGCAAATGCTTATTTGAATGATATCCAAACAGCACAAAAAGCATTGGCGAAAGTGAAGCAGCAAGTTAAAAACTTTAGTCTGGAGTTTGTGCGAGAAAAGATGTTCTTTCTCAAAGAGCAAGAGCAAATTGCTTGTTACTTGGAGGGGCTAAAAACAGCGGGACTAACTTGAATTAATCCCGCTGAGAAAAAATTTATTGCGCGATTCTATGCAATGCACAAATCTTATTGCCAGCAGGGTCGCGCAGATAGGCAATATAGAGCTGAACTCCAGCACCTTCTCGGATTCCCGGTGGGTCTTCGCAATCAGTTCCACCATTGGCCAAACCTGCTGCATGCCAGGCATCTACATCTTCCGGGCTCTTTGCGGCGAATCCTAAAGTACTGCCATTACCGTGTGTTGCAGGCTCACCATTTATGGGGTCAGTAATTCCAAACACACCACCTTCCGTGCGATAAAAAAAGCGACCTTTTGGGTCCTGCACTGGCTCACCATGGCCTAATACTGACAAGGTTGCGTCATAAAATGCTTTAGAAGCTTCTAAATCATTTGCTCCCAACATGACGTGACTAAACATCTACTTCTCCTCTGGATTATTTGTTTTTGTAATTTACGATTTAACTTGGATCCAATCGAAGAAATCGACGAGGGGGAAACCCCGTGCGAAATCGAAAATTAAATCCAAATGAATATTCTTCACTTACTCGCGCTAACTCAGCGCCTTCTAATGGAACTGCTGTGAAGGGAGCAAATGATTCTGTGCCTGGCATCTTTACTTCAACAGAAGGATTGTTGATTGCATAACGATACCAGCGGCGTGGCCAATGATTTACCGCAATGTAGTTATTGCCATCGATTTGTTCCAGGCGAAGCACTCGTTCATGACGCTCGTCGTCACTTGTAAATGTAGCAAGTACCAGCGATGTGCTGCCTTGGGGTTGCAAGTATCCGAGTCGCGCCTCGAAGTACACTACCGAGCCCACATACAGCAGAAAGATTCCGGCAACTCCAATGAGTCCCCATTTGGACAATTTGTTTTTCATGTGAAAGCGCCTTTAAAACTCGCACGACTTTTGTGAGCGCCAGATTATACGACAACCGTGACGGTTGAGTACTACCGTAGCCAGAGACAATTTCTTTCAGATAAAAAAAGCCCCGTCTACAAGTAGACAGGGCTCAAACTTAGCTTCTGAATGATTAGCCTCTTTACGGGCTATAAGAGAGATCGGGGCGTTGTCTTAGTAGCTGGGTTATATTTGATTCCATCGAAGCAGCACCCAAATTGATAATGGCATTGCCAGCGACTGGACCAAATGCATCCATAACTCTTTGCTGAGGAGATGGTGCGGGTTGGTCTAATGCCGCCCATGTAAGGCCACTACGGAAAACATAGCCTGGCCCAACACCAAAGCCTTTAGCAAAGGCATTCCAAGTTACCCCTTCTGAGCCATCTACCACTCGCTTAACCCATTCTTCAAATTGCATCTGCATACCAGCTTTAGCATTAACCTGAACGGTCAATATCAACTCTTGATTAGCTGGTGGCGATGAAGGTGGATTGCTTAAGTCATCTCGCGCGTAATAAGTACCGGTTACGAGCGATGATGTGGAGTCGCGAAGATTCTGCAAGATTTCCGCGACCTCAGATGGGGAATGAGCTTGACCGAGAACAGCAGTTACAGGTGTGGATAGTTGTTCATGGCTATCGAAAGGCGCAACAAACAGGTATTGATTAGTATTGCCAACTGCAACTTGTGATGCATTCCACCCGTAAGGCCAATTGATTTCTTCTGCTGCAGCTTTGAACTGCATGATGAAGTTCTCAAATTGGATATTTGCTCCAGGCTTTACTTCAACCCGAGTAGTTGAAAATCCTAGTTGCGCTGAAGCAGTACCTGATAGAAAGAGTAATGCTATGCAGGCAAGAGATAAGAATGAGTTTTTGATCTTAGACATAATCATTATCTCCTTGCTCTACTGAGCTGGTGCTCGCCATACAGCATGGGTGACCCATACTGCTGGGAAGTTACAGCTCTCGAATGGCGTGCTAACACCTCGCAATGGTTGGAAACCATTTCGTGTCATATCCATCCTCGCAGCCCAACTCTGTGGTGTATCTGGCACTGCCGAAATTACGACACCACGCCCAACGTTTTCCATATTTGCACCTGGAATTGGTCCTACAATGCGATTACTAAGTTGCATTAAGGAGTTGTTTCCTGCATCAGAAAAATTCTCATTAACAGCGACTGCGAAATCCCAGGCATCCTCCATGGTTTCACCTTCCGCCAACATGCAGAATCTTGTATGCATGACTGTCGCATCCCCAGTGAAGCCGTCGTTATCTTGGCTTACCGCTCTGTTTGCTAGTGTGCTCTGAGAGGCTACATCACAAGTAAAAAGATGATTTGATGTAACAGCTGGATTAGCTAATGCGACTTCCACTATGTGAGTGAAGTTTTGAAAATAGGTAGCAATTCGAAAATCATAATTCTGTAGAAAATTACCATTTACTACCGCCTGTCTATAAAACTCTGCGCCAGGCTGGGGTCCGTTTCTAGGTCGAGAACGCGCCCACTCAACAGCTTGTTGAATAGTAACTCCATCATTCAACTTACAGCTTATCTGATTGATAAGTGAATCTGTTGGTACATCCTGAGCTTGAGCGTTACTGAATAAAAGTACTGAAAAGATTAAGGCGGAACATCGCCCAATAATTGATCTAAGTTGCATGTTGAGCTCCTTGTTATTTTTTTAGAAACTCAATCGACTACTAACTTCCGGTTGAGACACCGATAGAACTGCGCGTGAAAATGAGGAGACAATCCAAATTAGTCTCGCGCGATTATTAGATTACTGCTCACTCCTGTGCAGAACTATGGTTTGAAGAGACCATGTGAATTTGTTCAGTAGAATTTCACAACTAATGAACAATCCACAAATAGCGCGCACTCGCCTCTTTCGAGTGCAACACTGGGTACTCAAGGTTTATCTCTTACCCACTAATTGGATGTAACTGTGGAACTCACCAGCTTGCGACGAAAGCAAGGTTTTGAGGGTCAGTATTTGATTGATCGGTCAGAAAGTGACACTGAAGATACAGCATGTGAGTTCGGGGGCTATTGCAACCCCCCAAACTTAGTAAGAAATGTTATGAATCTACATAGCAATCGCTGTTGGGTAGACTCCTTCGCCGAGAACGAAGCGAGAACCAACAGCACCGACGACAGCCGTTTGCCGATTCAATTCAAGGCTTGCTCGTAATCGAATCAGTGGTTCGATTCCGGTGCAGTGTCCTGCCATGAGATTCTCCACGCCAATTTCTTTTAGCATCCCGCCAGTCCACTCTAAGGTATCGTCGGTTGCATTGAATAAATGCAGTCCGCCCATCAATGCATGGATAGCTTCATCTTGAATTTGATCTTGAATTTGCGTGAGTGCATTCACTACGCCTGAATGTCCACAACCTAATAGCACAATAGGACCATCTTCAGTTCTTATTACCAGGCCCTGGCTTTCCGGCAAGTGATCTCTAATCCATTCCCCGTCCAACGACACTTCTATTGCTGTTCCGTAATTCATTTCAGGGTGTCGTCTTTCCACCGGTCCTGATACCCACACCGCTGGATAGATTTCAGTCGCTTGTTGATGAACAACAAACTCAACTCCAAGATTTTCAATCGTAGTGCGTTCCTGAATCATTTGATTCGCGCGAATTGTAGAACCACTACCTGCCCTGCGTTCGTTAAAAAAACCTTGAGCAACATGAACACGCTGGATCGCGTCAGGGTTAACGGTTCGCAATGTTTCGATTAGAGGAATCAAGCCTGTGGTGTGATCAAAATGAAAATGGCTTAGCACTACATCGGTGATGCAAGAAAGATCGACATTGAGAACTTCGGCATTACGAATCACAGTGTCAGGATAACGTCCGGCATCGAAGAGAATGCAGTGACCGTCTACTTCCACTAATGCAGACAATCCCCATTCACCAATGGCTCCACCATTTGCGAGATTGGAGGAAAGTATGGTGACTTCAACGTTCTCCGCAACCTGTGCTGAAGCGGGTGTTGCTACCAACAGCTGCCCGAAAAGTAGCCACAACAAAGCGATAAAGGGTTTCTGGAGTTTATTGTCGCGGTGCATATTAATGTCCTCTCTATAGGAACTTTGTTGACGTTCCCAACGATACCGAAGTTAAGACTATAGCCTAGATTCAAACCTTTGGGGGAATCTGGTTAAATGTTGGAACAGCACCTGGAGACCAACAACAATGAAAATCTCCCGCAGTTGCAAGCCCCCTTTCCTCAGGCACTGCTACCGCGTAACCGGTATTGCCTTGCTCATCATCAGCCCAACTTTTTTTGCTGCTGAAGCGCAATCTACCTGGCCTTACTGGGGCGGCACCAAAGCATTTAATCGATATTCACCGGCCGACCAGATCAATGCCAGTAATGTGTCTGAACTAGAAGTCGCATGGCGTCGCCCTGCCGTCGATCGTTCGATTACAAGCGCCTATCCGCGCCTCAGAGTATCCGGCAATCTGCGTGCAACTCCCATCTATGTTGATGGAGTGCTGTATCTCTCGAATGGGATCGGACTAGCCACCGCTATCGATCCAAGTTCTGGCGACACGCTGTGGATTCAATCCCCTGACGAGGAAACTTTTGAAAACATTCGAGGCACTGGTACCAGGGGAGTCGAATATTGGACCAATGGTTCAGAAGAACGTCTGTTTAGTGTGCGGCAAGGCAAGCTCTATGCGCTAGATGCAGATACCGGCAACAAAATTGAGGCCTTCGGTGATGACGGCGTAGTAGACCTGGTACCCGCTGGGGCAAATACATTTAGCCTGGTCTCTAGTGGCCCGCTTATTGTTAATGGCGTGATCGTAATCACCGGAACAGTAGATGGAGCAGGCGATAGCGGCACAACATGGCGCGGCGTGGCATCGGAAGACGTGCGTGGGTTCGATGCAGAAACAGGAGAACTTCTTTGGACCTTTCATGCGGTACCGCGGGAAGGAGAATTCGGGACAGATACCTGGGGTAATGACTCCTGGCGAGAATCGGGAGATTTAGGATCGTGGTGTTGTTTATCCGCCGATGAAGAACTCGGATATGTGTATGTACCATTTACGGCGCCAACTGCCGCCTACTATGGTGGGCACCGCCCTGGTGACAATCTCTATTCCAATAGTTTAGTTGCGATTGATGTCTCGACTGGCGAGCGGGTGTGGCATTTTCAAATGGTGCATCACGATGTATGGGAGTACGACAATGTAGGCCCACCAATCCTTGGCGACATAATTGTTGATGGGCGCCCTATAAAGGCTGTTATGCAAGCCAACAAAACTGGGTGGGTTTATGTATTCGATAGAGTTACCGGAGAACCAGTCTGGCCAATTGAAGAACTACCTGTACCGCAATCCGATGTACCAGGTGAACAATTATCTGCAACTCAACCTTTCCCTACTAAACCTGCGCCTATCGCAACGCAAGGAATTACTGAAGCAGACATCATCGACTTTCCGGAGATTGGTCAGATTGCGCGAGCTACGGTAGCGAACTTTGTGATTGGCCCAATCTTTACGCCACCTACTCTTATTAGTGACGAGCCCGGTGGCAACCAGGGAACCTTAACCCTCCCAGGTTCCTGGGGATCTGCCAACTGGAACACAGGTGCGTTTGACCCGGAGACTGGTTACTACTATGGATTTACCAATGACATCCCGCGGGTATATCGATTAGAAGCAACTACCGATCCTGAAGCTGAAATGGACTATTGGAGTCCCAATCGTGAAGCACCTTACCTTGATGGCATTCCACTCACCAAGCCACCATGGGGTCGTATCACTGCAATAGATATGAACCGGGGTGAACATGTTTGGCAAGTGGCCAATGGAGATTCATTAAGTGATCACCCTGATCTGGATGACTTAGACCTTCCCACTTTAGGAATTGCCAGCAGACCAGCAAGCCTGGTTACTAGAACTCTATTGTTCATCGGTGATGGCAGCAACAATCATGGCGGCACACAGCCCAACATGTGGGGAACTTCGTTTCGCGCCTACGACAAACTCTCGGGCGAAGTGATATGGAGAACCGAGTTGCCTTCCGGCACAACCGGCGCACCGATGAGTTATATGCACGAAGGCAAGCAGTACATCGTAGTGGCTGTCGGCAGCCTGGGTGATGATGCAGAGTTGATCGCTCTGGCGTTGCCTTAGTTAAAACACCGCCAATGGATTCATTGGCGAACCTGTGCCGCCTTCAACTCGCAGTGGAGATCCAACAAACAAAAACTCCCAGCGGTTTTTTTCTGCAGCGGCCTCAGCAACTGCATCTAAATCAAGATTGTCGAGGATTGGCATACCCAGACCCACGAGTACGAGCTCATGCAATGGATTGATTAATCCTTCCACTCCACTGGGCATCACATCACTCACGCCATCGGATCCAATCACTGCGACGTCTCTTTCTTTTAACCATAGTGCTAGCGATGCATGAGAACCAGCAGCGTTACCGACAAACATCCACTCTCCTTGTTGTCGAACTCGTTCCCATCGCCCTGTTCTAATCAATAAAACGTCTCCGCTACCAATGCGTACACCGGTTCTTTCTTCCCATTGTTCTAGATCAGCAGAGGTGATTGCCGTGCCTGGCTCCAAATAATCCACTCCTCGCAACCAGGGAATATCAACAAGGATGCCTCGAGTGAACACTCCTTCAAATGCGTTATGAATTCCCAAACGATTGGAACCGGTTGCTTCCAGCTCATCTACGGAAAAGCCGTTATACATTTGTCCTTTGTGCGCAAAGTGCGGTAAACCATCCATATGAGAATGGGCGAATCCATGGTATTGCACCGAGTACTCATCACCGGCTACTTCGTGTTCACCGAAGCGTGAAACCGCTAGAGTGTGACGGAATGGATTGCCATTTAACGGTCTTTGTTCTTTGTCAGCGAACAGTGATAGCGAGACTGAAGTGCCATCTTGGACTAATGCTGCGGCTTCGACACGCT
Source organism: uncultured Pseudohongiella sp. (assembly GCA_965262465.1). Lineage (GTDB taxonomy): Bacteria > Pseudomonadota > Gammaproteobacteria > Pseudomonadales > Pseudohongiellaceae > UBA9145. The sequence continues at coordinate 39,275 of OZ253535.1, read as the reverse complement.
TCTCTGGCGTAATCAGATTCAGGGTGCCTTTTTCATCCTCAGCTCCCCATCGACCCCAGTTAGAAATATCCTGCATCCATTGATCGAACTGAGCGCGGGATACTGGTTCTGCCGGCTGCGCTGACGTGGTACTGGAAAGCATCGCTATCAATACTGCTGGGATTAGCACTTTCACTTTTCGAATCATCTGTAAACTCTGCAACATATCACTCTCCCCGAATTTTTCTCATTGCGAAAAATCTAGCATATCGCTGTCGACTCAGCATCTAGCATCGTGGGAGGCCCTGTTTTGGCCGATGGCGGCTGGACAAACTCATCCCCCCGGCATACCTTCTAGATATCAGCAAATTGCTATACCTATATAAGAAGAAAGATTTAGAGGATTCCCATGGTAAATAGCACCCATCTAATTCGTACCTTGGTGCTGTTAGTTTCCGCATTACTTTCGTCCGCGGCACTGACACAGACCCTGATCGAGAATTACAACCCAGTAGATGATGATCGCCTCATCAACCCTGAGGAACATAATTGGCTCTCTTATCGTGGCAATCTAGAAGGCTGGGGATACAGCACACTGGATCAGATAACTGCCAACAACGTTGATGAGTTGGAGCCGGTTTGGTCTTTTTCTACCGGAGTTATTGGCGGCCATGAAGCACCACCAATCGTTAATGATGGTGTCATGTTCGTCACCACACCGGGCAATCTGGTATATGCCATCGATGCAGCGAGTGGTGATTTGCTATGGCGTTATCAACACAATCTGCCGCAGAACTATATTGCCTTCCATCGAACCAACAGAGGCGTCGCACTGTACGGCGATAAAGTTTATACCGCCACTCTCGATGCTCGAGTAGTTGCCTTAGATGCCAGCACAGGCGACAAAATTTGGGACACCACGGTTCAAGATAATTACTTCGGTTACTACATCACCATGGCACCGCTGGCCATTGAAGGAAAAATTCTTGTTGGTACGTCTGGCGGTGAATTAGGTATCCGCGGTTTTGTTGTCGCCTTGGATGCTGAAACCGGAGAAGAAGTTTGGCGCACGTATACCGTACCCGCACCTGGCGAACCAGGAAACGAAACCTGGCCAGGTGAATCTTGGCGCACGGGTGGGGCTGCAGTATGGGTTCCTGGTCACTTCGATGCAGAGCGGCGTCTCGCCTATTTTGGTACTGGCAATCCTGGACCTTGGATTGGAGATCAACGTCCGGGTGACAATCTCTATACCAACTCGGTAATCGCGTTGAATATCGACACAGGCGCAATCGAAGCTCATCATCAGTATCACTGGAATGGCTCGTGGGATTGGGACGAAGTATCCACCCCGATATTGATGCCGGTTGAACGTAATGGTCGCGAGTTTGATGCACTAGTGCACGCAGGCCGTAACGGTTACTTATGGACGCTAGAAAGACATAGTGATCGCATTGGGTTTATTGATGCAGAGCCTTATGTATATCAAAACGCGTTCGCTAGCATCGATCCAGAAACTGGTCGCCCTACTTACGATCCGGAACACAAACCCACTACTGACTCCACGACTTCTTTCTGTCCTTCATTGTGGGGCGGAAAAGATTGGCCGCCCGCGGCATACAATCCTGAAACAGGATTGGTATACATCCCAGCTAATGACAATCACTGCGGTGCAATAGAAGGCAGAGAAGTAACTTATATGCCAGGCAGCTCCTACATTGGAGCCCGTACGGAATTCACCTTGCGTGATGGCGCAGATCATATCGGTGAGATTCAAGCCTGGGATATGAATACCGGAGAAAAAGTGTGGACCACAGAGTTTGATGATCACAACTGGGGCGGCATTCTCACTACGAGTGGCAATCTCATTTTCAGTGGTGGAACTCCTGACCGCTTTTTCCGCGCCCACGATGCGCGTACCGGCGAGGAGCTTTGGCGGTTTAAAACCAACTCAGGAATCATTGGTGTCCCAACTACATTTGCTGTAGATGGTAAGCAGTACATCGCCGTGCAATCAGGATGGGGTGTCGATGCCGCTTCAAAGACTGCGCGCATCGACCAGGTAAGAGGAACTCGTACTTTCGTGCCTCAGGGCGGAGTTGTTTGGGTCTTTGCCTTACCGGACTAAACCATGAGTTTCGGCATAACCAAAACCATTCCGGCTTCACGCGGCCAAGAAGGCATTGATTGTCTCTATGACGGTTCGCGCCCAGATTTTGAGTTTCATATGGCAGGTAGTCCTTCGAAACTCAAAGAGGGAGACTTCGTTTACACGATCTTTAAGGACCAGTTAGTTGGTCGCTGTGTAATCACCGAATTTATTGGTGGCGCTACCAATCCCAAATCCGGTCGGGCTCGCACCTTAATCATGGTGGCCTGCCCGGGTGAGCGGTTAAAGAAACCTATCCCCAGAAAAGGACATCGTGGAACTCGATACTACGACGGTGCAGACTGGCCAAAAAAATAAGTTTTCTATCCTGCTTTCTAAAGAGCGTCGTACAGTGCCAAGGTTGCTTGTTGCTGCAGTATCGTGAATTCAAATGGCATCGCGTCAGTCAAAGGAATGTAGCGCTGAATCATTTGGGGAAGATCTGCGATGCGATCCGAGTTGATTGCCGCCACATAGGCAAGTGACATAGCCATTTGATTCGGTGGCGTACCGTTTATAGGTCCTTCTTGAAAGAGCCCCGCCACACTATCAAGCAACTGTGAGTAGTTGCCGTCGCCAAGTGCAATCATTATCTCTAACCACGCCCGTGATTGATCACTGAATGAAGACAAGCAACCAGTTGCACGGAATGGTGCCACGAGCTGCGCAATTTCTGACATAGACAAGTATCGAATTTGCGCTAGTAGGTGTTCGACTGTGCGATCAGACACAGCAGGGTTGAGAGTCGAGCCAATGCCGCAGCCATCCAAGCTATTCATTAGCACGCTTACCTGATTGATCAGTTCAGGATCACCTTCAACATCATCGCTCCAATTCGTTGCGATGCGGAGAAATTGCTGCGCGCGTTCTCTTAAACGAATGTAAGTAATGACAGTATTACTTGATACATTGCCAGCTAGGGCACCATCACTCTGCAAATTCTTGCTGCCAATAAAATACGATGTATGTAGATCAAATAAACTAAACGCGTTATCACCTTTATACAGGTTCTTAGGTGCATTGTTATCTACGATTGGAAAGAAGTCAGAGTTGGATGCAATTGTGGCTGGATCAAAAAGCAAATCCATTACTGTTTCGTCTGCCAGAAAACGAATGCGTAAGTCGTCTACAGAATTGACATCTATAAGACTGAGCTCTCGAGCCATTTCAGGATCCTGGAACAACCTCGGAGAGAATTGAAAATCTTCTTCAAGATTATTGCTGGCTACCATTACAACATCACTGACGGATACTTGATAGAACTGCACGCGGGCAAAATGTTTCCGCATCGCGCTATAAATGCTGGCCACCAGGGATTCATCGATTTCATACACCTGCAGCCATTGCAGGAATACTCCATCTTCTGCGAGATAGCGCTTGGTCAGACCGTAGTATTCCTCACTAAACAAACTCGCCACCCCACTCACCCATGGGTTTGAAGGTTCGGCGATGATCATGTCGTAGATGTTGCCATTGTTAACGAAGTAAGTTTTCGCATCGCCGATAACAATGTTGCTACGCGGATCGGTATAGGCTTTTTCCACTCGTGATTCGAACAGACGTGCACCCTCGATGACGTTCGGTTCGATCTCAATGGTATCGACGCGCTCTACAACAGAATTGTTCATCAAGGTATGTGCTGTCAGACCGGAACCAAAGCCGATATTGGCCACCAGTTCAGTATCAGGTTTCAGGCCAAGACCAATAGCAGGCAACAGCATCATTGTTGCTTCATCAGTGGACGGATTAATGATTTCTCCGTTAGGACCGGGCATCGCCAGGTTCGCATCGGGTTTGCCATTGTTGGTAATCAGTCTGGTGCCAAACTGCAGGTCTTCCAGGATAGCTACGGAAGAACTCTTTCCGTCTTCAAAATAAATAACTCGTAATTCTTCAGGTCGATAGAGTTGTCCCGATCGATAGACGCCAGAAGATAGAGCGAGTGGATCCAAACTGATAAAAATCGCGACAAAAGCCCACAGTGCAGCGGCCGGTCCAACGATCCGAATTCTGGTTAACGGTTGCTGTGCTACTAAGGTGATCAGCATGAGGCCAAGTGCGATGTCGAGTATGGCACCGCTGAGCACTACTGCTTTGAGCCCCAGCAATGGCATTACCAGTTGGCTTGCCAGGATGACACCCAATATGGAACCGACAGTGTTCACTGCGTAAACCTGTCCAATCGAGCGATTACTTCCCTCATGTTCAATTAGTATCTTCGTAATGAGAGGAAGCGTCATGCCCGCACAGATTGTGACTGGCAACATCAGCAAAGCCGCTGACCCATAATTAATAATGTTAAACAGGGTATAGCCGCCGTCGGTTCGCGCCAATGCGGCACGCGTCCACACCATCAAATCGAAACTCTGTAAATAGAGAACGATAGATAGTGCTGCCATGGAACCCATGACTAGCTGAATTATCCCTAACGTTCTGAGTGGGTTCGCTAACTTGTCTATTCGAGTGCGAATCCACAATCCACCGATCGCGATACCCAAGATGAATGCGCTGAGCATTACTTCGAAAGAGTAAGTGGAACTGCCGAACACCAGACTCAGCATTCGAATCCAGGCTATCTCATAAAGGAATGATGCCGTGCCGGTAAATGCGGCTACGCTTAATAACACCGCCGGCAAGGTCCAACGATCAGGAAGAGTGAAATGAAAGCTTGCTGGTTTAGCTGCAGCGGTAGTTGTTTCAACAGGCTCAATATCTTGTTCCTGTTTCCCTAGTCCATACACTGCTAAAGCAACTATTACATTGATAAAACCGCCGATGAGCAATGCGCCGGGCAGACCAACCTGTGGAATAAACACGAAACCATTAACGATCACCCCAATTGCAGCACCGAAGCTATTGCTGAAATAAAGTGTCGCTAAGTTATAACCGTTGTTATCTGGGTAATACTTGAGTATGCCGCCAGCCATTAGCGGGAAGGTTGCACCCAATAACACTGACTGCGGAAGAATAAGCAGCAACGCCAAAGTCCATTTCAATACTTCAACGACTGCTGATGATCCAATTCCAGGAATCAACACGTTGTATGCGAGGCCAGTGACGAGTCCAAAAGCCTCATGGAATAGTAATGCGAATACCCCAACGATGAGTTCGACTACGGCGTATCCAATAAGCAGGTTAGGAATTCGTTTTTCAACTCGGCTTACCCAGTAACCACCAACCGCCAGTCCACCCATAAAGATACTGAGCACCAAAGTTTGTGCGTAAGCGGCATGACCCAAAAACAATTTCAGGTAATGGGACCAAATGGATTCATAGATGAGTCCCGAAAATCCGGACGCAAAAAATAGAAGGACGTAGAAGAGGAGAAACTTATTCTTGGGCATTATTGGCTCGTTTCGACCGGCACTCGGTCTGCTACAAATGGGCTAAGTCTTAAGCTGTTATCGAGACCTTTTATGAAATCTATATCGAACTTCATAGGGAGTATTGCCTAACCGAGGCGGATTTTGCCAACAATCTTTTCTGGAGTGTGATCTGGGTCGCTGAAGCCAGCGATTTTGTTGGGCTCTGGCCGTTTTCGCACATTTCTATTCAGCGCTATTAGCCATGTATACTGACCAGGTAGGATTCACTAATTCTGTGCTCAATAATTAGAAATGCTAAAGAAACGAGCTCTATTCATCCTAACCATTGTCCAATGGATTGCCGGCTTGGCCTACGGGCAAGGCAGTGCAATTCTGCCGGTTACTGATGATCTACTTCAGAACCCTCCCCTGGAATCCTGGCTCTCCTGGCGTGGAGGTCCAGACGCCTGGGGATATAGCGCGTTGGATCAAATCAATCGAGACAATGTTGGCCAACTACGATTGGCCTGGTCGTGGGCAATGGATGACACTGGCGCTGGCGAAGCAGCCCCGTTAGTGCATGCCGGCCGCATGTTTCTACCTAACCCAAGAGGCGTTATTCAGGCATTGGATGCTGTGAGTGGAGACCTTTTATGGGAATACCGCCCCGGCCGGTCGCCCGTTGCTGATGATGCAAATCCATTAAGCTTGGATGAGTTGGGTGATGCCGCTATGCCAGCAACTGCCTATGCTGGTGTCGGTCGCGGAGTACAAAAAAATATTGCGATCTACCAAGACCGAATTTTCGCTGCCACTGAAAATGCGAGCCTGATTGCATTGGATGCCAATGATGGCACCTTGTTGTGGGAACAAAGAGTTGCCGATCCAGCCCTGGGCTATCACTACACGGCAGGACCAATTGTGGCCAACGGAGTGTTAGTCACCGGGATTACTGGTTGCACTCGATACAAAGACGATGTCTGTTTCATCACAGGTCATGACCCTGATTCCGGTAACGAGCTATGGCGAACTGCGACAGTCGCTAGACCCGGAGAACCTGGTGGCGATACCTGGGACGATTTACCATTACGTTTTCGTGCCGGCAGTGATGCCTGGATAGCAGGCAGCTACGATCCTGATTCTAATCTAGTCTATTGGGGAACTGCGCAAGCCAAGCCCTGGGCTCGAGTCGTGCGTGGCACAGATGGTGATGCACTTTACACTAATTCGACCTTGGCACTAAACCCTAACACTGGTGATATGGTTTGGTATTACCAACATCTTCCTGGTGAAAGTCATGACATGGATGAAGTGTTTGAAAACGTTTTGATTGATATAGATGGCAATCGTTCACTGTTCAAGATTGGTAAGCTGGGCATACTGTGGCAGTTAGATAGAGTGACCGGTGAATACATTCATGCCACTGATCTTGGGTATCAGAATATTGTAAATCTCGATCAGACCACCGGCGCCATACGTTATCGCGATGGAATGATACCGCGCATTGGAGAACAGCTTGATATGTGCCCCAGCACATCCGGGTTCAAGAGCTGGCGTGCCATGTCTTATTCTCCAGAGTTTTCTACTCTCTACATTCCTATGACTCTCAATTGCGAACTCGCAACCTTTGGTCCAGTAGAGCAAGTGTTGGGAGGTGGCGGTACGGGTCCTGTTAGAAGAATAAACACTCCGCATCCTGATGCCGGTGATGATCTTGGCGAAGTGCTAGCTGTTGAAATTCCATCTGGCGAAATTAAATGGCGTTATCGATCAAGGCCTACTGTGAACACTGCCACCTTAACAACGGCTGGTGGATTAGTGTTTGCCGGGGATTGGGATCGCTATGTGTATGCACTCGATGCTGAGACTGGAGAAAAACTTTGGCAAACTCGCGTCACCACATCCGCTCAGGGATTTCCTATTAGCTATGCGGTGGATGGAAAACAATATATCGCTATTCCTGCTGCAACGAGTGGAGCTAGTTGGGCATCAATGCTACCCCGTGATCTTTCACCAGAATTGACTCGACCACGCAGTGGCAATTCACTGCATGTTTTCGCATTACCAGATTAATACACGACATGAAGAAACTAAGTGCGCTGTCTTTAGTTGTTTTGTTGCTTCTATATATAGGAGGTAAAACTTCCGCACAGGAAAGCCATCCCCTGCTCCAAGGAATCTATACGGCTGACCAAGCTAGCAATGGCGAATCTGCTTTTATGGCAAGCTGCGCTTCTTGTCATGCTAATGACTTAAGAGGAAACAGCAACAGCCCCGGTCTGGTAGGTATGGGATTTCTATTTTTGTGGGAAGACCGTCCTCTATCAGAATTGTTTGAAAAGATGCGATCCGAAATGCCTACCGATCGCCCCGGCAGTCTGCCCACTGCCCAGTATCTGGATCTGCTGGCATTCATTTTAAAGAGCAATGGTTACCCCGCTGGCAGCACAGCCTTAGCCACTGAATCGGTCCAAAACTCCGATATTCTGATTGTTCCGCCCCCCTAGAAAAGTGTGATCTGGTTCACACTTTTGCTCCACCCAGGCACTGGGATCTCCCTGATTTCGGTCACTTTTTCCACACGGAATTCCGTGGGGACTGCTAGAATAGCGATCCCTGACTGCCCTAATCATGGCTGAACGAGGAAATACATGCTGCAGGAAGCTAAAGACGATTTCGGAGATCTACTGGCACTGTTAGATCAAGCCCATCAAACCATGGCGCGTTACTGGTTGGGCAACGATTTCGTGATTGAAGTGCTGCTTACCTCCATCATTGCCCGGGGCCACGTGCTCCTGGTAGATGTTCCGGGAGTCGGTAAGACCACCCTGGCTAAAAGCATGGCCCAGGTTCTAGGTCTGGATTTCAATCGCATCCAGTTTACTAACGACATTCTCCCGGCAGACATTCTCGGCGGAAGTATTTACAACTCCAGCGATGGCAAATTTTCGTTTGCACCTGGTCCAATTTTTACCGACTTCTTGTTAGCGGATGAAATTAATCGTGGTCCAACAAGAAGTCAGTCTGCTTTCTTGCAAGCGATGGAAGAAGGTTACGTTGCTGCGGAAGGAAAGAATCATCCTCTATCGGATTTGTTCACCGTCATAGCAACGCAGAACCCGATTGATTTCGATAGCACCAATCCTTTACCTGAAGCACAACTGGATAGGTTTTTGACGTCATTGAATCTTGGCTATCCAGACGAAAACGCTGAATTGCACTTGTTAAATTCTTATCAAGATGAAGCACGGGAAGAACCGACCGCAATTTTAAACAAGGCTCTCGTTGCCAAACTGCGTGCCGCCTGCGATGAAGTTTTTCTGCATGAAGATTTAATGCGATACATCATCGAGATTTCCAGAAAGACTCGAGAAGACCAACGCATAAAACTTGGCATTTCTCCTCGTGGTTCGATGCACTTAGCCACTGCGTGTAAAGCCTATGCTCTGGTAAAGGGTCGACAACAGGTTTTCGCAGACGATGTTCAGAAACTTATTCCTCCCGTATGGGATCATCGTGTGTTGCCGCGACATGGACGTGACAACGATAGCACTCACGCACATGAGATACTGCAGGACATAGTTAGTCAGGTAGCAGTACCTCGATAGTTGTTAAGATCGTTGAGGTTGATTAACCTACTAAACGGTCACTAGACTGTTTTTTCTCGTTAGCTTAGAGGCAGACTCATGGCTACATATAGAAATTTTCTTATTCTTACCCTTTGCTGCGTCGTGGGCACGTTTGCTAACACTGGCTCGGTTAGCGCTGACCCAAATGCAATGAACCCGGTAATTTTAGAGCCTGAAAGTGCGCTCGAATTGAGCAATCGTTTGATTCGTAAGACCGACGCTTATCTCGAACAAGTTGGTCAGCTTGAATCCCTGTATGGTCCCTATGACGCTGCGCTATTGGAACCTCTGGGGTCTTTATCCAACACCTATATAGAAAGAAGAGATTTTGAATCGGCCCAATCTGCTTTTGATCGCAGGATCCACATAATCCGCATCCAGGAAGGACTAAATACACCTACCCAGATTCCACTGCTGGAAGAAGCGTTTGCCAACGATCTACAACTTGGCGATTGGGAATCCGCAAACACTCGGCTTGAAACTATCTTTGCCGTGATGGATGAAAACTCAGCACAGTATTCAATAGAGATGCTGAATCAAGCTGATCAATTGAAAGACTGGTATTTGCAATCGATTATTCTTGATTCTGACGATCTAAGAGAGTTGCAAGGCATGCGCATTGGCGAATTGCAGCAAACGTTGCTAGATCAAGCCAATGATCTGTTTGTCGAAGACCACGATTCTCTTATTCCATGGCTTTATCAATTTGCCATGGATGAATACCGCTCTATATCGGTTCGACGTATAAGAGGGTTTCTGGGCAAAGCACCCCAGATAAACCTGTTCTCAACAGTAATCCGCACACGAGATCAATCTATCGCTACCAGCTTCAGTAACCTTAAGCGTATTCGAGATATCCTTGCGGATGCGGGCGATCTAGAAGGTGAAGCAATGGCTCTTATCGCATTAGCAGACCTTCGGCTAAAAACGTCCAAGGGTTCTGCTCTAGCATTGTATCGATCCGCCATGGACAAGATGGAAGAAGCTGGAATTTCCGAAGCGAAAATCGAAGAATTTTTTAACAGACCTACTGTAATTCCAGCACCAGTTTTTCACCGTACCATTGACTCAGCCCTTGCTGCACAGGATGAAAACGGTTTCGTTGTAGAGTCGCGTATCGATGAAGAAGGTAATCAAGCGATCTCCTATGATATGGGTGATTACTATGCTTGGCATCCGAATCTTCCTGGAATCGAGCGCCCGCCCATTCCCTCAACTGCGCAAAACTTCGAGCTTGAACAGAATTCAATACGGCTGAGCTTTGCTTTGAATTCTCGCGGCCAACCTCGAAACATCAATGTCGTCGAACTCCTCGATGACCACCTGCGGGTAGGTACCGATGCCATTCGCGGTGTGCAAGGCTTACGTTTTCGCCCGCAGTTCGTAGACAGACGTTGGCAAAGTATAGATACCGTCGAGATGACTTATCACTATCCTCGGCTCTAATTAGTAAGTAATGAGTGAGCTCGCTGATCGACCGTTACGCGTTCAAAGTGAACGCATCATTATTCACTGGTGGCGACTGTTTCGCTGGTTTGCCAACCTGCGTCTTGTACCTCGATTAAGGGAACATGCTGCACGTCCACTAATGCGTCTGTACCGCATGAGTTTCTACGATGGGCTCACGCGCACTGGCAAAATTCTTTGCATTACAGCATTTCTAATTTTTCTTTTTAGCTATCGCGTTAATAGCGATTTCTTGCTACTGACGGCGGCAGTAGTGACAGCACTTGTAGTTTGGAGTGCTGTACTGGCATTCGTTTTTCGTCCGCAAGTGTCGATTACTCGCAACACGCCTGAATCAACTAACGCAGGCGAGATCTGTAATTCACAAATTTCTGTTAGAAACGAAGGCAAGCGTGCGCTTTATAATTTTGCTGTGCGTGAAATGGTTATTCCCGATGGGCATTGGCCCAAGGAATGGCAACGTCCTTATCAAGCGAAGTTGCCTGCCGGCCAGCAAACCAGTCTCACTGTAGGGTTTGTTCCGAGAAAGCGAGGAGTGTTAAAACTTTCTGGCCTCGCGGTTCAAAGTTACTTCCCTTTCTTTCTCACTCGATATACAGCGCGAATTGAACAGGAATCAACGCTCTACGTGCTGCCAGAAACATTGGACATTGCTCTTCCTTCCTTAAGACAAGTTGCTGAGCAAGCCAGCAAGCAACTTACCCTTGGTTACGAGAACACAAGACAGGGCCCCGCTCTGGAATACAGCTATTCCCGGCCTTATCAGACCGGAGACTCATTACGACGCTTGGATCATCGGGCGAGTAGCCGCTATGGCGAGCCAATGAGCAAAGTGTTTGAAGGGTCGGAGGAAATTCGCCGCGATCAAGTCTATGTCATGATCGATCTCACTCTCGATGATTTTCTGCTCTGGCAACGCCGACCCGTTCGAACCACTGCGCTGGATCAACGCCTTGCCCTCGCTGTTGAAATCGGCCTCTCTGCACAAAACGAAGGTTTTACTTTGGCTGGCATGTCGACTGGCGCAAAGTGGCACGAGCTCGACAATATCAATGAGTTTTTCCGACAGATTGCTTCTTGCCAGCCTGAACGTGCTATGGCGAAAGCAGATACTGCAATTCCGAACAAACTGAACAACGAGAATGGGCTCTATGTTTTGGTTACCGGCCGATGGACTGATGAAGCCGCTGCCAAGGTGGAGCGATGGCAACGTGCCGGAATGGTTGTTCTTGTATTCCTTATTGCCGAAAGAGACCAAGACAAAGACAGTTTGCCTGCTGGCAAACAGTTCATAGAAGTACAGCTCACAGGACAAGGCTCGTGATTCTCGCCGGCATGTCATTGAGTACTATAAGCCTTACGGCATTTTTGGCCGTTCTGTCCTGGCATCTTTCGCTCTCGATGGAATTGCCCGTAATTGCTTGGGCCGGCATCGGATTCAGCATCATCAGCGGACTTAAACTGGTTAAGGTTGAGAAGCCCACTTGGGGACTGGTCTTCGTTCTACTTTCTACCGGCGCCTTTATGGGTAATCAGATTCTTGAAGACTGGGCGGTAGAAGGTTCTTGGCCACAGGACAATGGATTAGGTGCGGGTCTAATTCTTGGGCTGCTGGTATACCTAATTTGGGTGTTCGCTTCCCGTGCCAGTGAACGACTGGAACTCGCACAAGACAGAGAGACGCAATCGATCTTGGTACTCGGTCTGTTGTTACTGATGTTAATGGCGCCACCTGAAGATACGATCATTTTTATCACTGATGAAAGAATTGGATATCTTTCCTTAGTGGGAATTCTGCTTGCTTGTTTAGCCTTGTTTGCAGACCGAGTCGGCGAACAACTATCCATGCGTCTATTGTTGTTCGTTCCGATTTTGATTTCGGTGCCAGTCTTTAACTCCTTACTGGAGATTGGTCAGCGACCTGTGATTGCTGCAATCGGAAACATGATGCCTAGTTCGAGCAATTTCACGCCAACGGGTTTTTCTCCCTCGCAGCAATTAACAGCTTCTTCATTCTTACGCCCTTCCAGTCGTGCGGTGATGCGAATTCGCAGCGAACAGTTTCCGGGTCGATACTTGGTGGGCAATCGGTTAGGCGTACTGGATGAATCATTGGTGTGGCGACCCGCGATTGAACAAACCCAATCCCTCACGAGTTTCGATGCCGAACTAACTGAATCAAACGAGTGGCAATATCCGATTGAGAATAATGTCGTTTCTCAATTCCCACCGACTGACTATACGATTCATAGCCTGAACAGTGACTACTTTGTATTCATGAGTCCAGGCACTAGTTCAGTCACTGGTCGGTTTGAAGAACTCACCCGTGATCCGATGTCCTCCTATGTATGGACGGCAAGTTTTGAGCGCGGCACTGATAGGCGTTGGAGAGTTACTAGTGGTTCTACTCCGCAACCAACTCCCGAAGATCAGCAATACATGTTCATGCCAGACTTTTGGGATGAGAGCTTACAATCCAGAAGTGAAGAGTTTAGTCAGGTAAATCGCTTGGACACGGTGAACAATCTCGTGAACTATTTCACTTCACGACGCTATTCACTCACGACAAATTTCGATCCAGATCAGCCATTTCACGACTTCTTTTTAAACGATAAACCGGCTTACTGTTTCTGGTTTGCTACGGCGACCACGCTGGCACTAAGAGCAAACGGGATTCCCAGTCGATTGGTCAGTGGCTACGCCATTAACGAACAAATCTCTCCAGAGCTTTGGTTGGTGCGTAATCGTGATGCCCATAGTTGGGTAGAGTGGCAAGACGAACAAGGTCTGTGGCACACCGTTGATCCTACTCCGCCCAGTATTGAATCGTTTTTCGGCGGTTATCAGTCTTCGCCAGTGAGCCAGTGGTATCACTATCTCGCCGGCCAATGGCAAGCACTCATTGATTGGGTATTGGAAGACGAGTTTCTTGCCGATGTCATTCGTTGGGGCGGTGTATTGATCCTGGTGTTCTTGTTCACTAGGGAATATCTGCGGCTTCGTAGTGCCAATGATAATCTGACCAACAGGACAAAACGTTGGCATAAACTGTGGCAACGATTCCTACAGAAAGCGAATCTGCCAGCACAACCTTCGTGGACCGTAGCAACCTATGCCGAAAACCTGCCTGAATCCTGGCCAATGGAATCTCGCGAGGCAGTTCTGAGTTTTCTTAATGATTATAATCACCATCGTTTTTCCGCCAACGATGAGTCCGCTCTGCGTAGTGCGGAAAACTCACTAAATGCCTGTTTGAAAACCCTGTCTCTCAGTGAATCCACTGCATAGAACAAAACGTATTACTAGATAGTCTTTACCAGCTTCGGCCACAGCTGCGAAAATCAGTCATATAAGTAGGAGAATGATTAATGCCAGAATATAGAGCGCCAGTCCGAGACATCCAGTTTATGCTTTACGATGTGCTCGATACGGAGGCGCACTACCAGCGCATTGCTGCGGAAGAAGCCAGCCGTGACTTGATCGATGCCATCGTAAATGAAGGCGGTAAATTTGCTGAAGAAGTATTAGCACCGCTTTATCAGTCTGGCGATGCAGGCTGTACTTTTGATAACGGCACGGTAACTACTCCCGCAGGATTTAAAGAGGCCTACCAACAATATGTAGAAGGTGGTTGGCCGTCTTTATCTGGTGATCCAGCCTATGGTGGACAGGGTCTGCCAGAATCCCTCTCTCTTACCCTGAATGAAATGGTTAACACGGCTAACTGGGCGTGGGGTATGTACCCAGGTTTGAGTCATGGTGCCAAACTCACATTGACGGCATATGGCACGGAAGAGCAGAAACAAACCTACCTGAGTAAACTAACGAGCGGTGAATGGACCGGCACCATGTGTCTTACTGAGCCGCACTGTGGAACCGATCTTGGATTACTGAAAACCAAAGCCGAACCACAAGCTGATGGCAGCTACCGAATCAACGGTACGAAGATTTTTATTTCTGCTGGTGAGCACGACATGGCAGAAAACATTGTGCACATTGTTCTCGCTCGACTGCCCGATGCGCCCGGTGGCACCAAAGGCATTTCGCTGTTTATCGTGCCGCGTAATCGTGCTGACAATCTGGAATCCAATAATGTGAACTGCGGTTCCATCGAACACAAGATGGGAATTCATGGCAATGCTACTGCAGTGCTGAATTTCGATGATGCTCAGGGGTTTTTGATTGGTCCGGAAAATGAAGGACTACGCTGCATGTTCACCTTTATGAACTTTGCACGCTTGGGAACAGCCTTACAAGGTATGGCCGCTGCTGAACTGAGTTATCAAGGCTCTCTTTCTTACGCCAAAGATCGTTTAGCAATGCGCGCGCTGTCGGGGCCCAAATTTCCGGAAAAAGCAGCAGATCCCATTATCGTACACCCCGATGTCAGGCGTATGTTGTTGACGCAACGAGCTGTGTCCGAAGGTGGACGCGCGATGATCTACTATTGTTCTCAACTCGGTGACATCGTGCACGCAAGCAACAGTAGTGAAGAGGACATCGAAGAAGCCGAAGCCATCATGAGTGTACTCACTCCTATCGCAAAGGCCTTCCTTACCGAAACTGGATACGAAGCTGCCAATCTTGGTCTGCAAGTGTTCGGTGGTCACGGTTACATTCAAGAGTGGGGCATGGAACAAATTGTTCGCGATACCCGAATTAGTACCTTGTATGAAGGAACAACGGGAATACAAGCCCTGGATCTTATTGGCCGCAAGGTGTTAGCTGATCGTGGCACTATGCTGCGATTCTGGACACGAATCATTCATCGCTTCTGCCGCGACAATGAGAATCGCAAGATGAATGAGTTTATTCGTCCCCTTAGACGTCATTATCGCGAATGGGGTGGCTTCACTACGAAGCTGGGATTAAAAGCCATGAAGAACGCGGACGAAGTTGGCGCGGCGGCTTATGACTACCTCATGTATTCTGGCTATGTGAGTCTTGCTTACTTTTGGGCCAAGATTGCAGATGCGGCTTATAAGAAACTCGATGAAGGTACAGACGATCCTGACTTCTACAAAGGCAAGATTAAAACTGCACGCTTTTATTATAAGAAGTTGTTGCCGCGAGCAAAGATGCACAAAGAAGTCATGATGACAGGTGGTAAAACTTTATTGGATCTTGCTGAAGACGAGTTCTAAATATTTCACAACAGGTTTCAATATTAGCAATAACAACAAAGAAAAATAGAATAAAAAAGGAGAACGCTATGAGAAAACTACCCTTAGCAATAGCAAGTGCGATTGCACTTGCTAGCACCGCTACCATCACTGCCCAAGACAGTGATCAAACCTATGCTACCTTTATCACTGAAGAGCAGTGGCAGATGGTTAATGAGTTACCAGGTGTGGATCGACAGATCGTCAGTCGAGACATCGGCAAACTAAATCTCTCTGTTGGCATCGTGCATCGTGGCGCTGTCGAACGAGGAACGGGACGTGACAACGAAAACCCTGAACGGCCTTGCGGTACACAAGACAATTCTCGCAACAGTGGTGCCCGCGGCATCATGCACATTCATCAAACCGAAACCTACTACATAGCCTCAGGTTCTGGCACGTTGGTTACCGGTGGTGAAATCTACAATGGAAACGGTTTTGCGGAAGACAGCGTAGTGAATACCACATTGAATGGTCCGTCTTGTAGCGGACTAATAGTGGGTGACTGGATCGCCAAACACGTTAAAGAAGGCGACATCATTATTATTCCGGCGGGTACACCCCATGGGTGGTTGGAGGTTCCGGTACACGTGGACTATTTGAGTGTGCGGCCCGATCCTGATCGTGTCTTGCCAGACGACTATATCAATCCGGCTTTAGGGCCAGACTTCAAAATGGAAACCGAAGAGTAGTTTCGATCACCAGGCCAGGGATGAATCCTCGTCCCTGGCTGCCTCTTCAAGTTTGGCATTCTCGCCAATCCGCAGTAACTATATCCACCAAGTATTCGTCTATATTGGCAGAAACTATCCGCCCCCACGCTAAAACCTCCCTGCAAGGCCCGTAATATGGGCCCTCTAGAGTTGGCCTAGGGTTTGCTATATTAAGAAACTGATAACAATGAACCTAGCACCCAATATGCTGCAAGAGACTAAAACCACTACCGCTCTAACCGTTGAGACCCGTGACCTGCGCCTGGATTACGGCGAGCTGACGGCGGTCAACAATGTGAATTTACAAATCGCTGAAGGCGAGATTTATGGCCTGGTCGGACCGAATGGCGCGGGTAAATCCAGCCTGCTGAAAATGTTGGCTAATCTCAATCGCCCCACTTATGGCGAGATTTTTATCAACGGTGTCGATCTAGCCGAAGACCCCTGGAGCGTTCATCGTGATGTGGGCTATATGCCTGACTTGTCACCAGTAGCGCCAGAGTTAAAGGTGTGGGAGTTCCTGGAATTTTTCGCAGCAGCCTATGATGTCCCTGCACACCAACGCAAAGCTCGAGTTAATGAATGTCTCGAGCAGGTAAAGATGGAAGAACATCGCGATGCCTACGGCAAGGGTTTATCCAGAGGCATGATGCAAAGAGTGGTGTTAGCCAAGACTCTCATTCCTCATCCAAAAATTTTGTTGTTGGATGAACCAGCGAGTGGCATGGACCCCATTGCCCGCATCAACCTTAAAAATATTTTGTTAGATCTGCGCAGCCAGGGAGTCACATCCATTGTGTCTTCTCATATCCTGACCGAACTTGGTGATATGTGTACGTCATTAGGCATTATGCATAAAGGCGAGCTGGTGAAGACTGGAGACAAAGCCAGTTTGCTGATCGATCATCCTGTTCACACTCGATCACTCACCGCATTGCTCGAAGACTACGCAAGAGATGGCGGTGCAGTAATCGCCGTATTGGAAGCCAGTGAGTATGTATCCGAGATTGCCCACGAAGGTGGCGCATTTGTAATGAGCTTTAATGGTGATGAACTGGCAGAAGCCACATTGCTGCGTGAGTTAATTGAAGCAGGAGTAAAAGTCACATCATTTAGTCGTGAAACTGCCAGCATGGAAGATGTGTTGATTAAATTAGTATCGCCTGAACAGGAAGCGGCACTAAGTGAAAACGGAGGTGTAGACAATGAATGAACTAGCGGCCCGTTTTCCTCTTAAAAGCTTTTCCTTAGAACAGTTAACCGACTACCTGAGTGTTTGGCGTAATCCAATTGTGTGGAAGAACTATCAATCACGTATGCGCATTCAAGCGGTGTTTAGTTTTCTTCTGATTTTTGTGCTGGCTTCCTTTATGACGTTCACCACTTACGGTGGCGTTATGCGATTGCAAGGCGATCCGGTAGTCGCGGCCCGCACGGCGATTGTGCCTTTAGCGTTGCTGCAGTGGATAATTTTGATGTTATCCGCTACTGGCCGAATTACTTCGGGCATTATTCACGAACGAGTCACCGGCACGATCGAATACACACGGCTCACCCCACTGAGCCCGCTGCATAAGGTCATTGGCTACCTATTTGGTTTGCCTGTACGTGAATACTTATTGTTCTTCATGACCATGCCCTTCATGGCGTTTCTATTGATAATGGGCGAGATTCCTCTGTCCGTAGTGTTTCCGGTGTATTTGGTGTTTTTCACCTCTACCTTCTTCTTTCACATGGTAGGTATGGTGCTGGGATTAGTGTTAAAGGAGTGGCGACTCTCGGTGGTGTTTACCATTGCACTAGTAATCGCCATTAACTGGATCCTGCCTTTTTTTTCCTACCTGGGATTTCCGTTCTTGCAGTACCTCACCGTTCGGCCGGTGTTCGCAGAGAAAATAATTCCCTTGTTACCAGTAGACTCTGTGCCGCAGATGGAAGATGCACCAGCGCTAATAACTGATCTCACAACAGGTGTAGATTTTTATATCTGGGAAGTATCAACCACTGCGTTCTGTATAGCTTTGCAAGGGCTGCTGATTTTTACCCTAGCACTAATGGTATTTCGCAAATGGGAAAATGATTTCGGCCATTCATTGAGCAAGGCCTATGCAATATTTTTCTATATCGCACTACAGCTCTTCTGCATTGGTACTCTATGGCCAAACTTGGTATTTGACTCTGATTCATTGTTCGCCGCAGGGCTGTTGGATGATGATTCTCTTATAGAGCAGTTCGCCTTCATTATTCCGCTGATTTATGGCTTCTTCTCCATTGGCGTCGTGTACTGGCTGGTCTATGTCATAACACCGAGTCATGAGGACTATAGAAGTGGTCTATTAAGATCACAGAAGTTGTTGCAAATGAACAGATCGGGATTGTCACGCTTCGATGACCAGGCAAGCGGCCTGCTTACGACTACTGTATTAGCAGTCTCAACGTTTCTATTTATTTTGGCGGTCGAGATTGTGATGGCGGAGCTGGGCCCGCTAGGGGAAGTGTCTCCAAACACTTTTGATTTTCTAAGACTTCCGGCCGTAGCCTTTCTCGTCATTTTTTATTTCGCTGTTTCGCTGGAGTATTTGCAACTCGGTAGGTTTGCTCTGTTGATCCTGATGGTATGGATTGTGCCCATATTGTTAGCCGTGTTCTTGGGCGTGGTGTTGGAGATGGAAGAAGAGGTTTTGTACATCGCCAGTGGTTCGCCACTCACCATGGTCATACTAGCGGCTCAAGGATTGTTAAATGACTGGATGAATGGAGATGAAATCGCCATTGTCCGTAATGCATTCTGGGTAGGGTTTTTGTTCATTCTTTCTATCACTGCTTACCTCGGCTACAGACTACAGAAGCAACGTCAAAAAGTTAAACAACTGATCACCGCTCAATAGAATCTCCCTGGAATTCAGCTTTGATTCAGCTCTCAGCGAGCATCCTGCATGCTGCTGTTAAAGCTTCAAATAAAAATGAATTCTGCTCTACCAGGGGGTAACAATGAGAGTTTTGATTCTACTGGCTGCACTGCTAGCCAGTGCCTGTACCAGTTCCACTGTAATTAGATCTTCCGACCCAAATTCACGCATCTATGTGAATGGTGAATACATGGGTACCGGTGAAGCCTACTACTCTGATGAGAAAGTGGCGTTCTCACGAAACAAAGTTGAAATACGAAAAGAAGGTTGCCGCACCGACTACCATAGCTTCAGAAGAAATGAAGAAGCTGATCTGGGTGCCATTGTCGGCGGCATTTTCTTAACCGTCCCGTTTCTTTGGGTCACGGAGTACAAGCCTCACAGAGCCTACGAGTACAACTGCTTAGCCAGAACGTCGGGTTCAGATTAGACTTGTGATCGGATTACGAACGCCAACCGCGCCTATAGAGTTGGGTGGCGTTCGTGCCAGGAAGTCGCACATTGGTAGGCATGACCGATGCGACACAGAATGGATTCTGAAAGTCTGTTGCCCAGTAGTTGAAAGCAATAAGGCCAACCCTGATCATTGAATCCACAGGGCACTGATAAAGTGGGCGTACCTGCAAGATCAGCAGGAATAGCAAATTGCCCCTGGAAGTTTTTCACTACTGCTTTCATGTCCTCAGCGCTGCCGTATTGAGGTGCTTGTTCAACTGGAAACACCATTCCTCCAGATGGGCAAATCACCGCATCAACTTTTTCCAGTTCAGCCACAAACTTTGAATTGAATCTTGCGCGTTTTTGTTTGGCTGCTTCGTAATCGCTTTCGCTGATGTTGCGTCCCATTTCCAAGACCGAACTGAAGTAACCTCCATAGTCATCAGCCTGTGCCGGATAAAATTCGCGATGCGCTTGATAAGCTTCGTAACCGGTTAATGGCAACCATAGATTTCGATAATCCATAGGCCCTTCATCGGGCATGGAAACTTCAACCAACTCCACCCCAAGCGATTGCAACACCTCAATAACAGCACGAATCGATTCCACTAATCCTTTATCGGTGCCAGTGGTGAGATACTGCTCATCAATACCAATTCGAAGGCCAGCAATATTCTGGTTAAAAAAAGCATCGAGTTCCGGAACGTCATCAGAAAGTGAGGTTGGATCACGGTTGTCATTTCCGGCAATGACAGTAAAGAAACGCGCTGCATCTTCAACCGTGCGGGTCATTGGTCCTACATGGTCTAAAGACTCGGCCAATGCCAATACGCCATAGCGGCTAACTCTCCCCCATGTGGGCTTTAAGCCTACGACTCCATTTGCCATTGACGGGTAGCGAATAGAACCACCGGTGTCTGTACCGATAGCGCCATAGCAAAGCCCTGCTGCTACCGCGACGCCCGAGCCTGAAGATGAAACCCCTGACCACAGTGATGAATCCCATGGATTAACTGGAATTGGGAAATCAGGGTTGTAAGCAGATAAAGCCCCTTCGGTGAGGTTCAACTTTCCAAGCAATACTGCTCCGCCTTCGGCAAGGCGCTCAACTACAGTGCTATCGAAATCTGGTACAAAGTTACTCCTGACTTTAAGGCCGCCTTTGGTTGGAATACCTGCGGTGTAGCAAAGATCTTTTACCGCTACCGGTACCCCATGGAGAGGGCCTAGATAATTCCCTGCTGCAATAGCCGCTTCTGCATTTCTTGCCTGCTCAAGTGCCAGCTCGGCAGTGACGGTGGCATAGCTAAGAAGGTTTCCGTCTACCTGCTCGATGCGCTCTAACATCGCCTTGGTCACTTCAACCGGTGACAATTCTTTATTCTTAATTTTGTTAGCAGTTGTTGTTAGAGAATCGTAATGCATAGTCGGAGTGGAAGAATTCAATCTTCTAACAAATGGTGGTCTGATTTTAGAGGCTTGCTGGAGTACTAGTCGCAACACCAATTGTCTTGATGATGTGGACTAGAAATTTTGCAGTTTCGGTGTCGCTGGCATTCGCAGATACTGCGTGTATGTCATCCGGATTTTCGTAAAACATTTCACCAGGCCCAAGCGTCATGAGCTCACCACCGGCCACCTGCATGTTCACCCGGCCTTCTAATACATAGACAAATACATGCCCATTGTGACGATGAGGTTGTGAAGCCTGGCCCGGTGCGAGGTCGATCTCCAGTACAAGAATCTCCTTATCACTACCCAGGTCTCCGAGTGGAAAATTCATCAGCGGTCCATCCGCAGCAATCAATGCCGAAGAAGTTAGAAACGTGATTAAAGCAATAAGCGTGGTAAGGAAATTCTTCATAGTCTTGACCTAATTAAGGGGCTGGCACTGCGTGACCAATCATCGTGCTGCCTTCAAACACAGCGCGGTCCATAACGTTCTGGGCATCGACGAAAATGAAATCAAATTCACCATTGTCATTGCTATCGCGATGCAACATCACGATCATCATCTCGCCGCTCTCCAAGCCTTTGTAAACTTCAATCTTAACGTCGCGGTTTACACCGGATTTCAAGAACTGGCGACCGACTACACGATCTCCGTTAGGGGCCCCATTTTCAAAGGGATGAATGACTAACCAACCATCACCTTCGATGGTTATTTCATCGATGGTTAAGACATTGCCATCACGGGTCATGGATTCAATGGCAATTGCATTGTTTTCGCCATTACCTATGCTCATCTGGGCAATTGCTGTTGTGGCCCATACGAGCGTTAAAGTTAGAAACGAAAGAGTAGAGAGACGAGTTGTCGCTTTCATATTGAACTCCGAAAATTCTGCAATAGAAAGTTGTAATGGAATCAGAAATGAAAAAGGGCAGTTTGCGCTGCCCTTTTTCTTGCTTGCCCACTCAGGTGGGCTGATCAGTTAAAGTCTTTAAACTTTATTTACTGCTGCAGCCATTGCGTCTAACACTTCGGCTACAACTTGACGTGAAGAGGCAATATTCATACGAACATGTCCTTCCCCTCCAGTGCCGTAATCAACACCTGGATTCAGATATACACCAGAGTTGTACACCATCCAGTCACGGAAATAATGCTCAGGAGAACGCGCACCAGTTTCCTTTGCCGCTTCAGCAGCGCCGATAGATGCCATGGTTTTACTGAAATCCAGGAAAGTCATATAGGTGCCTTCGTTGCGGGTATAAACCACAGTTGGCATATGCTCTTTCACATAGTTTTCAATAAAGGTGTGGGTGTCATCCATATAAGCATTGGCTTGGTTAAACCAGTCACGACCTTCTTTATAAGCAGCGATGTTTGCTACTACACCCAAAGTACTTAACTCGGCACGGTGATACTTGTTCACACGCTCCAACATAGTTTTTGACTTTGAATAGTAATAAGCATTCTTCATTCCAGCGAGGTTGAAGGTTTTACTAATCGCTGTGAACGTCAGGCTGTTATTAACAACAGCGGCATCTGGCAGTGCTGCGAAAGGAGTGAACTTTTGTCCGCTACGAATCACGTCACAGTGAATTTCGTCGGATAGAACTACGATGTTGTGTTCAAGTGCCATACGGCCAAGTCGCAACAATTCTTCTTCACGCCACACATTACCCGTTGGGTTTTGTGGATTACATACGATCAACGCCCGCACATCTGACGTCATCTTCTCTTCCAGGTCATCCCAATTAAATGAGTAACGGCCATTCTTGCGAACCATCTGGCTATCGACAGTTTCGATGTTTGCTGCTCGAGCCATGCTGTAGAAACCAGAATAGGCAGGAGAAGTAATCAACACTTTATTGCCAATCGGCACGAATGAACGCAATGCAGCGATCATGCCTGGGTAAACACCATCAGATAAAACAACCATATCTTCACTAATATCGTTGTTGAGGTGTTCTCCATTCCATTTAACAATTTCTTCGCGCAGCTCATTAGTGCTGCTCATGTAGCCCCAACTATGATGCTTAACACGGTCCATTAGTGCTTCTGTAATACAAGGAGCACATTCGAAGTCCATGGACGCCACGCCCATGCCGTATTTGAATTCACCATTTGGATAGCTGCGTGGTGGAGAATCCCAGCGAGCGCAGTTGTGGCCCGCGCGGTTGTAGACTGTGTCGAAGTCATATCTTCCGTTCGACAGCCTTGGGTAGCTATCAGAAGCACTCCTGCCTTCCTGTGCGCTTGCTTGCGGTGCAGCGGCCAGGGTTCCAGCTGCTCCCGCCAGCGCAGTAAAGCTGGCATTCTTCATGAAGGTTCTTCTGTTAAGACCTGCGTTTTTCGTCATCGCGGTGCCCTCTTACGACCTTTTTATTGCGTATATGTTGTTGAAATTATGTAATTTCGCCGATTTTTTGCCGAAATTGATTACTAATTTGTTCCCAGCTTATTCCTATTAGGGGTTCAGATCAAAAATATCTGTCTGATTTGCGCTACAGATTGCCCTCTGCCTCCAGACGCTCCTGAACACGGGCTCCTCGGAGCATATTCACCATGCCGTAGTTGCCCTCGTGGCAGGCGTATTCGTAGAGCAAACCACCTACTTTTGTCATCGGGACGACGGCGGTGAATTTGTCCGTATAAGTTGCAGGGTCATCGATGGTGAACTCGTAATCCACCGTTATGGGCCCAACCCGGGTAAATCGCTCAGTGAGTGTCTTATCTAATGATGTGCCGGAGCTGCCGAAGCTGGATGAGAGTCCATTAAAATTTCGGGTGACGACTACCAAAGTGTCGCCGTCCCAATAGCCTTTTGAATCCCCGGTCCACAGACGGACATCATCTGACAATTCCGCGATTTCATCGGCGGAATCGTAGAGCGGAACGATCCGGGCATCGTGAATCATTTCTGTCATCAACACAGCAGTGTCTTTGCTCTGAAAGATCTGCACATTGTTGTTATACAAACTTGGTACAAAAGGAGGCCCAGCATTGAATCCAATAATGCAGCGTTCCGATAATCCTCTGTCTTCTGGACCATCGGCACCAATTCCGCCCGCGGCAATTCGAACCGGACGAGACTCGCCAGTGGTATCTCCACCGTACATGCCCTGCGCTTCAATTGCGCCTTCAGCAAATGCAGGCAGTCTGCCGTTTTCCGGATAGACGATATGGGATGTGCGAACCGTGTCTCCTATGCCGGCATTTTCAATCCAGAAGTCGTTATAGGATTCGTCGACTCCCTCGATTGGCAGAGCAGAGTCGGACGCTTCATCCAGAGCCGCTCGTCTTGCTGCGATTGCTTCTATCTCTTCAGTAGTTAGAAATTGCCGTGTGCCATACTGTGATGGTCGCTGCATAGGCACGTTGGATGAGAAATTCCATACGCCCTGTAAATCAGGTTGGCCCCATTCCGTGTGAGGCACTTGATAATCATCTTGTGCTAAAAGGTTTAGTGAAAATGTTGCTAAACCGACAGCAGCGATCGTTGTTATTCTTTTCATAACAATCCTTAATTGGTTAATCGTACTCACCCCATGACATGAACATCCAGGCTTCTGTGCCTTCATTGTTAGGCGCATATCCATCGGCGGGTTCTGTTTCCATAAATTCTTCAAAACTTAAACCGTCAGCTTTCGCCGAAACCAGGCGACTGCGAATAACGGAGAGCATCGTGCGAAAATCGAGAAGGTCTTGTCGTGATGACACCTGGCCATGGCCTGGAATAATTTTAGTCTCATCATTAATCAGAGCCGCAACATTCCACAAAGCATCGATCATGCCATCGAGTGAGCCGCCATTGCTGCGATCAATAAACGGTAGTCCATAACGCACGAACATATCGCCGGTGTGAATTACATTAGCTTCGCGAAAATAGATCTGTGCATCACCATCGGTATGGCCAGATCCCGAGTTTACTAATTCAATGGTGTTGCCATTGAAGTAGAAGCGCATGGCATCGAAGAATGTGATCTTTGGCAAACCGACATCGTCGTAGGCTTCCTGGAATCGGCCGCTGGCCAATACCTGGTCTGCTTCCATCCGCTTGCGAGCATTGTCTTGCGCTACGATGTATGCGCCGGCGCGGCCTAAGTTTTCATTCCCATCGGTATGGTCATAGTGGAAATGCGTGTTCACTACAAAGTCCACCGGATTACTGGTGAGCTCTGCAATGGCCGCAACTATTTTGTCCGTCAAAGGAGCGAACTGATCATCGATAATAAAGGTACCATCGTCGCCGATGGAAACACCTATATTGCCGCCGCTGCCTTGCAACATATAGATGTTATCCGTGACTTGCGTAGCACTTATTTGTACTGCATCGAAATCTTGTGCGTTCAACGAGACGTGTGCACTGCAAACGGCGACAGCGGCTAATAGAGATTTAATTGGTTTCATCGGCAATAGACACATAATTGTTTTAGTTGTGGATCTATTCCAGAAAGGAAAGATTTGTGCGGGTAACTTCGTTAAGCGATTCCCAATCGAAATGATTGGGAATCGCGTCAACGAATAATCTAAGCGAGTACTTTGCGGAAAACCGCAACCGCTGCTTCCATCTCTTCCATTGATCCTAGCGAGATTCTGCAATGGGTGTGTTCCAATGGCGGGAAGTCACGACCAACATGAACTTTATGTGGACGACAAAGGTCGCGCACATTGCTCGCAGGTTGTCTTAGATTTGGGAAGATATGGTTGGTGTGAGATTCAGGCGTATCGAAACCTAGGTCTGCTAGTGCACTCACGGTGAAGTTACGCACCCGAGTGTTTTCTTCCCGCTCCCACTCCAGGTGTTCGATATCTTCGAATGCTGTAATAGCAGCTACTGCGCTTAGCATGCTGACATCACCCATACCCCAAGAGCCACGAATTTTTCTCAGTGTCTCTGGTTGTGCCAATGCATAGCCAATGCGCAATCCGGCAAGAGCATGTGCTTTCGAGAATGAACGAGTGATAAACACCTTGTCGAATTCTTGCGTCAAGGCATGGCCAGTACGCATCTTCGCTGGATCCGCATAATCGATATAGGCTTCATCCAGATGAATATAGGTATCAGGTGAAGCAGCCAACACAGCACGCACTGCTTTATCGATTGCTTCAGGGCTGTGCACTGTGCCTGATGGATTATTTGGATTACAGAAATACACCAAACCTGCACCCTGGGATACAGCAACCATAGCGTCCAAATCTAACTTGGCATCTTTATCTAACGGGAGCTGCTTAATAGGTGCACCAATTTGTCGTGCAGTGCCTTCACTTGTAGAGAAAGTTGGGCCGGCAGTGACCAATGGTTTGTCAGCATTACAGAAAGCACGGACTGAACCTTGCAATAGCCAGGTGCTTCCAGACGCCAGCAATACACGATCTCGGGGAACGTTGAATCTCGACGCAATTGTGTCCTGCAATTCAGGCACGAAATCGGGAGCGTAGCCACGGCCAACTCGATAGTTGGTGTACTTTTGAATCGTCTCCAGGACTTTGCGACCAGGACCTCGGCCACTCTCGTTTGAGGTGAGATAAATCTCCCCTCCATCAAAGATGCCTGAATCATGATCAGCGCGAGACTGTGCGAAGACGGGGCTAGTAAGAATAGATGATCCACCAACCAGGCTGGCAGCGGTGCCGAATCCAGCTGATTTGACGAATCCACGACGTGTTATTTTCATTATGCTCCTCCTGGCCCGGAGCGGCCGGTACCATGGTTCGGTATTTTTCGATGCGGTGAATTGGATACGCTGCCAGCATCATAGCGCTGGAAAGGCTGAAATTCCACGGAAATGCCGGTGTTTCAGCGGTTTTTCTGGACCGGTAATCGTGGTGATTAAGAGGCAGAAATAGCGTTGATTAGCGCTTCAACGCGCTAGATCGCGAGTGGTGCGTGAAACCGAATCTGATAGCCGATCTTGTCGTCGGAAAAGCCTGCCGATTTGTAGAAGGCATCTGCCGCATGGGTTTTTTGCTGGGTCATCAGAGCTACCTTATAGCAGTCCTTGCTCACCGCGGTGCGGGCAGCAACAAGCAACAGGTATTTGCCGATTCCATTGTTTCGCTCCGCTTTAGTCACAATGATGTTTTCCACAATGCCGTAGGGTCGGCCGGACCAGCTCAGGTTGGCGCAGATGTTTAAGGTGCAAGTGCCTACGAGTTTGTCTCTTTTAAATGCGCCTAAAACAACGCCCCCAGCATTCACAATCTTGCTGTAGATTTGCCGAATATCATTCTCTTTTAGGCGTTTCACTGCAGGTAACTCAAATTCTTCCAGCAGTGACATCGCATGCCAAATATCGGCAATCGTTAATGGCCTCACTTCCACGGAACTGCTGCGCTTCAGCATGATGGCTTCGGGTTCTATTTCTCGAATGCGTTCATAGCGTTCCCGCAGAAAATCCGGCGCCGTCATGCCACCAATTTGTTGCAATCCGATTTTTTGCCCCAGGGGTTCTTGATCCCGAAAGCAGAGACAAAACACTTCAGCGATTCCCAACTCATGCTCCACCGCTTGCAATAGCGCGGTTGCAACACCCAAATGTCGATGGGCTTCACTGACGTATAGAGATCTAATGACAAAATGTGGATCGTCGAAGGCGAGATTAACTACGCCGACAACAGCTCCCTCGAGCTCCGCCACGATGTAGCAGTCATTGAGAGAATTGCCATAGGCTCGCCCCCATTCTCGATAGAGTGAGTCGATTACTTCTTGGTCTTCGTCGATCGCTAGTCGGGTTAGCGGGTTCATCGTCATTCAACCAATTAGAAGGACTGGACTTTAAGTGTGGTTAATATTCGATTTGTTGTTAAGCCAAAAGCTCTCCAGAAATTGTCCAGACCACCCTTCCTTCGCTGCCCGAAAACGCTCTTCTCCCAATAGGCTAAACAGACCCGAAAACCGCTTTGTCCTGGTCTAGAAACGGCTCATCGCGGGCCCGAGGCCAGTAACAAAAAAAGTTATGGCAGTTTGTAACAGAGGCGAGGAATTTCGGGGCTTTGCCATTAAAATCCCCCTCGCAAAAAACGCTGAGACATAGCCCGAATTCACCACCTTTTCGCAATACAAATCATGAGCCAACGAGATCCCAATATCCGACTGAATTCACGCCTGAAAGCCGCAAAGCTGGCCATGGTGGCAGCCCTCTGTGGTGTGGCTATAACTGCGCAGGCTCAGGACACTATTGGCGATGGTTCAACCGTGGTTTATCCGGCGGACTATTTCACTCAGTGGCAGCCCATTACTGCGCAAGACATGTTGCAACGAATTCCAGGGCAAGATGGAAGTGGCCCAGGTCGCGGCGGCAGTTCTCGGGGCGGCGGAGGCTTCGGTGGATTTGGCGGTAACCCAACTCGTGGTGGTCGTGGACTCGGCGCGGGAAGCACAGGCACTGAAGTCATGATCAACGGCAAAAGAACTGCTGGCAAGAATAACTCCACCAGTCAGCTTTTAGGACGGATTGCTTCTTCACAAGTTCAAGAAATTCAGATCATCCGCGGCACTTCCGGAGAGCTGGATGTTCGCGGTAGCGGCCAGGTCGTCAATGTCGTGCTTTATGAAGCCCTGTCTTCCAGCAGTTTTTCCTACGGCGCCAATGTCAATTATTCTCAAGATGACACTGTACAACCGGGTGGCAATATCGCCATGACTGGTCAGCAAGGTGCGCTTGATTACACGGTTACTCTACGCAGTTCACCGCGCTACTTTAACAGCCTTAATGGTGAAAGTAGTGTGCTCGGAGATTTCACGCCTAACGATATAGTAATTGAAGAGATCACCCGCGATGGTGAGAACCATGAGTTGAGCTTCAATCTTGGTTACGCCTTTAATAACTTGGGTAATCTGCAAGTAAACGGGCTCTATGCACAACAAGATGCACAAACCGACATTCAGCGAGTCACACAAAACCTGTTAACTGATCCGGTAGGTTTGTTTGTCGAACGGGAAGACAATCCTAACCCGCGCGACAACTGGGAGATGGGATTCGATTATGAACTCTCATTAGATAACGGCGGGCGTTTAAAGTTACTCGGCATTGCCAACCAGGATAACAATAACTTCACTCGTCAACGATATCAGCGATTCGGTGATTTCGATGAAGTGGGTGAAGACATAGAAGAGAAAAATCTATTCCTGAATCTGGATGCCATAACCGAGGAACGTATACTCCGTGGTTCCTACACATTCAACATGTTTGATACGCAAAATGTTGAGTTAGGCGTAGAGCGTGCAATCACAACGCTGGATTCCAGATTGCGCCTAGGCTCATTATTCGGTACAGGCGACCCTTCGCCGCTATACGGCGGATTGCGTCAAGTGCCAGTTGGTACAGCGAACTCTGTAGTTGAAGAAGAACGCATAGAACCATTCGCCATTCATAACTGGCGCATTAGTCAAAAACTCACGATGGAAACGTCATTGGTTTACGAGACTTCAGAAATTACTCAAACCGGTGATGCGAATCGTAAACGTGATTTTAGTTTCGTGAAGCCCAAAGTTGATTTGCGCTACGACATTACG
The DNA here is from genome assembly GCA_965262465.1 of uncultured Pseudohongiella sp. Lineage (GTDB taxonomy): Bacteria > Pseudomonadota > Gammaproteobacteria > Pseudomonadales > Pseudohongiellaceae > UBA9145. Next base: position 9,559 of record OZ253535.1, on the reverse strand, counting down.
CCTACCTTTCAAGTACGCGGAACTATCGAACGCATTGTTAATCAATTGAGTTTTTCTGACTTCGTAGCCGCGAATGATGAACAAGACAATGATGCCAACACACTTGCAGGTAACGCAGACCTCAGGCAGCAAACTCAATGGCGTTACTCATTTAACAGTGAATATCGTTTGCCTAACGATATTGGTGTCTTGAGTGCAGAGTTCTATTACGCCGATCACCAAGATGTCATTGACTGGACAGATGCATCACCGTCAGAAGACCAACTGGTTTCTGTGAATGGCAATATTGGCGACGGCTGGGAAGCCGGTACAAACCTGGTTGCCAGCGTTCGCATGGGAATGATAGGGCTGCAAAACCTGTTGGTAAATTCAACTCTCAGCCTGCAAGATTCAGAAGTGACCGATCCTTTTACGGGAGAAGACCGTCGCTTTCGAAACTTTCAGAGGGGTCGATTAACCATAACTACCCGCTGGGACATTCCTGAATGGCGTTTTAACTGGGGTATGCAGTATTTCGACCGCATCGATGGCGGCATGTTTATGTATGATCTGCAGGACTTCGAATTCACTGTTGGCGACCCTTTCTGGGGAATCTTCGCCGAATACCGAGATCGCAGAGGGACAACCTATCGACTGGATGTCGGACAACTCACTGACGGTACTCAATGTCGAGAGCGTTGGCGTTATGTGGGCAGGCTATCCAACAATGTGCTTGAAGAAATAGAAGCTCGTTGCACACACAGTGGCGTGCGGCCTTCGTTTTCAATAACAGGAACGTTCTAGTTGCAGAACAGATTGTAGCTAAGGTGAACTAGCGTAAGGTGCTGCAATCACCTCACCCTCATGCACATAAAACACTGCGTTATCCAGCAACACCGAACGATCGCCAAAGCTGCTAAAGAACGGCGCGAAGTCCAACACTTCGTCAGTTGAGTCACCTTCAATGTAACCAGTCTCCATTACTCCTTGATCAGTTACTTCGAAGGTATAGAGACCCTTGTTGGTAAATGAGTACCAGGCACTTGGCGACTCCGGGTCAAACCATTCAAAGTCTGGTTCTGTTTCATTTACCTGGATTGGTATGGCGAAACGGTAAGGAAAGAAAGCTGAAGTCGGTAAAAACGAGATTGCATGATGATCAGTTAGCAATTCAGATTCGGATCCGCGCTTGCCATAAACCAAAGCGTTAATCTCTGTTGGATTACTTGGATCTGCCACATTAAACAAACTGACTTTCACACCTTGATACCAAGCCCCTCGAGCAAAACCAAAATCGGATGAGCCATCGTCAGGAATGGCATCTTTGCCAAAGCCAAGCAATAAGTTTTCATCCACCGGATGCAGGTAATCGGAATAACCTTCAATCTCTAACTCACCGGCAATCGTTGGATTTTCTTGGTCTGACAAATCCACCACATACAATGGATCGATTATCTGAAACGTTACGAGGTAGGCTCTGCTGCCAATAAACCTCGCAGCAAACAATTGCTCCCCTGGTTTACCAATGCCATCGATAAAGTCGACGGTTTCTAATCGATTACCATTTTCTTTCAGCACGGTCAGTCGTGTGCTTGAAGTTTCATTCCAGGTTGAACCTATAGAAGTCGCAATATTCAGGTACTCACCATTTTCGCCGCCGGTTCCCATGCGAAAAGAACGTTTGTCCTCCGCCCAGCCTAAATGACCTCGAGCTTCACCAGAAGCAGCATAAGTAATGACGCCTTCTTCTAACGTAAATTTGTGGATGGACGTGATGTGTTCAGGATCATAAAACAATGAATCAACCGCCAATATGTCATATTCGTTTTGCGTGGTTGCCAAGTAGAGTGCGTCGGTTGTCATGAATACTGTTTCGGTATTACCTAAAAAGCAGGTACTGGAAAATTCTTGCGGGCTAGCAAGCGGAATAGTGGTTACGGTAATAATGCTGGGGTTGTAGTTTTCATCCAGCGAATTGGTTGCGATGTAACAGTCTTTACTCTGAATCAGATCACGCGGATCTTCATCAGGAAAATCTACTTTGGGAACTAAGGTTGTGAGGGTCGCTTCAGCCAAAGCTGTCTCATTAGCCTGCTGCGTTTCTTCATCAAAGGCATAAGGCACAAAACCATCCACACTCGGCGAATACCGAGTGACTACAAACAATGAATCGCCAATGCGGCGACTGGATATCAAACTGCCTTCAATCACCATGCGCTCTGACAAACTGAGATTAGCGGGATCAGCGGCATCAAGAAATTCGATTTCTACTTCATTGCTGCCCCAGCCCCAAATGTCTAACCAGGCAACGTAGGGATTGAATCCGGACAGGGTCACCAGCAGATCGTTTCCAGTCGGGCTGTCTTCGATTAGATACATGCTGCCTGTAGAGGAAGAGAAATCATTTATTTCCGTTGGCGGTTGATAGACTCCTACTTCTTCTGCAGAGGGCGTTTCTGAGTTCAGGGCAAATGTTGCGACGCAGTTTTCAAAGCCGCAGTTGCGCAATACATATAGATGTTCTCCATCGGTCTTAATAATGTCAGCTTCATCAACTCCCGTTTTTTGCACATTGGTGGTAGATACCCGAGTGGTGCTGGCTGATGAAGAAGAGTCAGCGCTCTCCGACACGCTGAAGGTTTGGAATGCAGCTTGGTTAAACGCAGTAGACGCCCCGCCGATCATGCCCTGCTTGAGATAATCTTCCATTGCAGCGTCAGAACGAAATGGATGGAGTACATCTTCGTCAGATGCGTGCACGGTAAACGTAGCTGGAGATGACGCAGCTTGAATTTCTTCACCATCAATTTGATAGCCAGTCCAGACTTCATAATCTCCCGCGATTAACTGATCTTCGTTAAACAGGATCATTTCGACTGAATCGGTCAGTTGAGTAGAGCTCATGCGTTCGAGGGTGGCGATATCGCCATCCCAATCACGCCAGCCCCAAATGGTGCGCTGAAACCATTGGCCCTGATGTCGTGCAACTAGAAATAGATCCGCCTGTTTGCCCACATCTGCTGCTTCAACCGCCATCGTCACACGTGCGGTTAACTGATCACTGTCTAAGGCAGCATCTCCAAAAGCATGAGGCTGGGAAGGTTCTAACGAGAGAGAAAGCGCATCGGATTCCGCGCTCATCGCCAAGCCAGAAAATACGCCAGCAAATGCAAGACCGAAAATGCTGAGAGAAAGCCGGGAATTAAAACGGAACATGCTACGTCTCCCAAAAAAGGAATTACCGTTCAATAACGCAGAAGCCTGTATTTAGTATACAAAGTTGCTCCCACAGTGCCCGTTTATAGCTTCACTGTATGTGATTTCACTCACAGACCAAGGCAAATAGAGAAGCAAGCTAAGGTATAAGACCCGTATGGGTGAGAAATTCTGACACTACAGAATGGGTCTCAAATGATTAAGAGGCCAAATGAGAAACTACTTCGGCGCGCTCAGCAGGGGACTTGTTCAAGTAATCTCCATAAAGATCGTCTTTACAACCGGGACAAATTGCATGACTGATTTGTGCTTCTTCTTGAGACTCCAGATATTCCTCAATAGACATCCAGCGCCCTTCGTCATCTCGAGTTTGTTTACAACTCGCACACATCGGAAGAATCGTTTCCAGTTTCTCGACACGATTTTCTAATTCGAAGTTATGTCGAATCTGTTTTTGACGAGTGTGTTGCAACCATATGCCTAATACACCAGTGTTCAAAGACACTAGCAAGGTAACAGCGTATTGAGGAGCAAAGATATGTTCCAGTACTGCAACGCAGTAAATAAGAATAGTGAATGCCTGGCTTGCTAATACAAAGGGCAGGGATAAAAAAACCAAGCCGGTTGCAAACATCACACTAGGCAATACTAAGCTCGCCGGTGTGCTGTCAAACCAAAAAATGATGGCAGGGCGCGCGCAGATAACTGCATAGCAGAGAAAAAGGAAAATCTCGGCATAAGAGGCTTGCAGTTTTTCCATTCCCAGCAAGGCATAGGTCGCAATGAATGCAGTTAAACCTATACCGTTTAGCAGCAGGATCCAAATTGGTGGTTGAAAGTTGGTAAACACCACATCGCGGAATGTGCCAAGAAACAAAAACACACCAATGCAAGCCATGGCGACTGGCAAATACGAAAGCTGAATCCTATGGAGATAGTTTTCCCAATGAGTGTCTGTCATGAACGATGCCCCTTTCGTCACATAACGACACAATTGTTAGGACTCTTAATAATAAAATCACCAACCACTGAATTGTTAAACAAATTCAATTGCTTGGTTTTCAAGAATTTATGACGTGATGACAAAACCACTGCCATCTATTCCATGCAGTGGTTTCAGATTGAAAAAACCGCTCAAGTTATTTTAGAAAACGGTCGTACCACTCCAGATATCGTTCATATCTATCCAATATGAATGCCGGCCGACGAATGCCGTGGTGTTCGTTTGGATAAACAACAAGCTGTGTTTCTACTCCGAGACGCTTCAGTGCCTGATACAGTTGTTCAGAATTTAGGATCGGTACATTCCAATCGTGTTCCCCACCCATGATAAGGGTTGGCGACACTACATTTGCGACATCGTTAAATGGGGAAATGCGTTCCCAATTTTCTGGCGTTTCCCACGGTAGTCCGAGTTCTTTCTCCCATTGCAGCTGATAATGATCGTGCCCGTAGTTGCTGCGATAGAGTACTTCACTCGCTCCAGTAATAGCTGCTGCGAATCTGTCACTCTTGGTAATGACATAGTTGGTTAGAATGCCCCCATAAGACCAACCACCAACTCCTAACCGATCTGGATCTGCGTAACCTTGATCGATTGCGTAATCCACCCCGGCCATAACATCTTCGAAATCTTTTACGCCCCAGGCAGCCCACAGTTGTCTGGAAAAATCCTGACCATAACCTGAAGACCCTCTGGGATTGGTCATGACCACAACGTAGCCATGAGCGGCAAATAGCTGTGCATCAAAATTAAAGTTGAAATCATATTGTGAGACTGGCCCACCGTGAATGCGCAACAATGTTGGATAGCGAAAGCTTGGATCAAAGCCAGGGGGCTTGTAGATAAAGCCTTCCACTTCAGTGCCATCTGCACTTTCAAACTGCACATTCTCAACCGCTGAAATTTCTACTTCATCCAGGAACGCTTGGTTGGTAAAGGTGAGCTGCTGCAAATTTCGGCCTGTACCGAAATACACTTCTGTCGGTTGTGACGCATCTCCAATTAATGTCGCAATGTCGCCATCAGCATTCGATGAGAACTCTCTTAGGCTAATGTTGCCTTCGATTAAGCGTTCGAAATTTTCACCACTACGATCGATGCTGGCCAGATGCCGCTCACCGCTATCTTCAAGTACAAACAGAATGTCATCACTGTTTGGTGCAAAGTGTGGTGAACCCACATTGCGATCTAGTCGATTGGTTAACACACGTGCTTGTCCACCGGTGGCAGGCGATACCGCTAAATGACCGGTGGCATACCAAATGAGATCAGGCTCCGTCACTGTGACATACGCGATGTAATTGCCGTCAGGACTCCAGGTAGGTGAGGAATCGGATCCTGGATTGGTTGTCACCTGCAAAAGTGTTGAACCTTTATCCGGACTATTGGCTGACACTACCCAGATATCTCTATTGCTATTGCTGTCGGGCTCATCGGTTCGATTGCTGGTGAACGCAATTAAAGAACTATCCGGACTCCACGTTGGTTGAGAGTCGTCGTAGTCACCAGAAGTGAGTTGAGTGACTTCGCCCGATTCCAAATCTTGCACATAGAGATGGGTGCGTAGTCGATCCAAGTAACCTGCGTAATCACGTTTGAATTGAAGACGATCAATAACCCATGGCTGAGGCTCATCATCCTCATCATCTTCATCCGCATCTGTAATCATCAGAGCCAGTCGCGAAGCATCGGGCGACCAAGCGTAATCAGACACACCTTGCTCAATGTCAGTTAGCGCAACAGCTTCACCACCGCGCCGATTTAAAGCCCATACTTGAGTTTCGCCGTCATTACGCGACGCCAGAAAACTCAGATACTTACCATCCGGACTCCAGGCTGGACTACTTGCCGAAGTACCAACGGTGGTCATTGGCAGTACTTCTTCACCATCGGTTGAAACCATATAGATGTGAGTCTCTGAAGAGTTCTCCGCTAAATCAGTTTCACGCACGGTATAAGCAACCCAATCACCTTCCGGACTTAAAACTGGGTTACCAACTTGTTTGATATTGAAGAAATCTTCCGCAGTAAGCAGACGCCGATCGGCGTTTTCTTGAGCGATCAGGGGAAATGTAGGAATAGTGGCACATAGCAACACTGAAAGTGCGATCTTGATGGCCTTCATGCTGGTCTCCCATTATTCTTGTAAGGTCATTTACTCATAACGAGTCATGCACTCACCCTACCACCGATGACTACTCTGCAACAGCACTTGCAATTGGATTGTGACTATCCACTAATTCAAGCTCCCATGGCTGGAGTGCAAGATAGTCGTTTAGCGTTGGCGGTGGCTGATGCTGGTGGAATAGGTTCATTGCCCTGCGCCATGCTTTCCGATGACAAGCTGCAATCGGAGCTGGTAACCCTTCAACACGCAACTGACAAACCGATAAATCTCAATTTTTTCAGTCACCAATCACCTACCGTAGATGCAGAGAAAGATAGTGAGTGGCGCAAGCTTCTGACTCCTTACTTTGAAAAATACCGAATCAAACAAAGCGCTATAAAAGAAGAAGTTGCCCGAGTTCCTTTCTCCGATCACATTGCCGATCTGATTGAACCATTTTCACCGCAGTTAGTTAGTTTTCACTTTGGGCTACCTGATCCCGAGTTGCTCAGTCGTGTTAAAGCATGGGGAGCGAAAGTGATTTCAACCGCGACTACCGTCGATGAAGCTCAGTGGTTGGAGAGTCATGGCGCAGATGCAGTAATTGCCCAAGGAATTGAAGCCGGTGGTCATCGAGGTATGTTTTTAACAAGCGATCTAGACGATCAACTACCAACATTAGATTTACTGAAGCAAGTTATTGCAGAAGTTAACGTACCAGTGGTCGCCGCAGGCGCAATCGTTGATGCATCTGGTGTTAAGCAATGTATGGAGTTAGGCGCGTCTGGTGTACAAGTTGGTACAAGCTTTTTATGTGCGCGAGAAGCCACAACGTCGAAAGCCCATCGAAAGCTGCTCTTAAGTGACCCACCTTGTGAAACCGCAGTGACTAACCTTTTTACAGGCAGACCTGCGAGAGGAATTGTAAATCGATTGATGCAAGAAATAGGTCCGATGAATCAAACAGCACCTGAGTTTCCCCTTGCGGCAAACGCAATCGCTCCACTTCGAAAAATAACCTCTACATTTGGTTCCACAGATTTTATGCCGCTGTGGAGTGGCACCGATATGAGTGGCTGTAAATCTGCTTCTGCTGGGGAGATTACTGAAATGCTGGCACAAGGGTTTGGTTAATGTGCGCTAACGTGGACATTGCTTAACTCTACTCGTATTCTGTCGTCAGCAAATGGAGAACACGACATGAAGATTGTGAAACTTTCCCTTCAAATCATTAGCCTTATCGCTTTGTTCATTGGTGTAGCGATGGCAACGTTGCGATTCAATCATCGCAATGATGACGGCCCCTCAATTTTGTTTCCCGGCGGTGCGTTGGTATCTGGTGACTTGTATCAGGGTCCTGAACCTAATTGGGACTTTACGGCGGACGTGCAAACTATCGAATTAGAGTTAGATGACTCAGATTCATCTCGTCTAATCTGGATCGAAAACGCTGATGGTAAGGCCTACGTTGTCTCTGGTTACATGGACAACTGGTTAGGCCGGCTGTGGAAACATTGGGCGGTGGAGGCCGACGAAGGCAGCGGCCGAGCTGTAGTTCGAATCAATGGCACGCGTTATGAGAGACAACTCATCCGAATTCATGAGGGTGATGAATTAAATGGAGTTGCTGAATCTGTGATTCGCAAATACGCAGGTGGTAACCCTACTCCAGAATCCATCGCTGGATTTCGAGCAGCGGTTGAATCCGGATCTACCTGGGCATTCGCTCTGGCGCCAAGAGGGTAATTGAGATGACTTTGAAAAAATATCTAATTACTGTTGGCATCGTAACTGTGGTGACTGTGCTCTGCATGCTGTTTGTATCCCCTGTCGCTACGACGTTTGAAGGCCTGGTGCTTTTGTTCTTAGGCACTTTCGCCACTGGATAGATAAATAGAAGCAAGTGAATCTCAAAAAACACTTGCTCATAATTGATATTTCCAATATATTGGAAATATGGAAATATACGAAGCCACAGAATCTTTGGCCGCCTTGGCCCATGAAACCCGACTGGAGATATTCCGCTTTCTGATCCGTCGTGGACCGCAAGGCGCGCCGGTTGGCGCTATTGGCGAGGCATTTGACCTGCCTGGTGCCACCCTGTCTTTCCATCTGCGAAACCTTAAGCAGGCGGGTTTGATTCAAGTACAACGGGAGGGGCGATCCCTCATTTATTCACCCAATTTCGATCGGATTAACGCGACCCTGGCATTTCTAGTGGAGGACTGTTGCCAGGGAAGCTTCAATGCAAATTCGTGCGCAGGAGGAGAATGCTCATGAAACGATTACACCTACACGTATCAGTCACTGAACTCGATAAAGCCATACAGTTTTACAACACCCTATTCGCTGAAGAAGCGGCTGTTGTAAAAGATGATTACGCCAAGTGGATGTTGGACGAACCTGCCATCAACTTTGCCATCTCGAGTCGCGGTCATCCACCTGGCCTGAATCATTTAGGATTTCAGGTCGACGATGAAAAGCAGTTGAAAGAGATTTCTACCCGTCTCGATCAGGCAGGTATTGAAGGCTTAGTAGAAGAAGATGCGAAGTGTTGCTACGCCCACTCAAACAAGTATTGGACTAAAGATCCTGCCGATATTCCCTGGGAAAGTTTTCACACCTTGAGTGAAATACCGACCTACTACAACACCAACCCAACTCCGATGAAATCGAGTGAAGCTAGTGAAGAGCGTTGTTGTAACTAATGAATAGTGAAGAGCTAACAACTAGGCGGCGCGATCTGTGGTCTCGTCGCCTTGAGGTGCTGATGCACCGCTACTGCTTGCTGCGCCATCCAGAAATTGCAGGACGCCATCATCAACTGGGCCATCCTTCAGCAACTTTTTGTCCAACAAGTAATTCTGCGTATTATGCCAAGGTGCATGATCGCCCTGCTTAGGAAATAGATGCAGCGCGCGTTGAAAATAACCCGGATTAAAATCAGTTACCCAGTCTTGCGTTGGCATACTTAACTCGTGTTCGCGCAATGTTGGGACTAATACGTTGGTGTTCGTTCGATCCATTTTCTTCAGCGCATCACAAACGAACTGCGAGTTGAGATCTGCGCGTAATGTCCATGACGCATTGATGTAACCAAAGGTTTGAATCAAGTTAGGGATACCGGAAAACATCATGCCTTGATACATGAAGTGTTTCGGAAAATCGATTAGCTCACCATCTTGGTAAAACTGCACGCCGCCCAAAACTTCCAACTGCAACCCTGTTGCTGTTACTAAGATATCGCACTCAAC